>NZ_NUEU01000115.1:0-52080 GCF_002556365.1 Bacillus sp. AFS002410
TTATTAAATAATTAAGGTGGAAACTATGTTTATAGTTAATGTAGAAGGTGCAATACAAAAAAATGGAAAATGGCTAATTATCGAAAGAAGTAAAAAAGAGGAACATGCAGGAGGATTACTTTCACTTGTTGGGGGCAAAGCAGAATTGGAAGGAAATTCCTCGGATATTTTAGAAAGAACCATTAAACGTGAAATGATGGAGGAAGTTGGATTAGAAATTAAAGACGAAATGAAATACGTTCGAAATACTTCATTTGTAACAGATAAAGGGGAGCATGTGATCGATATTGTATTTGTTTGCGAATATGATTCGGGAGAAGCTTTTGCCAAATGTTCTGATGAAGTAGAATCAGTATTGTGGTTAACTTCAGACGAAATTTTTGCAGATCCTAAAGCCCCCATATACTTAAAAGAAAGCATTAGACAGGCAGAATTGTTAATCAAAGCGGTTAGAAGGTTTAACTAAATGGAAAAAGAAATTTACATAATTAGGCACTGTGAAGCAAAAGGGCAACCTGTTGAGTCTGAACTAACAGAAAGAGGAATTCAACAGGCAAATGATTTAGCAAAATTTTTCTCAAGGATAAAGATTGATCAAATAATCTCCAGTCCTTTTTCTCGTGCGATTCAATCAATCGAACCAACAAGTAAAGAAAAGAAGATCGATATTGTAATCAATGAAAGTTTATCAGAACGCAAGCTAAGCTCACGAGATTTACCAGATTGGTTAGAAAAATTAAAAACAACATTTGAAGATATGGAATTGAAGTTTGATGGAGGAGAATCAAGTCAAGAAGCTACTTATCGTGCAATAAGTGTTATTGACGAAATCATCAATAGTGAACATCAAAGTACAATTGTTGTAACGCATGGAAATTTAATGTCTTTAATTTTAAAGCATTTTAACGACGAGTTTGGATTTGAGAATTGGAAGAGTTTAAGTAACCCGGATGTATTTCAATTGAAGTTTAAAAATAACGAATTTGTTTACGAACGCTTGTGGAAAGAGGATTCAAAATAAACATTCTTTTTTTATTTTCCTCTGTTTAAACTGACTGTTGATTTTCTTATTTTATTAACGAACGCATAGTTCAAGGTCGTGAGTCACTATCGTGGCTCATTTTTTTGAAGTGAATTTGTGTAGAGGCAAATTATCCCGTTCAATAAAACATTGGAAGGAATTTTTTCTTTTATATCGAATAAATTGGTAAATAATTACATTTATTGAAATTAAATGAGGTTATTAAAATATCGAGAAAGAGGATGTAAAAGTGAAAATAAATAAAAAACTGTTCTCATTCATTATTACTTTTGTTGTTTTAATTAGTACACCATTTGGACTTTCTTTTTTAATGGGTTCAAAATGGATTGATTGGGTTTTTGTTAGTTCTTTATTCATTACGGCCAATATCGTATTTTTTAATTTAAATGGCGATGGACTCATAGGTAGATTAGATAAATCAACAGTACAAGGAAAAACAGGTATATCTGCAGTAATCGATCATAAAACAGAAATTGTAAATTTACCATTTTCGTTTTATGTTTCATTGTTGTTCACAATCGGAACTCTTTTTTTTGTAACCCCGATTTATTGATGTATTAATTGTTTATCTTCAGTCAATTTTGTTTAGATAAAGTTTTTTCTTATATAGCTATGCATGTGTTAGTTGTATATGAGACCTCTAATAGTTCAAAAATCAACATTTTAATTAAACAGAGCTTTTATTTTAAAAAGAACACTACATAGATATTAAGAAGTTCTCTTTCAGAGTACCCGCAGGTTAAAAAACAGGTATAAAAGTATACATATTAGCAGAGGGGTTAACGCGTTGATTCTCTCTGCTTTTTTATTGATATAATAGGGTTTAAGCAGATAATTAGAATATAAATCGCAGTTATAATCGCAAAACTGTTAACAACTGCCTAATTTTATTTAGATAATCGCTTTTTCATGTCCGATTTCATATGCCATTTCAATTACGTAATACGTAATTAAGCAGAATTAACTAAATGAAATTTCTTAAACCCAAAAAGTTCAATGGGAACAAATTTTATCATTTCTTATGCAACTAATTGGCAGTTTAGTTGCCTTAGGATTTAAAGTGTATAATTGGAGTTTGCTAGAAAATTCGCCTATTTACTTATTAAGAAGAACATGGTTTTAAATGTATTATGAAATTAAATAATAAGGAGATAAGTAATTTTGAATAATAAGCTAAGGAATCGTTTAATTTGGGGTAATATCAATAATTTAATTTGGATAGCTTTTTCATTTTTATCATATCAGAACAATATTGCTAATGCTTTATATGCTATAAAAGATAATAATGCAACGATTAAGGGGATTAGTCAAAATCTGTTTTCAACAAATATAATTACAACTCAAGGAACACAGACAATTACAAATCTACCTTGGGTTTTTACTTTTCTTACGATATTCTTTAATTTTTTTATTCTTTTGACTTCAATGATTAATCGTAAGGCACTAAAAAAAGGAACATATAATGTTGTAGCAAACGAAAAAGTTTAATAACTTATCCAACTAACGCATGCAATAGTTGAAGAAAATGAGCAGCAAGTAGCTGCTCATTTTTATGTTATTATTAAATAAAATTTCCAAAAGGTTGGAGTGAGGGGTATTGAACACAAATCAAAAGGCCATTGATTTATTTGAAAAAAATGAATATAAGGAAGCCTTTGAACTTTTTCAGAAAGCAGTAAAGGAATCAAGGAATATTCAGTCTCTTAATAACCTCGCTTGGTTTTATCTTTATGAGGAAGAGGATGATGATACAGCTCTCGAATTGATAAAAGAGACTATTTCTTTAAATCCCTCCTCGTATTTTCCATATAATATCATCAGCGAAATTTATATTGGGCAAAAGAAATGGAAACTCGCTTCATGCATGTTACAAAAGTCAATCTCAATTCAACCATCTTATGAAGCATTGCGTAATTATGCGATAACAAATTACCATTTAGGAAACTTAGAAGAAGCTGCTGAATTATTCTTAAAAGTTGCTGGTAATTCAGATCATATGTTGTACTGCTACGTGAAATGTTTAATTGAACTTGGAAGAAAATCCGAAGCTAAAGAAAAATTAAAAGAATTTGATGAAGAAGCTGATGATTTTGATGGAGTAGTTGAACTTGCTGAATTATATCTTGAACTAGAATGTTATGAAGAAGCTGTACATTATTTTGAAAAAGGATGGCTAGAATACTCAAAAGGCCCATATTGGATAAGTAGATTTATTTACTCACTTTTTAAAGCCAATAATATTACCCGTATAAATGAAGTTATCAATGAATCTATTAAAGAAAAAATTGAGGAAATTCAAGATGCTACCGAAGAATCAATTGAAGAAAATTGGACAGAAAATGATAAAGCAGAATATATTAAACATTTAAATGAAGAGAAAGCAACATATGAGAATATGGTCGAATTAATTATATCTGGACATAAACCTTTAATTACTTTTGAACCAGCATCAACAGGCTCCTGTTATTTGTTTGGTTGTAAACAACATAAACATCCAGAACACCAAGAATAAAACCTATACTCTGGTTTATAAATTACTTTGTTATTAAACGGATGCGTTAGTTACGTACCAAAGAGGATTAAAATGAACGGCTTCTATTTACTATTTGGCATTAAAGTTGAAGAAGGAAATGTTAAAATAAAGGAATAATCTATTATAACAATTTAATAAAGATAAGGGTGAAAGAAAAATAGGTGTTTTAATACAAGGTGATAAATTAAAAGAGTTATTAAATGATATTGTTACCCCCTATCTTTTACCATTAGAGTTAAAATGGAGAGGGGAATTTTACTGGGTTGGGGAAAACAAGAATGGAATTAGGAAAGTTTTTCAATATGTTCCTTCAAAGGGGGGCATGGGGAGTTTTTCGTATGGGCTGTGTCTCGATTTTATTCCACTTGTATCTGGGAACAAACTCCGATACTTTCGAACGGAAAAAAGTTCTAGAGCGCTTCTTACATTTAGTGGAAGAAGTACGATTATTTCACAGTGGGTAGAAGATGATGTAAAGCAATCTATTACAAAAGCTATTAAAGCAGACATCAAACGTATTGAAAAAAGTTTGAATTCTATACATTCACTCGAAGACGCGAGAAAGATTGCAATTCAAAATATGAAAAGTGATGATGTTTATTTCATATATCCTAGTCCATTCTATGTGCTTGCTTTTCTTGAAGCAAAGGGAGGTAATGTTGAAAAAGGATTAGAGTTGTTAGAAAAATACTTTTCTATTTCAAATGAAAAAGAAAATATCCGTGAAATGTTAATTAGTAAGTTAATAAATCTAAAATAATCTTATTAATACCAATTTTTTATTCAACTAACGCATGAATTAGTTAGATAAGAAATAGCTTAGAACAAAGAAGTTATGAGAACATAAAAAGCAGTGCGAATTCGTATTTGAATTCCACTGCTTTTTGTATTGTTAGTATACTTGCTTTTATAGCTGCGGGTCTTCCAAAAGAGAAAGGCTTACATAGATATATAGTGTTCTTTTTTACTTACTATTTAAATAGTCATATTATCGTTTTACACGAATTTCTAATTCTTCAAGCTTAAGTGATAATTTTTCCTCATCAATCTTAATTTCTAAGTCATCAAATGTATACTCTGCAAAATGAGGAATATCAATTGTAATCGCAGATAGCTCTTTGCTAATAAAAGTTGAGTCTTTCCCAGCTTCTAATTTCTTTTTGTAGCGATTAAATTTAGCGTCAAGATTATCCATATTTTCATACAATTCTTCAACTGTGTTATAAATTTGAATTAATGGAATTGCCGATTTCTCTCCAACTCCAGGGCAACCAGGAATATTATCGCTAGAGTCACCTAATAATGCTTTTACATCAACCCATTGTTTCGGATGGATTCCATAATCATTACTAAAGTGTTCTAAAGAATAAACGATTTCTCCCGTTTTTTGGGCAATGATTTGAGAAGTATGCTCATTAATTAATTGTAGCAGGTCTCGATCATTACTATAAATATAGCATTTATTTTTAACAGAATTAGACCAATTATTTGATAAAGTACCCATTAAGTCATCTGCTTCGTAAGGTGCCATTTCCAGTTGAGCAATGCCGATTTCTTCTAGTGCTGTTTTTAAAGTGAAAAATTGTTCAATAAGTGGCGATGGTAGTTCTCCACGAGTCGCTTTATAAAAATCATATTTAGTTCGACGATCAGTTTCTTCACGCTTTACATCCCAAGTAACTGCTAGATGAGTAATTTCATGTTCTTTAATTAAGTTAAATAGCTTTGGGATAAATACTCTTAATGCATTTATATAAACTCCATCTTTCGTTTTAGAAAGCTGCTCATCACTTCTGCCATAAGAAGTTGCAAAATAACCTCTACTTAATAAGTTAAAGCCATCAATTAATAATAAAGATTGATTTTCCATATTTATAAATCACCTATTATCTATTTATTTAATATAAAAATCATAGCATATTCTACTTAAAATGATAACTAATGTATTAATTCTAAATAGAACGAAAGATAAATTAACGATAAATTCTGCAAAAATGTAAAAAGACATAAAACTTTAATTAAAATATTGAATTTTCTGTTTATTTATTAGATGAATTTTACTATAATGAAATTTATATAAAAAATTGCAAAGGGTAGGTAGTCATATGGAGAAAGTAAAAAGTACTGTTAAAATCGAGGATATTTTAGTTGCCTATAATACTTTGAAAGAAGTTACGAACAAGACACCTTTGCAGATTAGTACGATGCTAAGTGAAAAATATGATTGTAACGTATTTTTAAAACGAGAGGATTTACAAATAATCCGTTCATTTAAACTTAGAGGTGCATATTACAAAATTAGCAATTTGTCTTATGATGAAAGACAAAAAGGAGTTGTATGTGCTAGTGCGGGCAATCATGCTCAAGGGGTAGCATATACATGTAATGAATTACAGGTGTATGCGAAGATATTTATGCCTTCAACTACACCAAATCAAAAAGTATCTCAAGTGAAATTCTTCGGGGGTCCATTTGTTGAAGTTATTTTAATCGGTGATACATTTGATATTGCTCATCAAAATGCTCAAACTTATTGTAATGAAAATCAAATGACATTCATTCATCCATTTGATGATCCAGATGTTATTGCAGGCCAAGGTACAGTAGCTGTTGAAATATTAAATGAAATTGATCGTCCAGTAGATTATTTATTCGTTGCGATCGGCGGCGGTGGATTAAGCTCTGGAGTTGGCACATACATAAAAGGAATTAGTCCATCAACGAAAGTAATTGGAGTTGAACCAATGGGTGCGGCTTCAATGGCAGAATCAATTGCAAATGGAAGAGTTGTATCATTACCTTCTATTGAAAAGTTTGTTGATGGGGCAGCGGTCGGCCAAGTTGGCTATTTAACTTATGAAATTTGTCGGGAAGTACTCGATCAAGTTGTTGCTATTCCAGAAGGTGAGATTTGTACAACTATATTAGAGCTTTATAATAAAAATGCGATCATTGCTGAGCCTGCTGGGGCAATGTCCATATCAGCTTTAGAATTATTTAAAGATGAAATAAAAGGTAAAAACGTCGTTTGTATTGTCTCTGGAGGAAATAATGATATTGACCGACTTCAAGAAATTAAAGAAAGATCTTTAATTCATGAAGGATTAAAGCACTATTTCATCATCAACTTCCCACAACGTTCTGGTGCTTTACGTGAGTTCCTTGATAAAGTATTGGGGCCAAATGATGATATTACTAGATTCGAATACACTAAGAAAAACAATAAGGACAATGGCCCAGCATTAGTCGGGATTGAATTAGCAAACAAATCGGATTATAAAGCGTTGATTGAGCGAATGATTTGTCATGAAATTCAATTCATGGAAATCAATAACAACCCTACTTTATTTAATCTACTTATTTAAACGAATTGGCCAATTAGTGAAAAATTCCACAAGGTAAAATCCTTGTGGAATTTTGTATTTTAGATATTAAAAGTTTAACTGATTACGAACAAATATTAGTTGTTTACGGAAGAATATCTTTTACTTACATAAAAAGATTATGAAATAAGCGTAAATATTTGTGAGTTATGAAAAAATATCGCAAAGAATATGTAATACGCCCGAAAGTCAGTGATTTATGCCAAATATTAATAAAAGTAAGTAGCATATCAACAAAAAGTAACCATATATCAACAAAAATCAGCAGTATATCAATAAAGTTCACAACTTTATCAACAAAGTTCATATTTTGTTCGCATTTCACACAAATGTATATCTCTTAAAAAAAGAAATCACCAATCTTGACTTTACGAATACATTAAAATACAATATTTCTAGAAATACTGAAATAAGAGCTGGTCTTTGAAAGGAGGTCATAGTGGTGAACGATGATATTGCAGTAAAGGTATATAAAGCATTAGGAGAATCAACTCGATTGCAAATTGTAAAAGTACTTGCTAAGCAATCGGAATTAGCTTGTCTTGAAATGAAGAATCAAATAAAGGTATCGGCGAATTCTACATTGACACATCATTTAAAACCATTACTTGATTGCGGCTTACTTACTGTCCGCAAAGAAGGTACCTTCAGATACTATAGTTTACAAAGAGAAGTTTTGGAAAAATATGCACCCGCTTTACTTTAAAAATAAAGCGGTAAAATTTTATTTATTATTTCAGTATTTATAGAAATACCGAATAATAATAGGGGGAACTGAATATGAGTTTAGAAAGTAAAGAAAAAACTAGTTGGGGAAAATTACAAAATGGTTCAGAAAGTAAGCTTTTTGAATCTGTTAAAATAGGTGCTTGGAATTTACAAAGTCGTACAGCAATGGCCCCATTGACAAGATGCTTTGCAGATGATGAAACTGGTGTAGTTGGAGATGAAGTTGTTGAATATTATCGTAAACGAGCTGCTGATGGAGTTGGATTAATTATTTCTGAAGGTACTGTTATTAGTCCACGCGGTAAAGGTTACCCTGGTGTTCCAGGTATTTATTCTAAGGAGCAAATTAATGCTTGGAAAAAGGTAACAGATGCTGTTCATAAAGAAGGAGGGACAATGATTTCACAAATCTGGCACGTAGGACGCCTATCTCATCACGAGCTAGCTGGAAACATGCCACCACAAGCACCTTCAGCAATTCGTGCAGAAGGTTTAGTGTCTCGATATCGTAAGCCATATGATATTCCTGAAGCGATGACGTTAGAGGATATTAAAGAAGTAATTAATCAATATGCTCAAGCAGCTAAAAATGCAATTGAAGCGGGCTTTGATGGTGTTGAAATTCATGCTGCGCACGGATACTTAATCGATCAATTTAACTCTGATATTACAAATAATCGTACCGATCAATATGGTGGGGATCTTCCACAAAGATTAACATTTATGAAAGAAGTTATAAAAGTAGTTATCGAAGCAATTGGTACTGAGAGAACGATGATTCGCTTTTCTGCACATAAAGCTGATATTCCAGGATATATGTGGGAGGATCCTGAATACGCTATTCGCACGTTTATTGAAGCATTCAAAGAAGTTGGTGCAACTTTATTACACCCATCAATTATGCAATTTGATCGTGTACTTGCTGATGGTAAAACGATGCATCAACTTGTACGAAAATACTGGGATGGAGCGATTGTTGGAGTAGGAACAATAGATCCTGAAATGGCAGAAAAAGCTATTGAAGAAGGAACGATTGATGTTGTTGCGTTCGGCCGTCCTTTAATTTCTAATCCAGATCTTTTACACCGTTTGAAAAATGGCGAAGAAATTGAAGAATATGATGCTAAAAAGCATCTAAATAGTTTAATCTAATTTTTGTAAATAAAAAGGAAGCTTATTAGTAGCTTCCTTTTCTAAAAATCTTTATTTCGGTATTTATAGAAATACGAAATTAATTCGAGAGGAATTATATTATGTCTACTAATGGGAAAATTTATATTTTAGCAATGATTAGTTTTTTAGTTGGAACTTCACAGTACGTTATATCTGGTATTTTAGATAAAATAGCAAATCAACTAGGTATATCCATTGAAGCTGCAGGTCAATTAATTACTGTCTATTCATTAATCTATGCAATCGGTACACCAATCTTAATGGCGTTATTTGCAAAAATGGAACGACGAAAGTTACTTTTATTTTCTTTAAGCGTATTTATAGTAGGAAATTTAATGGCAGTGATCGCACCAGGTTACAGTTTATTTATGGTTGCACGCATCGTTATGGCTTTAAGTGCTGGTGTTACTGTTGTAACAGTACTAAGCTTAGCAGCTAAAATTGCACAACCAAATAAAAAGGCAAGTTCCATTGCAACAGTTGTCATGGGGTTTACAGCTTCATTAATTATAGGTGTTCCAATCGGGAGATTTGTTGCATCTGCATATGATTGGAAATTAGTCTTTCTTGGAGTTGCAATATTTGTACTACTTGCTTTAGTAGTTATTATTAAAACAATCCCAAAAACTCACGGTGATCAACCGATTCCATTACTACAACAAATTGGAATGTTTAAACAACCAAAAATTGCATTAGCTTTATCAATTACGTTTTTCTTAATGAGCGGGTACGGAATTGTTTTTACTTATTTATCACCTTATCTTGTTCAAACTACTGGAATGAGCGATCACGTTTTAAGTTTCGCTTTACTAATCCTAGGAATAGCAAGTTTAATTGGATCCAAGTTCGGTGGATTTAGTGCAGACAAGTGGGGGATTACACTTACTTTAAAACGAGGACTTGTACTTAATATTTTATCAATCATTTTATTAACTTTTATAACTAGTTCAATTAATACTGTCATCATTATTCTTACATTATGGTCATTTGCTGGTTGGTCATCAGGAGCAACACAACAATTCAACTTAGCTACGATTTCACCAAAATCATCCGATGTTTTATTAGGATTAAACCAATCGATGATGCAATTGGGCTTCGCTTTTGGCGCAGCAATCGGAGGAATTGCAGTTAGTCAAATATCCATTAGTTCAATTACTTGGATGGGATCAATTCCCGTTATTATTTCTTTAATCATAACATTTGTTTTGTCACAATACTTAATGACTGAAAAGAAAGCTAGACAAAGTGTTGGAACACAAATAAGAGCTTAATTTGAGCGATTATGAAATTTAATTACTTTTAGTATTGTAAAAAAGTAAATTTAACTATTAGTCAACATTGTGGTCTAAGAGTCTTGTAATGGAAATCAATAACATATTACTGCCTTTATGAAAAATTGATTATTAATTGATAAGCTTATTTTTCATTACCATTAGGCCACAAATTGTGGTCTTTTTTCTTTTTGGTAATGGTCTTAAATCTCCTTATATGTTTTACTAAAAAAACAAAACGTATAATATTGGAATTATATGAATTTTTATAATAATTTAAATTCAACCTTTTTCAAATAAATTTTGTATAAAAGTATTCCTAATGCTTTGTAACCGATTTATAATTGTATTCGGAAAGCCTCAAATTAACGATTTGTGAACTATACATATTTCTTTAAACTCACAAAAATGGAAAATAATAAAACGATAATTTTTTATATTTATTTAATAATAAGTAGTAAATATAAAAGTTGGGGGCTTACTCCTTTTAAATGATAATTAAAGATAATTAAGGAGCTGGTATTTATGTCAAGTAAGACATTAGAAGCATTTTTAACTCCACAGTTAGCTGAGTTAAAAGAGAAAGGGCTCTATAATGAGATTAACTCTTTAGAAGGTTCTAACGAGGCTACTATTCAAATTAGTGGCAAACAGTTTATAAATTTATCTTCAAATAACTATTTAGGTTTTGCAACTCATCCGCGTTTAAAGAAAGCTGCTTTTGAAGCAACTGAAAAATACGGTGTAGGTGCTGGAGCTGTACGTACAATCAACGGAACGATGGATATCCACGATCAACTTGAAAAGGCAATTGCTGAATTTAAGCATACTGAGGCTGCTATTGCATTCCAATCTGGTTTTAATTGTAATATGGGTGCTATTTCTGCAGTTATGACGAAAAAAGATGCGATTTTATCTGATGAATTAAACCATGCTTCAATCATTGATGGTTGCAGACTTTCAGGTGCAAAAATTATTCGTGTAAAACATCAAGATATGGATGATTTACGTGAAAAAGCAAAAGAAACTACAACAAATGGCTTATATGAAAAAGTTATGTATATAGCTGATGGCGTTTTTTCAATGGATGGCGACGTAGCAAATATTCCTGAAATCGTAAAAATTGCTGAAGAGTTTGGCTTAATAACTTACATCGATGACGCTCATGGTTCAGGTGTTATGGGTAAAGGTGCTGGAACAGTTAAGCATTTCGGATTATCTGATAAAATTGACTTCCAAATTGGAACACTTTCTAAAGCAGTTGGTGTAGTTGGAGGATATGTAGCAGGTTCACAACAATTAATCGATTGGTTAAAAGTTCGTGCACGTCCATTCTTATTCTCTACATCATTAACACCAGCAAGTGCTGCAGCGTGTATTGAAGCAATTCGTATTATGTCTGAAGAACCAGAAAAAATCGAAACGCTATGGGAAAATGGAGACTACTTAAAAGCAGGATTATCAAAATTAGGATTTAATATCGGTAACTCTGAAACACCAATTACTCCATGTATTATCGGTGACGAAAATCTTACACAAGAATTTTCTAAACGTCTATACGAAGAAGGCGTTTATGCGAAGTCAATCGTATTCCCAACAGTACCACTTGGAACTGGTCGTATTCGTAATATGCCAACAGCAGCGCATACTAAGGAAATGCTAGATGAAGTTTTAGCTATTTATGAAAAAGTAGGTCGCGAATTAAAAGTTATTAAATAATATAAAATACTACATTCGATTGATTAATACTATAAGGTGGACTAAGGAATGAAGAAAATATTAATTACTGGTTGTTTTGGACAAATCGGTTCAGAATTAACTATGCGTCTTAGAAGTGAATACGGGATTGAAAATGTTGTTGCGACAGATATTCGCCGTCTTGAAGGAAGCCCAATTTTAGAAACTGGTCATTTTGAAATTTTAGATGTAATGGATAAAGAAAAAATGTTAGAGATTGCTAAAAAATATGAAGTTGATACATTCATTCATTTAGCTGCTCTATTATCAGCTGTTGCTGAAGCTAAACCTACTTTAGCATGGGATTTAAATATGGGTGGATTAGTTAATGCACTTGAAGTTGCTAGAGAATTAAGCTTAAAATTCTTTACGCCAAGTTCAATTGGTGCTTTTGGTCCTGCTACTCCAAAAGATAACACGCCACAAGATACGATCCAACGACCAACTACAATGTACGGAGTTACGAAAGTAGCTGGAGAATTATTATGTGATTACTACTTTGAAAAATTTGGCGTAGATACTCGTGGAGTTCGTTTCCCTGGTTTAATCTCTTATGATACAGTACCTGGTGGAGGAACAACTGATTACGCTGTAGACATTTATTATGAAGCATTAAAAAATAAGAAATATACATCATTTATTGGTGAAGGAACCTATATGGATATGATGTATATGCCTGATGCAATTGATGCTATTATTAAATTAATGGAAGCTGATTCATCAAAACTAGTACATCGCAATGCATTTAATATTTCTGCGATGTCATTTGAACCAACTCAAATTGCAGCATCGATTCGTAAATTCGTTCCTGAGTTTACTTTAGATTTTGACATTGATCCAATTCGTCAAGGAATTGCTAATTCATGGCCAAATTCAATTGACTCTTCAGCAGCAAAACAAGAGTGGGGCTTCGATCCAAAATTTGATTTAGATCGTATGTCTGAAGATATGCTAAGTAAATTAGCTGCAAAGTTAAACGTAGCTCAAGCATAATTAAAAAAGAAGGAGACAATTGTCTCCTTCTTTTTTTTCTCCTTCCTTTCCTTATCCCTGTTTTTGGTATTTTGTTAAGTATTTTGACACAAACTTATTTTATCAAGTATCGAGAATGATAAATTGAAATGCCGATAAAAAAGGATGTTGGAATATGAATAATTTAGAAAATATGTTATTACCTTTAACGATTAAAGATATTAAAACAGCCTATGAACTTTTAGAAGGCAAAGTTCGAAAAACTCCTTTAGTAAAATCATTTTATTTAACTTCTAAGTCAGATGGGGAAATTTATTTAAAGCTTGAAAATATGCAATTAACAGGCTCATTTAAATTTCGCGGAGCATTTAATAAGATTTCACATTTAACAGAGGAAGAGAGAAGTAAAGGAATTATCGCATGTTCAGCGGGTAATCATGCACAAGGTGTCGCATTATCATCTAAGCTATTACATATTAAAAGTAAAATCATAATGCCTTCATCTGCTCCAAAAGCAAAGGTTCAAGCAACAGAAGGATACGGTTCAAATATCATTTTATACGGTGAAACATTTGATGATGCCAAAGACTATTGCGCTAAAGTACGAGAGGAAACTGGAGAAACTTTCATACATCCTTATGACGATCCTTATATTATGGCTGGTCAAGGAACGATTGGTATCGAAATTTTAGATGATCTCTGGGATGTTGATACTGTAATTGTCCCAATTGGTGGTGGTGGACTTATATCTGGAATTTCTGTTGCATTAAAATCATTTAACCCTTCAATCAACATTATAGGTGTACAAGCTGAAAATGTTCATGGAATGAAAGCATCAATAGACGCAGGTGAAATAGTAAGTAATTATGTTGCCCCAACAATGGCAGATGGTTGTTCAGTAAAAGTTCCTGGAAAGTTAACATTTGAAGTTGTGAAAGAATTAGTAACCGAAATAGTCCTTGTGAGTGAGGAAGAAATAGAGGTCGCAATGAAAGATTTATTACAGCGTGGAAAAGCTGTAGTAGAAGGGTCAGGTGCGCTAGCCACAGCTGTAATTCTATCAGGTAAAGCAGCAAAATATATAAAAGATAAAAAAGTAGTAGCAATTATATCAGGTGGAAATGTTGACTTAGAAAGAATATCAAGTGTATGTGAACATTTCTTTGGAAATGAAGTAAAGTAATCTTTTTATATTAAGTGAAAAGAATGGGTGGTCGTATTGTCCGAACATAAACTAAGAAGAGAAATGGGGTTTATTGCAGCTTTAACTACCGTTATTGGAACTGTTATTGGTGGTGGAGTTTTCTTTAAAGCCACAGCAGTGTATGGTGCAACTGGATCTGCTAGTTTAGGTTTACTAGCTTGGGTAATTGGTGGTGCAATAACAATTTGTGCAGGTTTATCGGGTGCTGAACTTGCCGCAGCTATACCTAAAACAGGAGGAATGGTTGCATATTTAAAGCACACTTACGGAGATATGACCGCCTACTTACTCGGATGGGCACAAACAATCATCTATTTTCCAGCAAATATTGCCGCGCTCTCAATAATTTTTGGTACACAAGCAGTTTCAATTTTTGGAGTAAATGCATCTTCTAATAAGTTTACTGTTACCCTTATAGCGGTAATTACAGCTGTTTTTATTACATTTATGAATTTCTTAGGGGCAAAAACAGCAGGTAGCATTCAATCACTTTTTACGTTTTGTAAATTAATCCCTTTAGCGATTTTAATTATATTTGGACTATTACATGAAGGAAATGTGACCTTTCAGCTCTTTCCAATTGAAGTTGGAAGTGATCGCAGCTTTTTGTCAGCTTTAGGTTCAGCATTACTTGCAACGATGTTTGCATATGACGGATGGATTCTTGTAGGAAACATTGCAGGAGAAATGAAAAATCCTAAAAATGATTTACCAAAAGCAATCGTATTAGGACTTGCAATCGTCATGGCTGTGTATTTATTGATTAATATTTCATTTTTATTTGTTTTGACTGCAGCGCAATTAGCTGGGACTGCTACTCCTGCAACTGAAGTTTCGAAAGCATTATTTGGAAATCTTGGAGGTAAGCTTGTACTAATTGGAATTTTGATTTCGGTTTTTGGCACGATAAATGGATATACAATGACTGGAATGAGAGTTCCATATGTAATGGCAAGAGAGAATAAGCTTCCTTTTAGTGGTTGGTTTGGAAAATTATCAAAAACAGGTGTCCCATATAATGCTGGACTATTTATCCTATTAGTTGCCATTTTTATGATGTTTATAGGTGGATTTGACTTACTTACTGATATGTTAGTATTTGTTATCTGGATTTTCTATACATTAACATTCATGGCGGTGTACATTTTACGAAAACGAGAACCCGATTTAAAGAGACCGTATAAAGTACCGTTTTTACCAATTGTTTTGACAATCGCAATAATAGGAGGGATTTTCATCGTTGTCAATACATTGATAACGCAAACCATATTAGCATTTTGGGGCATTGGGTTAACTTTAATAGGACTACCAGTATATTACATATTACGAAATAATCATAAAGTAATTGATGATGAATGACCAAAGAATCCTATTATCTTTAGCACTTACTGAAAAAGTTCGAGTTGAAAATTATTTTAATGGAAGCCATAGGTTAAAAAGGAGACCGATAATTTTATGAGTCAAGCAGCAGCTAGAGTTAGTGAAGTGGAATCAGAAAAACAACCACTTGTCATTTGGGTATTGTTTTTTGCATGTATTATTTCTTTTATGGGGTTAGGACTTGTTGATCCGATTCTACCAGCTATCGGTGCGCAAATGCATGCATCACCTAGCCAGGTTTCATTATTATTCACTAGCTATAATGCAATCATGGGAATTTCGATGATTTTTACTGGTATGGTTTCAAGTAAAATTGGAATCAAATGGACTCTTATTGCCGGGGTTTGTCTAGTTATCCTCTTTTCAGCATTATCTGGTTCATCAAGTAGTATTAGTCAGATTATTTGGTTCCGTGTTGGTTGGGGATTAGGGAATGCATTATTTATTGCAACAGCTCTTTCTGCAATCGTAAGTCTATCAAATTCAGGACCATTAAAATCAATTATTCTTTACGAAGCAGCGATTGGTCTAGGTATTTCTGTCGGGCCACTTTTAGGTGGAGAACTTGGAGCAATAACATGGCGAGGTCCTTTTTATGGGGTAAGTGTATTAATGGTAATTGTATTGATTGCTTTATTAATAAAAATGCCAAATCTTCCAAAGTCGGATAAAAAGATTTCCATATTAGATCCACTGAAGGCATTGACAAATAGAGGACTATTTACATTAGGTTTAACAGCTTTTCTTTACAATATTGGTTTCTTTACTTTACTAGCCTTTACTCCATTTATTCTCGCAGAAATGGGGTTAAAAGAGCATGGATTAGGTTATGTATTCTTAGGATGGGGTATAGCGTTAGCTTTTACTTCCGTACTTGTTGCTCCAAGAATGCAAGAATATATTGGTGCAATCAAATCAATGTGCTGGGTATTATTTCTGTTTGCTTTAACATTGATTTCAATGGGCATAGGGGTTGATTCAGAACTATGGTTAATAACAGCCGTTGTTATAGCAGGATTATTTTTAGGTGCTAACAATACATTGATTACCACGTCAGTAATGAATGTTTCAACTGTAGATCGTGGCGTCGCTTCAGCGGCTTACAACTTTGTTCGATTCCTTGGTGGTGCGGTTGGACCGTGGCTTGCTCCAAAATTGGCAGAAAGCTTTAATCCTCGAGTACCATTCTACGTTGGAGGGGCATTTGTTCTGATCGGAGTATTATCAGTATGGGCAAACAAGAAACATTTATCACATGTTGACCATATTGAAGGTCATTAAGAAGGAGAAAGAATAATGTATAATAAAATACTCGTCCCATTTGATCAATCAGCATCCTCATCGCGTGCATTGCATCATGCAGCGGAACTAGCTAAAACGATAAGCGCTGAGAAGTTAACGATATTAATGGTTAATCATCACTTACCAGTAGAAGAATTTTCGGTTGATGTAGATATTGATAAACTACTTGATGAAGAAAATGCAGAAGCTTTAAATCCAGCAATCGATTTCTTAAAGGAGTCTGGTGTGAATTTTGAAGTACATATTAAAGATGGTATGCCTGCACAGGTCATTTTAGAGTATGCAAATAATCACCACTATCCTTTAATTGTTATGGGTAGAAGTGGAAAAGGTGTGCTTAAACACGCAATACTTGGAAGTGTTAGTAATCGAGTACTCCACGAAACAAATTGTCCTGTATTGATTGTGAGATAAGATAGATAGCAATATAAACCAAACTAAAAATTAGATAGCAACAAATTCTATAGAAACTTTACTAATTACAATGTAAAACAATTATAAAAGTTTTATCGAATGTGAACATAAATGATTAAAAAACATATGCTAAATATAGGTATTAAAAAAAGACCGTGTCATTTCTGCCACGGTCCAATCAATTCTGCAATTATGAATGATCCATTCGGGCTGCTAAACTGGATGGATTATTTTTTTTTCTTGAATCATTAAGATTACTCCATTCTTATCAAAAAACTAATTTAAACTTCGCTAATTTCCACTTAACGGAAAACTGACCTTTTTCTGGTTTTAGCCGTAAATCAAACGAACCCAAGCGTAACATAATACTACGGTTGCTATTACAGTCGGAGGAATGACTAATGTTGTTACACGGAGATACTGTGCCCAACTAATGTGCACTTTATATTGTTTTAATACAAACATCCATATAAGTGTAGCTAGAAGACCTATTGGCATTAAAAGTGAACCGATATCGCTTCCTATAATATTTCCAAGGTACGCAACATGAAGATCCATTTGGCTCATATGCATTGATGTCAGATTTAATGTGCCAATCATTAAAGCAGGGTGATTATTAAACAGGTCGGACATTAAACTAACTGCAATTCCAGTTGCAGCAATTGAGCTAAACCAGCCTCTTTCGATAAACGGTTGAAGTTGGTGTACTAGCCATGAGTTTAATCCCACGTTTGCAATACCAGTTCCGACAACATACATACCAAAAGCAAAAAAGAGTACATGCCACGGTGTTTTTCGAATGATATCCATCGGTGAGGTACCCATCTTAATCCATCGCCAAATTAAGAGAATGCCAGCTCCAACAACAGCAGTAATTGATGGTGATATTCCAAAGTCAGCACCGACAAATAGCGCTACACGAATGGCTAAGACATATATCAAGATATTTCTCATGAATAATTTTTGTTTTTTCGAAGGAGTTTCAAATTGTATTTCGGCAGGAGCCGCTTCAAAATTTGGACCAAAAGGATGGTTTCCTGGCTTCGGTTTATGTTTTTTTGATAAACGGTTTTGTTTCAAATCAATAACCAGTTTCTTTCGAAATACTACATAGTTCAATACCGCTAATACGCCAACACCTATCATTGAAGGGACGAATATCATTTCAGAGTAGGTTGCGAGGCTCATTCCTATGATTTTTATAGAGATTAAATTAACAATGTTGCTGACGCCAAGTGGGGCACTTGCTGCTGTATCGACGAGCGCTGCGCTCAATAGATATGGGATTTGCTGATGAGGTTTAAGTCCCAACTTTCTTAGAAGAATGATGATGATTGGCGTTGCAATGATGATTGCACCATCATTGTTAAACACGAGGGTCATAAGTAAACTCATTAAACTAATGTACCAAAACAGGCGTTTACCCGAATTCTTTGAGAGTCTAGCTAAAAAATCTGCTACGTATTGGAATACACCGAAACTCTCAAGAACAAGTGCCATAGCAATGGTTGCCATGATCGTCACCGATGCTCCGCCAACATCCGAAGCGATTACTTTCATATCGTGTAAGGATACAGCTCCACTAATGACCATTAACCCAGCTCCGGCAAGAGCGGGAATAGATACGTTTAGTCCTTTTGGTCTCCACATAATTAATACGACCGTTACTACAAATGTAAAAATCGTTAATGCTATAGTAAACATTCTATATTCAATTTCTCCTTTCGCATTTTCTATAAGAAGATTTCAACCTTTTGATTTAATAAACGGTTGTCCACCTTCTAAAAATATTTAATGAACCTTGTCCATTTGTTATATTAATATTCTAAAATATCAATCGTGCTTTGGATGATTTCACTAATTTTTAGAAGATAGGCTATTTACCTAAGTAATGCAAATGCCCCCTAAAGATAAATAACTATCATGACAAAAGTACAATTTTTTTGAATGATCAAAAAAATCTTAGAACAACTAAAAAACCTCCTATTCGTAATTGAAGAGGGGGGGAACTTCTTCATGCACCAACCGATTTAATATGTTCGAACAATTAGTCTATATTGTTACATAGATAAAGTAATTAAATAAAATAACAAAGAAGCAAAAATGCGTTGTTATATTAGAATATCAACTTGGCGAATGAACATTTAGGAATGGAAAATTTGTACCTTAAACACAAATAAGACTTCAACGGCTAATACAATCTTTAGTGACAGAGTTTACGATTACTTTTGAAGAAACATCAGTATCGCTAATTTGAATGCATAATTTACATAAAAATAGAATAAAAGTAGAACGGAAGGCTTAACGAAATGCATCAAAATTTTAACTTAGTCTTAATACAACTTTTTCGCTCTATTACAGAGCTCATATACATTGTTCTTAAGTTTTTAAAGGCATTACTAAAGGGGGATAAAAAGTGAGTTATATAGATTCATTACAAGGTAGACAAGTTTTTGTGCTTTTATCTGGTGATATAGCCTTTGAAGGTATTTTGACAGATGCTGGACAAGATATACTAGTTTTATATAACGGTCGAAAATACTATTATATCCCTTGGATTCACGTTCATCGAGTTCATTTAAGCGAACTTTCTAATGAGAAAATCCCACAGCCGATCGAACCTTCAATTGCAAATGAGATTGAATCAATTTCCTACCGCAAAGTCTTAACAAATGCAAGAGGCATATTTTCAGAAATTTATGTGACTGGTAATCTAACTTTTCATGGGTATATTACAAATGTCTTAAGTGATTATATCGTTTTTTACACGCCAGTATTTAAAACAATGTATATTTCATTTTCTCATTTAAAGTGGCTCACACCATACAATGACAATGTAACGCCTTACTCAATTGATAATGTTAAATTCCCAATTAACCCATCAAATGTCCCATTCGTACGTTCATTTGAATCGCAATTAAAAAAAGAAGAAGGGAAGCTTGTAGTTTTTGATGGTGGGAATGATCCGATGAAAATTGGATTACTTAATTCTGTCGAAAATAGCGTATTAGAAATATCGGTTGCGAGTGGAGATATTGTGTATTTAAGATTGAATCATATTAAATCCGTTCATTTACCTTAAAAAGGACTAATTAAGAATCTACATATCAAATATAAAAATTTAAATATCCACTTAAGTTCTTTTTTTTGCCACACAATTACCTCGCTGGACGTCATTACTCACTTGTCTGTGATTAACATTATTTCAATTAAAACTCGAGCATATTGCGTAATACAAAATGGAAGTTTAATTGTATAAGAAGTGATAATAAAAAAGATAAGTTAAAAAAGGGGTTTTTTGGTAGTATATGGAAGGATTCGTAAAATATAAAAATGACTTTTTAGAGTCATATTGAATACTATATTATAAGAATTTAATCTTTTGAACTGATGACTAATCATTTGTTAATAATAATTTCTTTAGATAGAACCAACATTACAATGGAAAACAAAGTGAGGTATATGACTATGGTTGGATATGCAATTTTGGGATTTGTTATTGTTATGATTGGATTTGGATTTTTTATGGAAAAGAAGTTTGGAACTGGTAATCCAGATAAAAGTAATAATCAAACAATGGATGAAGAAATTGGAAGATATACAACAAGCCATCAAAATAATACGAATACTTCACCTGGACCATTTTAAGCTATAAAAGTTGGATTCAGCACAAATTACGACCTGTGTAGTTGTGTAACTAAAGCAGTGCATTAAAAAAGAGGATGATCATTAAAACAATGATGATCCTCTTTTTATATAATGGAAGTTTAAAAATTGCATTTTTATAAATTACTTGAACAACATCATTAGTTTATTTCGATGGATGTGTGTTTAATAGTTTTTTTCATTTGAAAGTTCAAAAATTTATATGTTTTGATAACTCCAATCATTAAAAATACGCTTGCAATAATCGGAGGCAAAAGATGGTAAAAGTCTGTATAGCCAATTATAAAATGGACTGCAAATGCAGTAAAAAATGCCGGTAAACTTCCTAAGAATAATGTCCACCATATCCACTGCTGATATTGCCTGAATCCCCACAATGAAATCATCAGTACAAGTAGTCCAACACTAACTAATCCGCCACCGAAGCCCGCTCGATCATGTGAAATAACAGGGATTAAGTTTTTATTAAATTCATTCAGTTGGGAGGTAGACATACATAAATAATTTAAGTCAGTTTTTACAAATGTCGTAGTTACGCCTACAAATGAAATAATACTTCCGCCAAGCGTAATTGAAAATCCTAAAATAATAAAAAACAATTGACCTATTAAACTAGATTTCCAATATTTATTGTTTGTTAAGTTTTCAGATTCAGGACTCCTTTTCAGTCTTTTAGTTTTACAATATCCAATTAAATATGGAAATAATAAAACGATCCAAAATAAGGCATGTAACCAATCAAAATAGCCATAACCAATAAATAAAAATATTGCTAAAAAACCGATTATAGCGCTAATATCAGAAGCTTTTTTAGCCCAATGGTAGTTATGTTTAATTCCATTTCTTGCAAGTGACATAAAAAGTATACCACCTGACATAATGGTTCCTGCTAGTGTCATTCGATCATGTGACATAAATGGAAGGATTCGATCATTAAACTGTAAAATTCCATTTCTATGAATGTTTAAAAAATGTTCATCATATGGAAGAAGAATAGATGTTAAACTAATAAAGAGAGCTAGTAAACCACCAAAAAACATGAAAAGACCAAATAGAAAGTACCAAATCCACCCATTATTTAAACTTGTAAACTTATTCTTTCTATTAAACAATAATGCTTCATTGATTCTTTTCGGGAGTCCTGGGCCACTTATAACATAGCCATGAGTCAAAAAAACTAATGAAGCCCCTGCGTCTATTAATTCAAGTGCATCAATTGGTTCAACTACTCCGCCTTTTGTAAAAATGGGCTTTTCAAAATGATTTAATCTTAATGTATGAAGTGTATTTTTTAGATAATTCTTTTGTTCTACATCAGAAAAAGTCGGCGATTCTTCAATTAATATTGAATCAATCATGTGATATTTTCGTATAGCTTGAACATCTATTTCATTCGAATTAATAGATAGACAAATTGGTGTAGAAGAAGACCAATTATGATCAAACAGTTCTCCAGCTAATTTAGTATCTATAATGAAAGAATCTACATAATTAGCAAGTTTCGATTCAATTAATTTAAATAGTTCAAAGTCTCCAACAAGTCTAGCGAAAATAGGCGTTTTCTTATTCAGTTTAGAGAGTCTAGCAACTGTTTGTTCTGCCTTTAAAGTGTTATTTGTTTCATAACCGATTAATTTGTCTGTTTTCAAATCAATTAGTGGGCTATTGCTAAGGGCGGCACCTTCTAAAGATATAGGACCGATTTCGATTACGCCAAAGCCTAAGTTCATAAAAGCATTTGTACCTGTAAGAAAAGGGTCAATTTTAGAGGAGAATCCAATTTGGTTTTTAAACTTTAAATGTGCTATTTCGATACCAAGAGTATTGTCAGATTTTAAATGGCCAAGAAATTCGATTAAATGTTGACCAAATGGAACCCTAGAAATCGTATTCATACTATGATGAATGAATTCTCTTGACACATTAGATGGAAATTTAGAAAGGATTGGTTTGAAAATTGTATGATAAGACCAATCAGGCATGAGTTCACCTCATTTTTTTAGGTTACTTATAGTTTACTTGCACACCACATATTTTGAAAACACTTTCTTTTTACATGTGAATGAGTTCACAACACATTGGAATTTTTGTATATATATGGTATAAATAAAAAGAGTTATCCACTTTCAAAATTAGTAGGACAAGTAAGGAAAAGGTTGTATAGAAAGGCGTATATGTGATTACAATGGTAAATATGCAAAAAGTGATTGTCATCGTAGGTCCTACTGCTGTAGGTAAAACAAAACTAAGTATTGAACTCGCAAAAGCTATTAATGGTGAAATTATTAATGGAGATGCAACGCAAGTTTATAAAGAGTTAAATATTGGAGCAGCTAAAGTTACGGAAGAAGAAATGGAAGGAATCCCACATCATTTAATTGATTTCCTTGATCCGAAAGCTTCATTTACTGTTGCAGATTTTCAAGAACTAGCTCGAGAAAAAATAAAGGAAATTGCTAGTCGAGGCAAAATTCCAATTATAGTTGGTGGTACTGGATTATATATCCAAAGTGTACTAACAAAATATGAATTTGCTGAACAAGAAGGTGATGAGCTTTTAAGAAATCAATTAGAAGGCTATGCAATGGCCTATGGGAATCAAGCATTACATGATCAATTAAAAGAAATTGACCCAGAAAGTGCTAAGCAAATACATATGAATAATGTCAGAAGAGTGATACGTGCAATTGAAGTATTCAAACTGACAGGACAAAAGTTTTCGGAGACCGCATTTAATAGAGAGCCTGAATATTTGTATGATGCAGAAATCATTGGATTAACGATGGACAGGGAGCTATTATACAATCGAATAAACTTACGAGTTGATTTAATGTTGGGTGAAGGCCTCATTGAAGAAGCAAAAATGTTATATGACAAAGGCATTCGTAATTGTCAATCTGTGCAAGCGATTGGCTATAAAGAACTTTACGATTATTTTGACGGAATCTTATTAAAAGATGAAGCGATTGATTTAATCAAACAAAGCTCAAGAAGATATGCAAAAAGACAAATGACTTGGTTTAGAAATAAAATGAACATCCATTGGTTTGAAATGGATGGACATAATTTTGATATAAAAAAACTGGAAATTTTAGCTCTACTTGAAGGAAAGGGCTATTTCATCTCGAATAAATATATGTAGAGGTAGAAGAGGAGGAAAAGGACATGAAAACATCAATCAACATTCAAGATCAGTTCTTAAACCAATTACGTAAAGACAATCTAGCGGTTACAGTATTTTTACTAAATGGATTTCAAATCAAAGGGAAAGTAAAAAGCTTTGATAACTTTACGGTATTGTTAGATGTTGAAGGAAAACAACAATTAATATATAAACACGCGATTTCAACGTTTGTACCATCTAAAAATGTACAAATTGAAATGTAAAAATAGATAGAAAAAAGAGCATTGATCATATGGTCAATGTTCTTTTTTCATGAATTTAAAATAAATAGGTATCGATAATAATATTATGTAAACTAAATGGTGAGGAGAATTTAAATGTATGTTCCAAAGGAATTTCAAGAAAAGGATCTACAGCAATTAATAACTGAAATGAAGAAAAATGGCTTCGGAATATTATTATCCAATAACAACGAAGCAAAAATTGAGGCAACTCATTTGCCATTTATCATACATGAAGAAGGGGAAAAGCTATTTTTAATCACACATTTAGCTAAGCCAAATCCCCAATGGAAATCGATAAATGGAAAAGAATGTTTAATCATTTTTCAAGGCCCACATGCTTATATTTCAGCAACATGGTATGAAGAAAAAAATACTGTTTCAACTTGGAACTATACCGCAATCCATGCATATGGAAACGTTGAAGCGATAACAGATAAAGATGAAATGAGAAAAATTGTTTTAAGGACGACTGATTACTTTGAAAAAGGTCAAGCAAAACCTTGGAGATATGAAGATCACCAAGAATATGTAGAAAAGTTACTTTCAGGAATAGTTTGCTTAAAAATTGAAGTGACTGAACTAATAGGCAAAAAGAAATTAAGCCAAAATCATACGATGGAACGAAGAGAAAAAGTAATCGCTGCCTTGAAAAGTGAAGAAAAGTATTCATCTAAAGAAATCGCAGAACTCATGAAAGGTAAGGAACAGGAGTAAAAAAAGGGGATAGCTTTTCTATCCCCTTCATTATACAATTCCTTATTCTTTTTTATTTTCTTGAAAAAATTGATAGTAACGTTTTAATGAAACTGATGTTTTCAACCCTACTAATTGTTGAATTTCTTCGACTAATAATCCTTCTTGAATTTTTCTAAAAATAAAAGTGTTTCTTAAATGCTGTGAGCAAAGTCCTTTCCGTAGTCCCGCTCTTTTAACTTCTAATCTAAGCATTTTTTGAAATGCGATTTCTGTCAGTGCTTTCGGTGAATCGTTATCATAAACCCAGTGGAACGTCATTCGGTTATAATCAAATGCGACAAAAAGCGGATGATTTGAATGATAATGAGGCCTTACTGGCTCAGGGATTGTAACAAAATATTTATATAAAAGCATTCGATCTTCTTTTAAAAGAATGATCGTTCTTTTTGTTCCTTCTTTACTATGTACTACCAGTTCATTTAAGGCGAAATTGATATCTCTCATTTGTAAATCAATTAATTCCTTTAACGTGAGCCCATAATATAACATTAGTCTAATCATTATTTCGTTGCGATCCATTAAAAATGGTCTTGCTTTTAATTGTTTTTCCGATAATTCTGCTGTGGATTGTACAATTGATAGTAATTTTTTTTCTTCTTCCTCAGTAATAAAATCATCTGTGGATAGAGCTCGGGAAGGACCAGCTAAATAATTAGTAAATGGAATGATATTTTCAATTGAGGAATTGTTTGATTGTAAAAATTTATAAAATTGATTAAGGACAACATAAATACGATGCATCGTTTTCTCATTGTATTTCCGTTCAGATGTTAAATAGTAAAAGTATTCGTTAAAACTTTGCACTTGTAATGTACTTAAGTTCTCGTTAACTTTCTTAAAGTAGCGGAAGCATTCTTCTAAGTCATAACAATATCGTTTAATCGTAGACTCTTTTCTACCTTTACTATTTAAGTGAGAGGCAAATTGCAAGATGACATCTGGTAATGTAGTAGTCGTTAAGTTTGGAATCATCAAATTTATCAACTCTTCTCTTTTTCTCTAATTATAACAAATTCGTTAATAGAATTTAGTAAAATTTAGCAATGTTATCCAATTAAAAGATAATGTTAGAGAATTAAAGTTTTGAAAATTATTGTTCGTACATATAATAGTAAAAACGTAATTTTGGAATTTTTTATTTGGAAAAAGAAAATGCGAGTTATTACGAGATACTTTGTGGTTTTTCTATATAGATGCATGAAAGAATGTTGATAGATTAAAGAGAGGTGTCATATTTGGAGCAACCAATTCGTTTAAAAGATAACGGTCAAATAAATGTTGTACTTAATACGGTGAAAAGAGGAGAGGTTTCTCCAACTCCAAGTATTGAAACAGTTAAAAAGCCTAAACATGAGTTATTGGTTGAAATAGAGGATCAACTAAGACATTTAATTGGCATGGATGAAATAAAAAAAATGATTCATGAAATTTATGCTTGGATATTTATTAATAAAAAAAGAGAAGAACTGAATTTAAAGGCTGAAAAGCAAGTATTGCATATGTTGTTTAAAGGAAACCCGGGCACTGGGAAAACAACTGTCGCAAGGATTATCGGACAATTATTCTTAAAAATGGGTGTTCTTTCAAAAGGCCATTTAATAGAAGCTGAAAGAGCGGATTTAGTAGGAGAATATATTGGTCATACTGCTCAAAAAACTAGGGATTTAGTAAAAAAAGCAAATGGAGGCATTCTTTTTATCGATGAAGCATACTCACTAGGCCGTGGTGGGGAAAAGGATTTTGGAAAAGAAGCTATTGATACACTTGTTAAACATATGGAAGATAAGCATGGAGATTTTGTACTTATACTTGCAGGCTATTCTTCCGAAATGGATTATTTCTTAAGTTTAAATCCAGGTTTGAAATCGAGATTTCCATTTATATTAGAATTCCAGGATTATTCAGTAATAGAGCTTCTAGATATATCGAAAAAAATGTTTGTAGACCGTGAATATATTCTTTCTCGAGAAGCGGAATATCGCCTAAGAGACTATATACAGAAAGCTAAACTTGAAAATCGTGCTCATTTTAGTAATGGACGATTTGTCCGAAATATTGTTGAAAAGTCGATTCGTTCTCATGCGACTAGATTAGTATTTGAAAGCGAATTTAATCGTGAAATTCTAATGAGAATAGAAGAAAAAGACTTATTTACTTCAGACAAAATCGACTCGATTAATTAACGATTGGTTATTTAATAAAGCGCTTTTTACCCCACCAACCTTTAAAATGAAAATAAATCGAAATAATGATACCAATTAGAATAATTAGGACGATACAATACAAATATCCATACTTCCATTTTAACTCAGGCATATTAATGAAATTCATCCCGTAAAACCCAGCGATAAATGACATTGGTAAGAAGATGGCACTTATTAATGTTAAAGTTTTCATAATATCATTTGTCCGGTCGGACTTTAAAGACATTTGAAGCTCAATGATTCCTGCCATATTTTCTCTAAAGTCATCAAGCGCACTAACAATTCTTTCGTAATTTTCTTTTAACTCACTAAAATAAAAACCAGCATCTTCACTTAAAAATTGAAAATCCGCTTCTACGATTTGATTAATAACATTTACTTGAGGTTCAACAAGCTGTCTTAAATCCTGTAATTGAACTTTCCAGGTGAAAATTTTCTTGTCTAAGTCCTTTCTGAATGGATCATTAAATAAGTCACGTTCAATCTGTTCAATTTCATTTGCGAAACGATCAATCGAGATTAGAAACTTCTCAATCACTTCATGAAAAATTTGATATAAAATATGACCTGTGTGATCTACTTTTATATAGTTTTGATTAAATTCCTGTGTAACATATTTGAATAAATCAATTTCATGATCTCCAATATAAGAAATTATTAAATTTTTACAAACAAGAACATTAATTTTGGTTGGTTTAAATATTTTTGTTAAGGCATATAAAGAAAGAACTGCTTCGTTTTTAAAAATATTTATTCTTGGTTTTTGGTCACTGTGTAAAAGTTTCTTTTTTGCCAAAGGATGAATTTTTAAAGCATCAATTATTTTAGTAAGCTGATCGATTGTTTTGCTATTAAAGTGATACCAAAGAATTTCATTGTTGGATGGAACCAAAAATTCGTCAATTGTTTCGATAGAATGAGTTGTTATATTATATCTCTCCAAATGAATTCTCCTTTTAATAAATTTCTAAAATAGTGTTGGCAAGAATATGTAAATTAATGTAATGAAAAACAAATCGTAGTAGGGCGAGTATGACTGTCGAAAACGATGGCAGTCTTTTTTTGTAGGTGAACATTTGTTCAAATAAATACTTCGATTGCTACAATAAAGACAAAAAAACAAACCATCATTTTAAGTGGTTTGTTTTTTAACGGACTTATTTAATTTAATTTTTGAGTGTTCGATTCTTCAATATCTACTGTAGAGCCTGTAAATGACCTTTTTGGTAAGCTCCATTTATAATGTACAGACAATAGTCTAAGAATAACAATAATAATGAATAAAATTAAGGTTTCAAAATTAGTATCAACAAATTTATTTCCAATTAAAACACCTACAAGTATTGCCCAAAAAGCATATACTTCTGAATGTAATACCATTGGTTTTCTTTTTGCAAGTAAGTCTCGCACGATTCCGCCACCGATTCCTGTTAAAACAGCAGCTACTATTACAGCACTAACAGGTAGTTTTAATTCAATCGCATAGTTTGCACCAAGAATTGCAAAAGCGGATAAACCGATTGAATCGAATAGAATATCAAGTTTTTTGAATGGTTTATTTGATAATTGCGGAAAGAAAAAGATAATCGTCATAGCAACTAACGCAATTGTAAAATTTGTTGTTTGATTCCATAAAAAGTTGATTGGATAACCTATTAATAAGTTACGTAATGCGCCGCCACCAAAGGCTGTAGCAAAGCCTAGAATATAGACGCCAAATAAATCATAGTCTTCTTCCATAGCAACTACTGCACCACTTAATGCAAAGGAAATAGTACCAATAATGCCAAATAAATTCCATGTTTCCAAAAAGCAATTCCCCCGACCTGAATAAAAAGATGAAAATTAGTCCAGATATCATTATAATAAAGAGACAGTTAAGAGTAAAGAAGATTTAATTGCTTACAATTGGTTAATAGAAAAGGTGGAATTTTGTGTCGAATGAATTAAGAGAAAAAGCCATTTTAGTTGGATGTCAGCTTCAAAATGTTGATGATGATCGTTTTAATTATTCGTTGGACGAGTTAGCATCACTTACGAAAACTGCAAATGGAGAGGTCGTTTTAATTACCTCACAAAAAAGAACGAAATATCATCCAGCATTATACATAGGAACAGGTAAAGTAGAAGAATTAGAAGCAGCTATTGCAGAGCTAGAACCGGATGTTGTTATTTTTAATAATGAATTAACGCCTTCTCAAATTCGTAATTTATCTGCAAGATTAGAAAAAAGGGTAATTGACCGCACGCAATTAATTTTAGACATATTCGCACAGCGCGCAAAAACAAAAGAAGGTAAATTACAGGTTGAATTAGCGCAGTTACAATATTTAATGCCGAGATTAGTAGGTCAAGGAACTGAACTATCTAGACTAGGTGGAGGTATTGGGACAAGAGGACCTGGTGAAACAAAGCTAGAATCTGATCGTCGTCATATTCGAAAACGAATTGATGATATTAAACAGCAATTAAACATTATCGTTGAACATCGTAAGCGTTATCGTGAGAGACGTAAGAAAAATGAAATGTTCCATATTTCGTTAGTAGGTTATACAAACGCAGGAAAATCAACATTATTTAACCGATTAACTAAATCGGACGTATATGAACAAGATTTACTATTTGCGACATTAGATCCTACGACTAGAAAATTTGTTTTATCAAATGGTATGACAACTTTACTAACTGATACAGTAGGGTTTATTCAAGATTTACCAACTTCACTAATTGCAGCTTTTCGTTCGACTCTTGAAGAGGCAACAGAAGCAGACTTTATTCTTCATGTAGTCGATGCTTCTCATGAAAATTATAAAAGCCATGAAGTAACAGTTTCTAAATTGCTGAATGATTTAGATGTTGAAAATATTCCAATGTTAACAGTCTATAATAAAATAGATCAAGTTCATGAGGATTTTGTGCCATCACCTTCTGAAGGTTTTATTGAAATGAGTGCTTTAAATGAAGATGATTTAGGAAAATTGCGTCAAAGAATTGAATTTGAATGTAAACAGTATATGGAATATTTTGAAGTGTTCGTACCTGCATATGAGGGCAAATTGATTCATGAAATCAAAAAGCTAACGATGATCGAATCAATTACATTTAATGAAGAATCTGAAATCTATCAAATAACTGGATATGTTTTTAAAGAACATTCAATTTATGATACTGTAAAAAGATATAGAATGTATAAGGAGCAATAATCAATGCTAGAATTATTATCAAACGGGGAAAAAATTGCACCATTAGTTGCTACGGTAGAAAAATTAATATCCGAGGCACATAAAGAAATAGATGAAGTAATTGAATACAATCAATTTAAAGTTTTACAAAGTTTTCGAAAACATAAAGTGAGCGATAGTCATTTTATTCCTTCTACTGGATATGGTTATGACGATATCGGAAGAGATACACTAGAAGAAATTTTTGCCGATGTTTTAGGTGGAGAGGCTGGATTAGTTCGCCCACAAATCATTTCAGGTACTCACGCAATCTCGACAGCATTATTTGGGGTATTACGACCAGGTGATGAGCTATTATACATTACTGGAAAGCCATACGATACATTAGAAGAAATAGTAGGCATTCGTGGTGAAAGTGGTAATGGCTCATTAAAAGATTTTGGAATAGGTTATGAATCAATTGAATTAGTAAACGATGAACGTATTAATTATGAAAAAGTTGCAAATCGAATGACAAGCAATACAAAAGTGATTGGTATTCAGCGATCAAAAGGATACGGGACAAGACCTTCATTTACAATAGAGCAAATTAAAGAAATGATTGATTTTGTAAAAGAAATTGATCCAAGTGTAATAGTTTTTGTTGATAACTGCTATGGAGAATTTGTTGAAAAACAAGAACCTTGCCATGTAGGTGCTGATTTAATGGCTGGTTCATTAATTAAGAACCCAGGTGGTGGACTTGCGAAAACAGGTGGTTATATCGTAGGACGAAAAGATCTAGTTGAGAAATGTGGATATCGTTTAACATCTCCTGGAATCGGAAGAGAAGCGGGTGCTTCTTTGTATGCTTTACAAGATATGTATCAAGGATTTTTCATGGCTCCGCATATTACTGGTCAAGCATTAAAGGGTGCATTATTTACTGCTGCATTTTTAGAAAAGCTAGGAATGAACACAAACCCTTCATGGGACGCAGTTAGAACAGATTTAATTCAATCTGTACAATTTGACGATAAAGAGAAAATGATTGCATTTTGTCAGGCAATTCAAGCTGCTTCACCAATCAATGCTCATTTCACACCAACGGCAAACTATATGCCAGGATACGTTGATGATGTCATTATGGCTGCAGGGACGTTCATTCAAGGTGCAAGTATTGAATTAACTGCAGATGGTCCGATTAGAGCGCCATATGTTGCATATATACAAGGTGGTTTAACGTATGCTCATGTGAAAATTGCAATTTGTTCAGCGGTCAACTCATTAATCGAAAAAAACTTATTAGAAATTTAAAACAAAATAGCTCATGACATGTTCGTCATGAGCTATTTTATTTATGAAAATAATTGGGGACTTACTTTCATAATGATGAAGGTTCTTTCTATATATCTATATTACATCTTAATTCTTAAATTAACCTTAACATTAACGTTAAAATTCCATAATATTTATTTAATCTTGCGTTAATAAAATGGGTGTGCCAGTATATAGAGGTTACGAAATTATTAAAACTGAGCAATTTACGGAGGCTATATAATGGAAAATCTACCTAATTGTCCTAAATGTAATTCAGCATATACATACGAAGATGGAAATCTTTTAATTTGTCCAGAATGCGGCTTCGAATGGACTCTTGAATCAGAAAATTCAAATGAAGAAACGAAAGTAGTAAAGGATGCCAACGGAAATATTTTAAACGATGGAGATTCGGTTACAGTCATAAAAGATTTAAAAGTAAAAGGTACATCACTTGTCGTTAAAATTGGAACAAAAGTGAAAAGTATCCGATTAGTAGAGGGCGATCATGATATAGATTGCAAAATTGAAGGCTTTGGTGCGATGAAATTGAAGTCAGAGTTTGTTAAAAAAGTCTAGATTTGAAATTAACAAAGTATAAATTAAAACAAGAGAAGGAGGAAACCTTCTCTTATTTTTAAAATTTTCATTTCCAATAGTAAGATTAAGGTTAATCAGTCGACGAAGGGGTATTGTTTGAACTGAACCTTTGTTTCACAATCGAATCCAGTTTTTTTATGAATTTTTTAAAACCGAAACCTACTATAAAAGAAATGCTAATTTGTGCATAGACTGAATTTGGATTTTTTGTAAAATCAATTGCTAGCAACCCACTATTGATTAACGTGATTGTCATCACTGCTGTACCAGTTGCAAATATCGGGTAAAACACATACATGATCCACTCCCTAGGATCTGTCAGTTTATTTGCCATAAATCGAGTACAAAAATGATACAAATGATATAAAGAACCGCCAATTGCCCCAGCAAAAAAATAATAAAGAAAATAATTGAGACCGTGAATACGCTCAGAATATATTTCTCCGTAATTGTACCAAGTTATTCCAGCCAAAAGAAAGCTACCGAAAAAGAGCACACATAAATAGGTTAGAATAAATACTTTTTGTTGTTTGGTCATGACTTCCCCTCCTAGTATAACCGTATGCACCAAATAGTGGTTTTTTGCAAAAAAGAAGCAAATGAAATGAAAGAATAGTAGAATCTGAACACAAATTTAGTAGAAATAGTATTAATTTTAAAAATAATAGTTTGATATAAATAGATATTTGTTAAAATAAAAGAGATTTAATCAGATTGTAATTGTTTACGATTACACGATATAAAAGAAGGTGTATAAATGAAAAAAAGAGCGCATAGTTTAGAAATGGATTTTGTAAATTCACATGAAAAACAAAAAATGCTATACAAGCGAACACTGTTAATTGTTAGCATTTCTCAAATTTTTGGTGGGGCAGGCTTAGCCGCAGGGGTTACAGTAGGAGCACTACTTGCCCAACAAATGCTTGGTACAGATGCTTTTTCGGGTCTCCCGGCATCGCTTTTTACATTAGGTTCGGCAGGAGCGGCATTAGTTGTTGGTAGGCTTTCTCAAAGATTCGGTCGACGAATCGGGCTTGCGTCAGGATTTTTTACCGGTGGACTTGGTGCAATCGGTGTAGTAATTGCAGCAGTGACAAACAATCTTATTCTTTTATTTGCTTCACTACTGATTTATGGAGCAGGAACAGCAACTAATTTACAAGCTAGATACGCTGGAACAGATTTAGCAAATAGTAAGCAACGTGCAAAAGCAATTAGTATTGCAATGGTTTCTACAACATTTGGTGCAGTTGCAGGTCCTAATTTAGTAGGTCCAATGGGGAAATTTGCAGTTTCTATTGGTGTACCATCACTAGCAGGTCCGTTTATCCTATCGGCAACGGCTTTTATTTTAGCTGGAATTTTTCTTTTCATTATGCTTAACCCAGATCCTTTATTAGTAGCTAAAATGATTGAGTCAAATAAAGCAAAACAAGTAGATGTAAAACAGTCTTCACCAGTTGAAAGTATGAAAAACAATAGAGGAATTGCTGTTGGAGCAACGACAATGGTCCTTACACAAATAGTCATGGTTGCAATTATGACGATGACACCTGTGCATATGGAACATCATGGTCATGGGCTTAATGAGGTTGGTATAGTAATTGCGTTTCATATCGGCTCAATGTATCTACCATCCCTGATTACAGGAATTCTAGTTGATAAAATAGGTCGAACTGCGATGTCGATTGCATCAGGAGCTACTTTATTACTTGCAGGAGTAATTGCTGCATCGGCACCGAGTGATTCTATGGTACTACTAGTAGTTGCGCTTTCATTATTAGGGTTAGGTTGGAACTTTGGGCTGATTAGTGGGACTGCTCAAATAGTTGATTCAACAGACTCTTCTACACGCGCGAAAACTCAAGGTACTGTAGATGTATTGATCGCCTTATCAGGGGCATCAGGTGGAGCGCTATCTGGAATGGTCGTCGCAAATTCGAGTTATGCAACATTAGCTTTGGCAGGTGGAATATTGTCCTTAGTTCTCATACCAGTCGTAATTTGGTCACGCAAAAGCAAAAAAGAGCCTGAGCAAGGACTGCAAATGTAAAAATGATTTTATAGTTGAATTGAAATAGGAGCTGAGCAATCAGCTCCTATTTTCACAATTTGCGATTAGGGGGAAATTATGAGTAAAATTTTTAAACAGATCATTCCATTACTATTTATCTTGCTGGTTTTAAGTAGTTGTGCTTTAAGTCAGAGCTCTAATATGGATATTTTTCAATATAAAAATTCTTATCTTGGTAATAACAGTGCTGTAGGAAATATCATTAAACAACTACCTAATAATAAAGAGTTTAAAAAAATGACACTTCAAACGAAACAGAAACCTTTTGGGATGACTGTATCTTATGAGAATATAAGTGTTAATCCTAAAAATATAGTAATAAATAATGCAACATTCTTATTTGCACTAATTAAAAATGTAGAATGGATCACTTTTGAATTTGCCGACAAAAAATATACTCTAACAAGACAGCAACTTAATGAATGGTATGGAAAAGATGTGCGTTCTTATACGAATGAAAATGACTTAGAAGAACTTATCCATACAAATTTAAAAGATAAAGACAAGGTTAATCAGCTTTTTATTAAATAAAGTCTTATAAGTATAATAAAGTAATATAAAGAAGGAAATATGAAGTGTTTTTTTGAAAATTTGTATTTGGTCAGAAGAGAATAGTTTAAAAAATAGAACCATTAACGGATGAGAAAATCATAAAGGCAGAAGAAAAGCTTAAAGAACTACATAGAAATCCTCAAACAACAAAACGGGGGAGTCATTATTTTTGATTCATTTCCTACAGAAGTCCATACGTCTTGGGCTGATGACTAAATTATAAATATTGCACCTAACTTTGAAGTGTTATTAATAGGTTTAACGAATTGGTAATTTTTTAAATAGGCTGATTGATTAAGTAATCATAGCGAACAGAATTAAAGGGGAAAGGAAATGACTATTTTAATAAATCAATCTGAAATTAAGACTCTAATTGAAAATGAATTAATTACAAATGTAAACCTCAAAAGCGAACATCCAAATGACCCAATCGTAGTTAGGAATATACCTGATGGGTGGAAATGCATTGGATCAGGTAATTATGCTGCTGTTTTTATGCACCATTCTGAACCAAACGTAGTTGTTAAAGTGTATGGAAAAGATCTACATGGTTTAGAAAAAGAGGTCCAAGTCTATAAACAATTAGGAGAACATCCAGCTTATTCGAAATTGATATTATATGGCGAAAAATATCTAGTATTAAAAAGATTAGCAGGAATTACTTTGTACGATGCCGTTGCAAAAGGTGAACGAATACCAGAAAGTGTTATTAAAGATATTAATATTGCACTTAAGTATGCAAGAAATAGAGGGTTAAATCCATATGATGTTCACGGGAAAAATGTGATGATGAAAGATGGTAGGGGATATGTTGTCGATATCTCAGATTTCTATAAAAAAGGAAAAGATGATAAATGGGACGATTTAGTCAAAGCTTACTATAAACTATATAAAAAAACGTTGTATAAAGTACCTATTAAAGTTCCGTTAAAATTGCTAGATTTTACTAGACACTCATACAGATTCTACAAAAAATTCAAGAGGATGATTTAAGCTCGATCATGTTGGAGAATTGTATGACTAGTGCAATATGTTTAATGGTTGTTAACTGATAGCAGTAATCATAAAAGAAAGACTAGCATACTGGCTAGTCTTTTGTATTTTATTAAAGTTCTTTACTTTCTAAGATCAAATCGTACATAATCTCGTTTCTCACAAAGCAAGATTAGTGTTTGTATACTGTCTAAAATAGAGTTTGTTTTATCCTAAATAGAAATGTCTTGATTTTTATCGTGATTTAACAATTTATTGTTATCAAAAAACTTTTCAAAGATGATGCCCATGACATAGTAAAATACTAATCCAAAACAAATATGAATCAGTGTAAATTTCATTCCAAATGAAGAAAATTCATATATTACAACAGGTAGTTTAGCAGTTGTCCAAACACCTAAAAAGAAGACAACATAACGAATACTTGCTCCTTTTTTCAATAAAAGTACCGCAATCGGAAAAGCTAGGTATAGAGGACCAGCTGCAATACCTCCTAGTAAGAGCGCAAACAAAACTCCGTAAATTCCAGATTTATTTCCCATATATTTAATAAGAGTTTCTTTTTCAACCCATTTGTCAAGTAAGCCTACGAATATTAATACAGGGGGGAGGAGGAATAACATATTCAAAATGCTATTTCCAGTTAATTTAAATGCTTTTATTCCAACCGAGTGATTGATTAAAGTTAGTATAATAAAGCCTACTAATAAAATAAAAAAGAAACGATATTTCTTTAACTCATTCATGCCATCACCACCCAAATTATATATGCAAATATAAGCGACATTAATAGCCCGCTTGCATTACGTGCAATGGCAAAACTTCTTCCAAATAATTTTTGTTCCATAGGTAAAGTGATGATACCTACTGACATTAATGTTGACATTAATACTGCTACTTGAGGTAGTCCAGCACCATTCTGGACTAATGTATCTCCTAGTGGAAAAACGATAAAACTTGGAATTAGCCCAACTGAACCAATTAGTGTAGAGATTATAATCCCTTTTATTCCAGATTGTTCTCCAATAATTGAAGAAACAAAGGTGGGTGTTAATAAAGATAAGGATAGTCCTACGAAAAACATAATAGACAAAATTTCAGGCAAAATATTACAAAACATTTTCCAAGATTTCAGTAGAGCTTCTTTCGTTTTATTTCGATCTTTTATAAAAGAAATAATAATAAGAGTAATTGCTAGACTGTATAGGATCGAAGCATTAATCATGATTCTTCTCCTGCCATACATCGTATCTGTTCATAAAAAATGTTAAATTCTTAAGTTTTTCTTCAATATCTTTTTGAAATTCCCCTAATTTTTCTTTTCCTACTTCCGTAATTTTGTACATCTTTATCGGTTTATCTTGTTCGGATGTACCTAAATAAGACACAACTGCACCTTCAGCCTCTAATTGCTTTAAAGTCCGATATAATATAGAACTGTCAATTGGATTGATTGGTAGCTCTTCTTCACATTTTTGCAAAAGTTTCCCACCATAACTATCACCCTCTGTTAAAAATAATAAAAGAAATGCACCAGTATGTCGTCCTGTATGTTTCATAATATTTACCTCCTAAATAGATCTATTTACTTATTTTGTACTGTTACTAATAGTATACTGTTAATGACAGTAATATGTTACTAACAGTATATTTATTTTTTTATGTTATTTCAACCCTAACATTTCTGGAGGCTTTGCTTATTAAGTTTTTACACAGATACTTTTATACTTTTTATAAAATGGAAGGATATTTCTATAACGATAATAATATAATAAAAAACAACATAAATTTATTGTAAAACGATAAATTATGTGTTAAATTCAAATTGAAAATATATTAGTGAGGTGCGTTTTATGAAACAAGGGTCAACGCTCTTTTTAAAAATAGTAGTTATTCTTATAGGGATCCCAGTTCTTGCATTATGTATATTTGTAGTCCCTGAGATTGCGAATTACGCTGCTAAGCTATATCCAAAAATAGCTTTAATGAAATATCTCATTTTTATTGATCTTTATGCAGCAGCGATTCCTTTTTATTTTGCCCTTTATCAGGCCTTTAAGCTGTTAATTTATATTGATCAAAACAAAGCTTTCTCGGAATTATCGGTTAATGCATTAAAAAATATAAAACTTAGTGCGATTGCAATTAGTGTCTTGTATGTACTAGGATTGCCGCTTTTTTATTTAATTGCGGATATGGATGACGCTCCTGGAATTATTGTAATCGGTATGATTTTGATTTTTGCTTCAATGGTAATTGCCGTTTTTGCTGCCGTACTTCAAAGGCTCTTAAAAGAAGCAATTGATATCAAATCAGAAAATGATTTAACGGTCTGAGGTGGAGAATATGGCAATATTAATTCATATTGATGTAATGCTGGCAAAAAGGAAAATGAGTGTCACTGAACTTTCTGAGAAGGTTGGTATTACAATGGCGAATCTTTCAATCTTAAAAAACGGAAAGGCAAAAGCGATTCGGTTCGGAACTTTAGAAGCAATTTGTAAGGCTTTAGAATGTCAACCCGGAGACATATTAGAATATCTGGGCGATGAAGAATTATAGGATTAATAATTTAAAAAGGGGAATTACTTATGAATTTAAGTATTCAAAAAACAGAGCTACAAATCATAAGAGCATTTAAGCAACTAGTCCGGTTTGGCTATGAGCAAGCTCTTTCGTGTATATTTCCAGTTGTTATTTTTGCTTCATTGGCTTTTACAAAAATTGTGCCACTTCCTTTTTTACCGAGATACGATTGGTTATTAATTATCTGTATTTTGATGCAGTGGATGATGCTGCGTTCTGGACTTGAGACAAAGGATGAATTAAAGGTAATTACAATGTTCCACTTAATCGGTCTTGCACTTGAGCTTTTCAAAGTACATATGGGTTCATGGGCTTATCCTGGGGAAGGGTATTCAAAAATATTTGGAGTGCCACTTTACAGCGGATTTATGTACGCGAGTGTTGCAAGTTACTTGTGCCAGGCGTGGAGAAGATTAAATGTTGAGTTGATAAAATGGCCGCCGTTTTTTATAGTTGCTTCATTAGCTGTAGCGATTTATTTGAATTTCTTTACTCATCATTTTTGGATTGATGTCCGTTGGTGGTTATCAGGACTAGTCATAATTGTATTTTGGAAATCATGGGTTACTTACGAAGTTAATGGAACAAAATATCGCATGCCAATCGCACTCTCTTTTGTTCTAATAGGATTTTTTATTTGGATCGCTGAAAATATCGCAACATTTTTTGGAGCATGGCAATATCCAAATCAAACGGATGCATGGAGCCTTGTTCATCTAGGAAAAGTAAGTTCATGGCTCTTATTAGTGATCGTAAGTTTTCTGATCGTTGCAACGTTAAAGCAAGTTAAACAAAAAATCCCACTTAAGGATTAGTTTTTAGAAGTGAAGCTATATTAGCTTTGCTTTTTTTTTGAAAAAAATGAGATGCGAAATTTAAAATGATTGAACTAACGCATTCAGTTTTTGAATATCAACCTCAACCGTTTAGTTGATTTCTTACTTGAGAAAAGTGAATTCAAATTTTTTTAATTTCGTTTCTACTTAGAACGAAATGTTGAAAGGATAGAAAAAAACGGTGTTCCTTAGCTTTGTCCGTGCTTGGAACGAAGAAGGTATAAAAGAACAGAATGGAGAATACCTTAGGGGAGCTAGAAAATATTGGAAAGTGCTTCTCACTCTGTTTTGTCGGCTATTTGTTATTGATAATTAGAGCTGAGCGGGAACGAAGAGAGCATAGCGAGGAAGAAGGGGGGCATTAAGATGAAACAGTGGAAAGCTAGCGTCGCAGTTTTACTAGTAATAAGTTGTTTACTAGCGGCGTGTACATCGTCGAAACAAAATGCTAAGGAAAAAAATGGGGGGACTGAACAGATCGCGACGATCCAACATGTCCTGACAAACCAGTTCACAAGTGATCCTGAACTCATAAAGCACATCGAATCAGGTGACAGTGCAACCGTTATCGATTCTAATGGAAATAGTACCCAACCGACTAGCCCGTCTCCACTTGAAACGTATTACAAAAAAATGTACGGAGCGTATTTTACCAAAAAAGCATTTGATGTGTTTGTCGCAGCAAACGCATTTCGGTACATCGCGACTGCACAAAATCGTGGGTATACTTTAGCTGTGACCGATGTCAAAGCAACTGAAGTCAAAGGAAGCGAAGGGGATTATGATTTCACAGTTCACTTTGTTGCAAAAAAAGAAGGCGAAAGTGACAAATCATTCACTGTAACAGGTCGTACGAGCGTAAATGAGGATGGAAAAATCACGTATATCCGTTATGATGACGCCGATTTCGCGAAAGCCATGCAATAACGTGCTTCCAAGACCATCGTGTTTCAGGAAAATAGAGCGTAGCGAACGAAGAGTTAGCCATCCTAATGAAAAAACATAAAAGTCCCGTGTTACCAATGGAGATATTAAATTTAGTTTGTTTGAAAAAAGTCGGCCTTTACAAATTAAAGGTCGACTTTTTTGTGTTTTTCAAAAAGCTTCATATGAATTAAAGATAATCTTTTTTATATAAGAATCTAATAGTCAACTTCCTTATTGTTAGAATTCTATCAGTTAGATATTTAACTTTTTTGTTGACGTGGAATTCGAATCGATGTATATTTGATTCAAACAGTTAGATATCTAATTATTCGGAGGTGAACGATTTGATTGATACATCGTATACGAGACTTCTTGGTTCTATCATGTTTAAAGTACGAGAAAAATTAACAAATCGAACAAAAGAGCTTGAAGTAAATCCTCAACAAGGTAGGATGATTAGCTATATTGCTCAGCACCAAGATCAAGGCATCATTCAAAAAGATTTAGCAGACGCATTTAATAGAAGAGGTGCAAGTATTACAAGCATGCTTCAAGGTCTTGAAAAGAATGGCTATATCGAAAGAAAAATCCAAGCTGATAATGAACGTCAGAAACAGATTTTCGTATTAGAAAAGGGAAAAGCAATTGTTGATCAAATTAATGAAATGTTTTCTTCAGCAGAAGTTGAATTAATTGAATGTTTAACAGAAGAAGAAAAAGCAGAGTTCTTACGCCTTTTGAAAAAAATTGATTCAAACCTTTGATTGATTACGGCCATAACGGTCGTATACGAATATAGTTAGAATTCTAAAAGTTAGAATTCTAACTAAAATAGAGAGTAACATAATAAGTTCGGAGAGGAAGGAATAAAATGGAAGAATTTGAAGTAGATCAATCTAATATTTATTATTTAAAAGAAGCACCAATAAGAAAAGCAATCGCTCATTTATGTATTCCAATGATGATTGGAATATCTGCGGGAACAATTTATAATTTAATTAATGCATTTTTTATAGGATTAGTACATGACACTGCGATGCTAAGCGCAATTACATTAGGCCTACCAATTTTAACCATATTAATGGCAATAGGTAATGTGTTTGGTGTTGGAGCAAGTACTTTTATCACTCGATTGTTAGGTGAAGGGAATCTTCATAAAGGAAAATCCGTTGCGGGTTACGCTTTTTATATGAGTATTATTTGCGGATTGATTGTCGCAGCAATTGCTTTATTTTTTGTTAATCCAATTGTTCATTTACTAGGAGCTAACGCTGCGACATTACTTTATACTAAGCAATATACAATTATCCTTTTTGCAGGTAGTTTTGCCTTTATTTTAAATTTTGCACTAGAACAAGTTGTTCGATCAGAAGGTGCAGCAAAAGAATCGATGTATGGAATGTTTATAAGTGTTATATTTAGCATAATTTTTGATGTGCTATTCATTTTAGTTTTAAATCTTCATGTAATGGGTGCAGCACTTTCAATGGTTTTAGCCAATATCGCAGCAAGCATCTATTACATTTGGTTCCTACAAAGAAAAAGTGAAACATTAAAAGGTTTCGTTAAGCATTGGAAAATTTCACTTACTGATCAATTAGAAATTTATAAAGTCGGAGTTCCAGAATTATTTAAAATGTCCTTCTTAATTGTTACGACTTTATTATTAAATAATTATGCGATGGAATATGGCGAACACATAGTGGCAAGCTTTGGGATTGCTGTAAGGGTTGCACAACTTCCAGAGTTTATTACAATGGGATTATTTATAGGGGCTATTTCATTAATTGCTTACAATTTTGGTGGTAAAAATAAAACACGACTTTATGAAACTTTAAAAGAATTAACGTTATGGATTGGTGGAGTTTCCATTGTATTTGGAGGAATTGTTTACATCTTTAAAATTCCAGTACTTGGACTATTTTCAAGTGATTCAGCAGTGTTAAGTATAGGAGGAATAATCTTAACTGCCCAACTGATATCATCTGTTTTTAATGGATTCACTGGTTTATTCACTAGCATCTTTCAAGCATCAGGCGAAGCGCTTGCAACAGGCATAATGTCGATTACACAAGGTGTACTTTTCATCCCAGTTGTGATCATATTACACTACTTTTATGATTTAAACGGACTAATTTGGTCTCTTACAATTACTGAGGGGATTACGTTCGTTATGGGTGCAATTCTAATGATTCCTTACCTTAGAAAACTTAAGAAAATGCCAGATAAAGAAGAAGCTCTTTCATAAAACATTATCATAGTGACAATAGAAGTAACGTAAATTAAAGGAGTTGAAAATCGACTCCTTTTCACTGTAGGAAAATATACTAGTAATTATAAGTAGAGTAAAGTTTAAGAAGAACTCAAAATGAAATGTTATAAACTCAAAATAACGCTAAAAGAGAAATTGAAAAATAGAGAGTCTAGATATTTTCATATTAAATGGAGCAAAAAATAACCTGTATCTAAGATTAACATGTAATCTAAGGTACAGGTTTATTTAATATTTTTTAAATATTATATTTGAAGATTCCCAAAACCTAATATTGTTACTGCTTACCGATTAGAGACATAAAGCCTTTATATATTAGGTATAACGAGAAAATTAAAATAGCTAAAATACCAATTAAATCTGTTAATGGCTGTACACTTGATAAGAATGTGCCTGCTAAAGGCATTTTGATTAAAGCAAAACCAGCTAAAATACTAGCAAACATTAAAATAATTCTTTCCATTTCATTCATCCCTCCATTCAATATATTTTATGTTCAATTGAAATGTAAGTGCTTTCAAGGACGAACTTTTAGAAAAAATGTGCGTTTGTCATGTGAAATTTAAGAGGGTATATCATCACAAAAATGGAATATTATGTAAAGTAGAAAAATTAAGGGAGGATTTGATGTTGCGATTCAAAAATAGAATCTTATCTTTTTTATTTTTGCCTTTACTATTAGTAGGTTGTAACTCTACACAATCAGGCAATGATTCAATAATTGATTGGGTTGATTTTGTTAAATTTAATGGAGTCGAGTACTATGGCATAAATTCTGGTATTTTAGCGAACGAAAATTTAATTGGAGATAAGTTAGGAGAAGTTAAATTCAAAGTCGCGGATCATATTTCAAATCCGAGCTACCAAATAAAAGATGGAGATGCAGCGTTCCATGAGAAAGGAACTGCAATTTATTCAATCAAAGGATACAATGATTTTCTAGCATTAAAAGATAAAAGTTCAATACATGGTTTTAGAGTTTATTATGCTAAAGATAAAACTGACTATAAGTGGAACTTTAAGAATGTCCCATTAGATAAAGTGAATTTAATTGAAATTTATCAATCGCATGCATCTAACATACGAAAGATATCAGACCTAAAAGATAAAGAGCAATTGGATGATTTTCTAAATATCTTGAAGATAAGTAAAGAAGATGCTAACTTTCAACCTAATATTAAAAATGGCGCACCTATTTATTATGATGTAGTTTTGTATACAGATGAACCAATTGCTTATAAGTTTGATATACATTTTGACGGTGCAAACTATTACTGGAATCCCTGGGACACTGCAATTTTATCAAAAGAGATCAGAGAATTTATCCCTAAATAAATCTTAAATCAAATAGAGTATCTTTTGAAAAGAGGAGAAAAATGCAAAAAAAGATTATTACACTTTTTATACTATTTTTTATAATACTGGCCGGAATATTGTCTTTTCAAAAAATAAAATCTAAGCGATATAATGAAAAATACAATATTTCACTTCATGCACAAAACTTAAGTGAAATCATTTCAAATTGGAATCAAAATGATGATACATTTACCGTTCGAGCAGTTCAAAAGATTTCTAAAACAGATACAGCAATTGCATTTGTGACGGTCAACAATACTGACGAGGGATTTTGTAAATTAGAAGAAGGCATGAATCATAAATTTAAATTAAAAAGATGTACATATGGTACCGTCGAAAAAAATAATTGGTTCAGATCAAGGAAAATTAAAACAAATAAAGGTAACTATGGGGTATTTGAAGGTGAAAATGCAAATGGAAAAATTAAATCGATTATAGTATCTAAAAAGCAGTTTACAAGTGAAAGTAATATTCAAGAAAATGAAAATGTGAAAATAATCGTACCTCAAAAGTCATTTTTTTATTTATTTAAAAAAATAGAAAAGAATACTCCAATTAAAGATTACTATAATGTAGCTTATTTAGATCAGAATGGTAAAAGTATTAACTACTTTATTCATTAATTTTGAAATATCTTATACATGAGAATTTCATAAAATCTATTGAATTTCTAAATATTTGATAAAACTTTGTTGTCCCCATATTTTTAAAATTAAATGAATTCTATAACATTTTTACTATACTAATCTCCAAATAGAAATGGTAAAATATGGTTATATATGTAGCGGGTGGATCTTTTGTTCGGAGGGACTATATTTTGAAAAAACCATATATAATTTTGATTATTGTTACAGTTTTTGCAATGTTCTTAGCTGGTTTTTATTACGAAAGAATGCATATTAAATCAAACAAAGAGATATGGATTGGTTATAACTATACAAAATTTGGAAAAAATGAAATCAGTTTTAAACCCATGTATATCGAACGTCAATCGGGAATAAATCAATTAGAAGAAATATTTTTGTATAGTAAAATAATTGACCATCCAACTGTTGATTTAGCTAAATATGATATTCAACTTAGTTTTAAAAGTCCGGTAGATCAATCATTTGAATATAGTTCATTACTTTGGTTTACAAAAAGTGGAGCCATACTTAAATTAAATGGATTTAATGGTTTTAGAAGTGTAAATATTGACAATGCTGAATCAATAAAGAAGATTATAAAATATACTGAGTTTTAAATTTGAAATAAAGTTTTTTTCTACTCAATGAGTTACTATAGTGGCTCTTTTTTTATGTTCTAAAAGGTTTAACAGTATGATCGCATAAGAATTGATATAATCGATTTAAGGATTTTTTTAGATTAATACCTTTGGTGAAGTACAAAAAGGATCATAAATGATTGAAAGGAAGTGTAAATTGATGGAATTTGAAACGGTAATGCAGGAGCTAGAAGCACTTGGTAAGGAAAGAACTAAAAAAACATACATTAGTAATGGTGCACACGAGCCACTTTTTGGAGTAGCTACTGGGGCAATGAAACCTATTGCTAAAAAAATAAAAAAAAATCAGCAGCTAGCTGACCAACTATACTCAACAGGTAATTACGATGCCATGTATTTTGCAGGAATTATCGCTGATCCAATGAAAATGACAGAAACTGATTTTGACCGCTGGATTGATGGTGCATATTTCTACATGCTTTCCGATTATGTAGTTTCAGTAACATTAGCTGAAGCTGATATTGCACAAGATGTTGCTGATAAATGGATTGCAAGTGGTGATGAGCTCAAAATGTCAGCAGGTTGGAGTTGTTACTGTTGGCTATTAGGTAATCGTTCAGACACTGAATTTAGCTCAAGTAAGATTTCAGCCATGCTAGAACAAGTAAAAAATACAATTCACACATCTCCTGAACGAACAAAATCTGCAATGAATAACTTTATGTATACAGTCGCAATCTCTTATGTACCTCAACACGAAAAAGCAGTTGAAATCGCTAATGAAGTAGGGCCAGTCGAAATCAAAAAGGATAAGAAAAAAAGTAATATTCTACTTTGCTCTGAAAAAATTCAAAAGGATTTGGATAAAGGATTACTAGGTTTTAAGCGTAAATATGTAAGATGTTGACGTCAAGGTTCAAGTTAATTGTGAATAAGTACGTATAAAGGAAGTATGATTGCAAAATACAAACGAAGTGCAAAAAAGAGTTTGGAAAGTGCAAATAAAACCTGGATAGGTGCAAATAAAGGCAGTATAACTGCAAATAACGAACGAAGTGCAAATAAAAATAGAGAAACTGCAATTAAAATTAGTAAAAGTGCAATTAATTTTAGTGAAACTGCAAATAAAGTCTCTTGAATTTCAAATAAAATCAGGTATTATCCATACCAGTTAGGGTATTTTAGGTAAAATAAGCACTCATAAAACGGGAAATAAGTACGAGCAATCCAATTCTATCTAAACCGACTAAAATATTGAAGAAATCTACTAAAAATCTATTAAATAGGCGGTAAAACCAAAGCAAATAATCCAATTTGGAAGAGGACTTTGATCGGAAAATAGTTGAGAGTGGTCCTTTAAAAAGTAATAGTTAGAAGCTAGATTCGAAAATTGAAAAATATTAAAAAAATCTACTAAGATAGAAACTATCTTTGTAGATTTTTTTGTATAGATGAGATACAAAAATTATGAATGAAATTGTGTTGATGATACTTCTAGTAAATTAATTTTTACTAGTGTAGTGACTATAAAATTGTAAAATCTCAGTAACTGCTTGGCGATAACCTCCTGCTTTTTTAAAGGATTCACTTAAAGTAGTGACCTCTTTGTGATAGGAAGTATTATTTAACACCTGATCAGCGGCTTTACGTAGTTGAATTGATGTTAAGTTTTGCATTTCTAAATGAATACCAGCTCCGATATTATCTATTTGCTTTGCTATAAGTGGCTGATCGGCACCTTGTGGGATAACGATTAATGGAACTCCGTAATAAAGACTTTCACTTGTGCTATTCATTCCGCCGTGCGAAATAAATAATCTAGTATCTTTTAACACTTCGATTTGTGGTACATATTGTTTTACAATGAAGTTTTCAGGGATTTCACCTAAATCTGAAACGTTAGTGTGGTAGCCAATTGATAGTAGAATGAAATGTTCACTAGTACCAAATGCTTCAAAACAAAGTTTATAAAAATCAATAGCACGGTTAAAAACAGTTCCAAATGAAATATAGATTGGATTTTTACTTTTAATCGCAGCAAGATCAAAATCAGTGTTTTGTACTCGTGAAGTGACTGATGGTCCGACAAAGCTAAAAGATTGATCAAAAGAATTCCCATTTGGTTGGAACTCTTTAGTTGTGTATACGATTGTAAGAGGAGCGGGATTACAAAAAACTTCATATTGAGAGTTGATTTCTACATCGTAATTATTCTTAATCTTTAATTTTAAGTTTTTAAATTCGGCTTCTATCTGATGTAATATTTCACTTGGAATTTTGATTGATTCCTCTTCCAACATTTTATCGAAAGATTCATTAGTCTGTGCAAAAGTAGTACAAGAACTAATTGCTGGAAGTTTGAGGATTTGGGCAAGTATATTTCCACAACCAAACATAGAATCATGGATGATGTAATCAAAATGCTCTCCATTAATTTGTTCAAGAATGCTAGGAATGATGATTTCTGCAGTATGTAAAAGTCCATTGATTCTTTCGCGTAAATAATTTCTGCCACCTGATAGAAAGGCTTTTATAAACTTTAGTTCATCAAAAGTTCGAACAATCGCACCCGTTTTTTCAATTCGTTCTCTAAAAGACTCTGTAGTTATGTATACAATTTCTTCACCACGTGAAATAAGCTCTTGAACAACTCCAATTGTTGGGTTGATGTGACCTTCTGAGCCGCCGTTAATAAATAAAACACGTGCCATTTCAAACACTCCTTGGATTAGTTTAATATTCTTAATTGTAATAGAAATTAGACTAACTATTCAAATTAAATTGGATAAAATTTATGTTAGACGTTGAAGTAACAAAAGAAGAGTGGCTTAACTGAGCTAATGAACAAAAATGAAGAAAACGAGTCAAAAAAAGAGCCGGTTTTAGGCTCGATTTTCTAACTCTTTTATCTTGCTGAAACTGCAATGTATTGTTTGGAAAGTGCTCGTTCCAAGTGATCCGATCGTTTCAGTATCGAGGAAGAGTTATTAGCGGTTGCGGACGTCTGATCGAAATAGAGAGTGTATAAATTTTCATCTGTTACAAGCCCGTGCGCTAGTTGATTTGTGAGTTTTTCTTTAATGTTAGCGTCAACTGCTTGACGAAGATGTACTATTTTGTTCTCTACCTCTCGTGCACTATCTTCACCGATGAAATTTTTTAGAAACGAATCAGCAGCTACGTTAGCTTTTTGTAACATTTCCGATTGAATGTGATTAAGCTGACGATTGTACGATTTCATCAATATAATCGGCAGACGTAATGGGAATAGAATGAGTCCTAGTTTCCGACGGGAAGCAGTAAAAAGATAACTAGAGTAAGTGACTGCGATCTGCTTCACGAGTGTATTTGACGTCGAACGATTTCGTTTTTGTTCGGCCATTCGTGCGAATTCGCGGATTAACAGGGCACGCAGTTCATCTCGTGTGCAAGATGTTAACAACGGATAACCAATACAACAAATTGTTCCTTTCCTCGTTCCATTAAAAAAGGCGAATGCACCAGATGCAACAAAAATTGACGACATCGGATGCAAAATCAGCGTGCTAGGTGTTTCTTTGTGCATCTCTTTTGATACATCTTGGATCAATGTTTGCAAAATGGGGTAACTAGTTAAATCAACAGAGAACCCTGGAATGAACGATTTTTCTTGAACTAGCGGTGATAATAGAGCTGCAACAAAGCTAAAAATAGAATACATTATGCCAAAAGCTGGTAGTGCACCAAGTAAAAAAAGCGTAAGTGTCGCATAACCCATGTGAAGCATGAACGTTTCAAGTAGAACATGAAGCAGGAAAATAAAGAGGGTTCCGATGAGCAGACTGAGACCGGTGCAAATCAACAAAAAGAACACCACCCCAGGCACCGTGAAGAGAAAACGAAAATGATTCAACTAAACACATCCTTTCATTGCTAAATCTAGTGTAAATGCTGATGTGAAAAAAATGAACAACAAAGTATATGCCTTCATTCTAATTTTTTCGTCATAATTCGCGATTTAGGCGAAGCTCCCAGAAGAGATGTAGAAATTAGTTATAAAATTTATAATCCTAAAATTCGAAAGTTAATTATAGCAGGTAATTAAACTAAGGCTCGTTCATTAAAAGTTTAGAATTATTGTGGCTTTTCACTTTTATATTATATTAATTTTCTATATACTAAACTAGTTATCTTGCAAATTTTGAATCCAAGGAGCATCGTATGAATCAAATTACACTTGCTGAGGCTTTAAATATTAGACATATTCTTTCGAAAAGAATTCGTGAATTAATTGAAGAACTTGAAGAAAATTCAACTGTTGAAGTAGAAAAGAACCATCCTATTCCAGTTTTAGTGCGTGATCTGACTAAAATTGAAAATGAATTATCAAAGGTTCGTGCTGATTTTAGAAAATTGGATTTCTTGATGCAAAAAGCAAATGTAGAAAATACAATTTCCATTGAAAATGAAGAGATGTCAATTACTGAAGCGATTGAGTATGCAAAACAACTACGTGCTGAAGTACAACTATGTAAAAGCTTTGCAACAAAGAAGGAACGTATTCAACCGATGTATGGGTCTGAAAATATAATTGTAGAGAAGCTATATTTCGACCCAGAAGAGTATCGAACAAAAGCATTGAAATTAGAACGAAAAGTAACGCGTCTATCAGGATTAATTGATGCAAAAAACTTTACAATAAATATTCCATTTGATGGAACAGACTATTATTAATTCCTCACAGGAATGAGACTTTCCTGTGAGGATAAGAAGATAAAAAATGGATCTATCAAATTGGTTGATAAGCAAACGGATGAAGAGTTACAGGTTACTTTCCTTACGTGTAACGAATGACGAACGAACGTAAACGAACTCCTCCCATAGTGTAGCTTAGCTACTAAAAATGGGTTACCATTAATCCTTTCTTCTTATGACCACCTCTTATCTTAGGAGGTGGTCTTTATTTTTATTAAAAAAATAGGTTTATAGTAATCTTATAAAATCAATTTAAAAAGCCTAAAGGTAATTACAATTTTATATGGAATATTAGTTAACTAAAGGAAAAAATTGTAAAAGGAGACGATGATGAAACCATTAATATCTGCTTTGTACATATTGTTCGGCTTATTAATGATTACATTAACTTATTTTGAAAATTTTAGGGGTCCTAATTATTTGACTAACATTGGATGGATTCTTGTTGTATTTGGGATCTTTTATCCATATTACGGGCGTGTAGTCAATTATTTTAAAGTAGAATTTGAAGACGAGAAAAATAGTATTTAATTTTGAAAACGGCTGCTTAGGCAGCCGTTTTTTATTGCAAATGGTAACTTTTTAGATTTAAAGAAAAGAGTAAAAATGTGTTTTATAGAATGCGATATTTTTTAATGATTAAGTAATTACATTCAAATAACCTTTTATAATTATGAAATCTTTATAGACGTTTGGACTAACGAACTAACCAAAAATTAAAAATAAACATATCTTAATTTGTACGAACTTATAAGTAAGCATATAAGGACTAGCCTGAGCTATATAGAAATAGGTGATTTTTTGGGTAAAGAAGATAAAAAAAAGTGTGACTGCCATTGCAATAAGTGTCATTGTTGTAAAAAGTGCTGCTGTTGCAAAGATTCAAAGAGTCATATATGTAAGGAAGAGAAAAGGAAAAAATGTGGATGTAAGGATTGTAAAAGTGATTGCAATTGTTGTAAAAAATGCTGCTGTTGTAGAGGCCCTCGAGGCCCTAGAGGAGAGGAAGGAAAAAGAGGGGAAAAAGGTCCAACCGGAGCAACAGGGGTAACAGGATCGACCGGGTTGAATGGTGTAACAGGTTCAACGGGACAAACTGGAGTAACTGGAGTAACAGGTCCAACCGGACCAACTGGAGTAACAGGACCAACCGGACCGACAGGAGTAGCGGGTCCAACCGGATCAACTGGAGTAACAGGACCAACTGGAGCGACAGGAGTAGCGGGTCAAACTGGATCAACTGGATTAACAGGCTCAACTGGAACGACAGGAGTAGCTGGTCCAACCGGATCAACTGGAGTAACAGGCTCAACGGGAGCGACAGGTGTAGCAGGATCAACCGGCACTACAGGAGCAGCAGGTCAAACTGGATCAACTGGAGTAACAGGTCCAACCGGAGCGACGGGAATAACTGGTTCAACAGGATCAATTGGAGTAACAGGTCCAACAGGCCCAACCGGAGCGACGGGAGTAGCAGGATCAACAGGATCAACCGGAGTGACGGGAGTAGCAGGATCAACTGGATTAATGGGAGAAACAGGCCCAACCGGAGCGACAGGAGTAGCAGGTTCAACAGGATTAACCGGAGAAACAGGTCCAACCGGAGCAACTGGGGTAGCAGGATCAACAGGAGTAACAGGATCAACTGGTCCAACCGGAGCGACGGGAGAAACAGGTCCAACCGGAGCGACGGGAGTAGCAGGATCAACTGGATCAACGGGAGAAATAGGTCCAATCGGAGCGACGGGAGTAGCAGGATCAACTGGATCAACGGGAGAAATAGGTCCAACCGGATCGACGGGAGTAGCAGGATCAACTGGATCAACGGGAGAAACAGGATCAACGGGAGCAACCGGCCCAACAGGATCGACAGGAGTAGCAGGATCAACTGGATCAACGGGCCCAACCGGAGCGACAGGAGTAGCAGGTTCAACAGGATCAACGGGAGAAACAGGTCCAACCGGAGCGACGGGAATAACTGGAACAACAGGAGTAACAGGAGTAACTGGGGTAACGGGAGTAACAGGATCGACAGGCCCAACTGGAGCGACGGGAATAACGGGTCCAACAGGATCGACAGGCCCAACCGGAGCAACAGGATCGACAGGCTCAATGGGAGAAACAGGCCCAACCGGAGCGACAGGCTCAACGGGAGTAACGGGTCCAATAGGAGCGACAGGAGTAGCAGGTTCAACAGGATCAACCGGAGAAACAGGTCCAACCGGAGCGACGGGAATAACTGGAACAACAGGAGTAACAGGATCGACAGG
>NZ_NUEU01000035.1:0-281 GCF_002556365.1 Bacillus sp. AFS002410
CAACAATACTGATCATGGAATTTGATATAAAACCAGCTTGAATGGCTGCTTGTCCAAATGTCAATGCCCCGACTATTGAAAGTGTTTGTCCAATTAATCTTGGCATTCGAACACCAGCTTCTCGTAATAACTCAAATACTATTTCCATTACTATTGCTTCTACAATTACAGGTAATGGCACTCCTTCACGCTGTGCAGCAAAATTTACTAATAAAACCGTAGGAATAACTCCCTGATGAAATGAAGTAACTGCAACATAAATTCCTGGTACAAACATAGCT
>NZ_NUEU01000036.1:0-1934 GCF_002556365.1 Bacillus sp. AFS002410
ATGCCCTGTTAAAAAGCAAAGCCACTTTCCAAGATCTAGCTTAAAATCTGAACCACCTTCAATTACCATAATCTTCCAATTTTTAAATGAGTGGAAGATTATTTGGCATGTCAAAAATAGTATAACATGAGTCACAAAATTTTTTTATTGAAAATTATTGACAAACTATTAGCTGGTTTAGTTTTATAAGTCAAATCTTACTTAATAAGCAAAACCGATCTCCATTTTAAAAGTTAATTTATTATCTTGTCGTCTTTACTGTATATTGTAATGTGGTAGGGATCGTTTTTAACTCTTGATTTCATTTGTTCTGATTTAAGAAAGTCGTCAATAACTTTTTCAAGTTGTTGAGCAAAATCTTTCGCATTTTCGTCCGAACTAGGCAAAGTAATAAACATTTGGATCTCTGGTTCTGGGTGGACGGAATATCCTACCATTCTAACTTTGTAATCCTTTTTCCCTAATAAATCTTCACGAACTATACTAAGTATCTCCACCCATCTTCTATCTTGCTCTCTTTTCTTCATGTTTATTTTTTTTAGCTTTACCGTAAATTCTTCTTTAGTTTTTGTCCATAGTATACTCTTAACTTCTTTTTTAATTTCTTCCGTTCGTTTCTCATTGTCCGGTATGTCTATATCAACAATCTTTCGAGAAGAACTTAAACTCAGTTTTTCGAAATGGTATTTTTCACGCAATTTATCAACGGCACCCATTAATTCAGCATCTTTTTTTAGCCTATTTCTCTCCTCTTCAGACATTTCAAGCTTACGCTCTTTAAATTTACTAACTTTAACAGTATATGCATCATAATTTCTAGAATGTAGAATGTCCTTCGCAATATCCTCTACATCAGATTTTACTGTATCAAAATACTTTTCTGAACCTTTAATTCCTATATTTATTTCCTTTTCAGGAAATGAAACCCCTGCTCCACTAATGTTGTAACCTTTTGCTCTTAGTTCTTCTGAAATGACAGTAACTACATCATTCTTAAATTCAAAAATTTGTCCTAAATACGGAATTTTGGATACGACTCTTGCCATAGCTGGAGAAACAAATGCTGAACCTATTAATAGGCCAACTAAAAGAACTACTGCACTGCTCAAGTAGACCACTTTCTTACCAAGACTTTGATGTTTCTTTTTACCTCTCTTGATGGCATGTTCGAGCGCTTGATCCAATTTATCTTCAGGAATTTTTATTTTGTCCATCTCTATTTTTAAGTTGTTAGATAAATAATCGTTCATCAGATACACTCCTCTTTTAAATCCGATTTCAATTGATTAATGGCTCTATGTAATCGAGTTTTGACAGTTCCTTCAGGGCATTTCAATATTTCAGCAATCTGTTTTATAGAAAGGTCTTTATAAAATCTTAAAATAATCACTGTTTTATATTGCACTTCTAATCGCTCAATTGCTTCTACTAAGTCCAATTTTTCTTCAATTCGAAAATTCTGTTCATTGCGAAATCCATCAACATCACTAAAAGGAATTATACGGTTGTTTTTCTTAATAAAATCCAATGCACTATTAATTAAAATTCTTGATATCCAAGTGGAAAAATAAAGAGGATCTTTTAGTTGTTTAATTGATATAAAAGCTTTATAAATAGTATCTTGCATAATATCAAGGGCATCATCATCATTTTTCACGTATAAAAAGGCCATACGAAATAGTTTGTTCTTTTCATCTTGAATTAACTCTTGAAATGCTTTTTCGTTTCCTCTTTTTGCCTTCTTTACTTTTTTCTCAAACGACATGTGCTCACCTCTCTTTTCTATCAGTTAGACACTCAATACTACAAAAACGTTTCAAAAAAAATAAAATAATATAAATGGTCACTTCTTCTTCAACTATACTGCTTGATAATACAATAAAAAATAGACTACTTAAGCAGTCTAATGTTGTTCAACTAGTCGAGTAGAATGG
>NZ_NUEU01000037.1:0-6387 GCF_002556365.1 Bacillus sp. AFS002410
ACAGTTTTACTAGTTCTAAACGTAGATGGAAAAGAATTTCAATTAGCTAAAACTCAAAAGAAAACAGCTAAGTACTTTATTAACGAGGTGCCTGAAAAGGCTACTAAGTTTAATGAACTTGTAAGCGAACTTTTTGATAAAGACTTGTTCTTATCAATTTTCAATCCGACTTATTTTTTTAGCCAAAATTGGCAGGACCAAAGAAAACAGTTGCTGCAGTATGTTCCAGAACCATTAAACAAAGAAGTATTTGCAGAACTTCATGAAATGTCAGTGAACACGTTAGAACCAGAGTTAAAAAAACATAACTTAGATGATTTAGAAAAAGTACATCGTGAACAATACAAACAATTGGACAAGTCTTCTGAACGTGCTGGAGAAAGAGTCGTTACTTTGCGGGAGCAATTAGAAAAGTTCAAGTTCGATAATTTAGATCGTGTTAACGAAAAGACTTTGCAGCAATTAGAAACTCAAAAAGCTGAAATAAATAAATTACAATCTCAAAATCAACAAGTAAATAACGAGATATTCACAGTTAGAACTATGATATCAACATTATATCCACAATTGAAAAGACAAAAAGAAAAGGTACTTTCAATTAGAAGAGAAGATATTGATCATCACTGTGCTACTTGTGGCCAAGAATTAACTAATGAAGCAAAATTACAAGTTTCAAAAGAGAATCAAGCTCGATTCGATAAAGAATTAAATTATGGTAAACAACTTGAAGGCGAGAACAAACGACTAAAAGCTCAATTAGAAGCACTAGAAGATACTAAACTCATCCCAATTGACCAGGACTTATTAGAGCAAATCAACAACGAAATTATTCAAATCAGAACTCAATTAAATCAAGTGAACCAGGTGGAACGACTTAAAACTGAATTAATTGAAGCTGAAACGAATAAAGAAGACATTCGCACTAATCGAAACAAGTCATTAGCAATCATTGATGCAATTAAAGAGTTTAGAACAAAGCGTTCTGAATTAATGGTTAAAAAGATTGATTCATTATTTACGAATATCTCAGTTAAGTTGTTTGAGCAATTAAAGAACGGTGAAGAAAGAGCAACGTTTGAAATTGAATGGGATGGTAAACCGTTTAGTAAGTTATCAACTGCAGAACGTATTAAATGTGGTTTAGAACTAAGTGAGGTTCTTTCTAAGCAATCCGAAGTGATCCTACCAACATTTGTTGATAACGCAGAATCGATTCTTAAATTCTCTAAACCTACTGGTCAGCTGGTAGTAGCTAGGGTAGTAGATACAGATTTTAATATCAAAACTCATGGATTGGAGGCTGTAAGCAATGGCTGAACAACGATTAATTAAAAACAGTGCTGAATCATACTACGCAGTTAAAGTGGTTGATGAATTGTATGTTAGGGGATTGATTTGGCTTTCTCAAGAACAGCTTGAGGGTGTTGATGTTGGTTTGGATAGCTGCAGACTAGCTATTCATGACTTAGAAGAAGCAAGATTTGTAGCAAATTTTATTAATGGGAAAGTAGTTAAAATCATTCGAACTAAAATCATTACTGAAAATATTGAGGAGGTAATTTTCAATGACTAATCAAGTAGCAATTCAAAATTTATCAGTTTTAGCTTTTGGCGAAGTAACAGAACAGGATGTATTAACAATTCGTGAAACAATTGGTAAGGATTGCAACGAATCACAGTTTAAGTTATTTATGTCGATTGCAAAAGCTTCAGGTGCAAATCCAATTGCAAATGAAATTTACCCTGCCGTACGCGGAGGACAACTTACAGTTCAGTTTGGAATCGATTACTATGTTCGAAAAGCTAAAGAATCAGTTGGTTATTTAGGTTACGATGTTCAATTAGTTCATGAAAATGACGAATTTAAAATGCATCAAGAGAAAGGTGAAGACGGTAGATATTTCATGGTAATAGACGTACATTCCTTTGGTTTTCCAAGAGGAAAAGTAATTGGTGGTTATGCATTTGCCTATAAACAAGGAATACAACCTTTTTCAGTATTAATGGAAGTCAATGAAGTAGAACATTTTACACGTTCAAACATCGGCATGCAAAAGACAATGTGGACCAATTATTTTAACGACATGTATAAAAAGCACATGGTTAGAAGGGCCTTAAAGGCAGCATTCGAATTGAATTTTGAAGACGAACAAGTACAAGGAAGTCAATTGGATTCTTATGACAAACCAAATCAACGTGTAGATATCACGCCTAATCAAATTCATATTGGCGAAGGTGAAGTAATTGATCCAGAGGATGAAATGAAATCACGATGGAGTGAAATTAAAAGCAAACAAGTTAAGTACAGCTTAAGTGAAGACGACCTTAAAAACATCATCAAAGTTAATTTTAATAAAACACCTAAAGAACTAACGTTACAGCAAGTAGTTGGTCTATCAAAACTAATCGATTTAGAGGGGAACAAGAAGAAACCTGCAGAGCCTGAAGAGATTACATTTGATGATTTAGACGAGTTTTAATTGATAGCTAGGGGATCTAACGAGTCCCTGGTATTCCATCAACAAGGGAAGGAGTGGGCATCATGAGCGAAATTAAATGGATTAAAATTTCAACAAACATTTTTAGCGATGAAAAAATAAAAATGATAAAGAGTTTACCGGGTGGACGGGATATGCTACTCATTTGGTTTCAACTATTATCGTTAGCAGGAAGAACGAACAATGCAGGGATAATTTATTTCACTCCACAAATGCCATATACAGAAGAAATGTTATCTATATCATTTGATGAGAACTTAAATACTATCAAAATAGCATTACAAACTTTTAAGCAATTCGGAATGATAGAGATTGATGAAGATGACTTTATATCTATTACTAACTGGGAAAAACATCAGAATATTGAAGGTATGGAAAGGGTAAAACAACTTAACGCAGAGCGAAATAAGAAGTACCGTGATCGAAAAAAACGCATAGGAACGAGTGACGTTCGCGTGACGTCACGTGACGGTACAGATATAGATAAAGAATTAGATAAAGATATAGATATAAATAATAATGTCACTCCTTCCAAAAAACTAAAGTTTTCGGAAGACGATTTAAAAGTAGTTGATTTCTTTATTCAACAAATTAAGAAGAATAATCCAAACTTTAAAGAACCTAATAAGAACTCATGGGCTAATGATATTAGGTTAATGGTAGAAAATGACAATAGAAATCGACATGACATTTGCAGAGTAATTCAATTTGTTCAATCGGATCCTTTTGAAATGTCTAATGTCTTATCGACTAGCAAACTTAGAAAACGCTTTGATAATCTGCTTATGAAAGCAAATAAAGGAACTAGTAATCATCGAATCATCGAAAATAAAGAAGATGAGGAGCTAGGTTGGTAATGCAAAAAGTAAATATTGATACGGTTATGGAAATTTGCTTTAGAAACAGTGGCGCTAAATATATCGATAAATATTGTGACATGCATAAAAAACAATGGATTCAGTTTTCAGATGGTAGAGCTAACTGCCCAAAGTGCTTCTGCGATTCAAGAGGACAGGCATTTCAACAAAAAGTAAACCAGGATATTCAAAAAGAACAAGAGTCGAATATTTGTTTACACCTTGAAAGATATTCAGTTTTTTCTAATCAAAAGCTTCTAACTAGCACTCTAGAAAACTATAAGACTATTTGTGAAGAAACAACTTTAGCAAAACAGAAAGCAGAACAATGTGCTAAATGGTATAAGTTCGGAAACAAATTTAACGTTGTTATAACTGGAAATGCTGGGGTAGGTAAAAGTCATTTAGCGTATTCGATTGCTAAAAGTGTTAGTGAAAAAAGAAGGTGCTTATTCATTAGTGTCCCTAAAATGGTCAGTCTAATTCTGGATTCGTTTAATAACAAGGAATCAAAATACACTCAAGAATACTTTTTAAAGCTGATGGAAGAAGCCGATATTTTAGTAATTGATGATTTAGGGGCTGAAGTTGGTCGTATTGATACGGAAAAGGTAGCAAGTGATTTTATATCTAAGCTGCTATTCAATGTCTATGAATCTAGGCAAGGGAAGTCAACGATTACGACAAGTAATCTTAGGGGAGAACGAGCCAAACAAATTTATGATGATCGAATGATTTCTAGATTAAATGCAGATGTAACAAAAGAAACGATCATTACGTTTAAGAATGCTAAGGATATGAGATAAATTTAATGATTGAGTCTAAATGTTTAAACATATGAACGGAATAAAAAGGGTGCCCCTGAAAGCTAGGACATTCAGGAGCAGAATCAGGAGGTCCTCTGAGTACCCTTTCGACAAGGCTTGGATTAATTATATACCAGTAGTGATTAAAATATACCTAACTTTTCGGAGGAATTCATGAAAAAGAAAGGTTGGAATGAATTATTTAAAAAAGATGACCTGGAAACGAATGAACAAGAATTTGTTCGTCCAGGTATCTGCACTAATTGTGGACATGGTTCTTTCAAATTAAAAATCGTAAAACATCGCTTGTTGAGAGGGTGCAAGAAATGTGGCGAGGTTATAGATCCGGAGAATATGAAGGTACTTAGGAAGGGGATAGAGTGTTCCAATGAAAACGAGTAAGTTAATGGATCCAACAAGAAAACGAAAAGAAGTTGTTATCGTCCTGGAAGAGTTAGATTTTACTTGGGACAAATCGGAAATAAAAGAATTTGTAAGACTTTGGAAAGAAGGTACAAGCATTTGGGATTTGTCAAAAACCTTCCAAAGACCTCAAGTAGAAATAGCATTACTCATTATGGATCAAGAAATAAAAGGCAGAATCAAGCCAAGAAAAATTGGATTGGGTTAAGAAAGGGGAAAAACAATGATCATTAGTACAACTACTGAAGTAATTGCTAAATGTTTATCGCGTTCGGAAGGATTTGCAGTAAGAGAATTTTTCAACGCTATAAAGGGTGAAGAAAAAGGCAAAATTTGCATTAAAACATTATCAGCTACTAATTCAATTACTGTAGCTGCATTAAGAAAATTAGAAATAGTAGGGATTATTAAGACCCGTAGTTTAGGCGTTAAAGGTACAAACTATCAAATTTTAAATATGGCTGCACTTCAAGATGTTGTAAGGAATTTGAAAATATGAGTAAGCAGATTAACTTCACAATATACGGAGAACCAGTTGCACAAGGTAGACCAAAGTTTAGTACTCAAGGTGGTTTTACAAGAGCTTATGATCCTAAGAAATCAAAGGACTTTAAAGAGTACTGCAAATTAGCTGCAGCAGATTATAGACCAGAACAACTTTTAGAAGGTCCACTAAAGTTAGAAGTTAAAGTTTATAAATCCATTTTAAAAAGTTTTTCTAAGAAAAAAGTAATTGAAGCTGAGCAAGGTATTTTAAGACCAACAACAAAACCAGACGTAGACAACTATGTTAAAGGGGTTAAGGATGCTCTTAAATCAATCATTTGGAAAGATGATAGCCAAGTAGTAGAACTGACTGTTAGTAAATGGTATAGCAATTCACCACGTATTGAAGTAACTATTAATCAATTATTCTAGGAGGAATATTAAAATGGCATACGTTGAATTTAATGCATTAGTTAAAAAGGTAAATCTTAAACCAAAGGGCGTAAAAGAAATTGTCTTAGAAATAAACGGCACTGCTTTAGATGGTAAGTTAGACCAGCTATCCGAAATGATTGACCAAAAAGTAGAAGTTAATTTGGATTCATTAGTAGTTAATTACAACGTTACGATCAATGCAAAAACAAATAAACCTGTCACAGAATATAAGGTTGATGATAAAGGCGTTGTTTCAGAAGTGCAGCCTACACATGAACAACTTGAAGCTGATTTAGAGCTTCCTCAAGAAAAAGTAAAAACTCGCGTTGAAGAAGAGCAATTGGATCGTGAAATTGTAGATAACTTCATTTTGAGTGGCTTATCACCAAACTATACTGATTTGCCATATGATTTCGCAAATATTGTTAAACGAAAAATTGAGGGTGAGTCTTACTATAAATTGGCCAACGAACTAGGAATTTCTTCTGGAAAGATTGTTGAGTTTGTGGACGAGTACCGTAAACGTGTAGCTGGTTCCGCAGTAGCATGGCATGAGTGGAAAGAAAATCAGGAAACAGTCTCTACAAACGAAGAGGAGCAAACAAGTGATGAAGAGGTTGTTCCTCAAGAGAAGGGCACAGAAACAGTTGAAGAAACTGAAGTGGAATCTTCCGACCAAGAAGATGCTGAAATAGATTTTGGTTCGTTTGATAACGAAGAATTTTAATTAAACATGGCAGGGGGAATTTCCTCCTGCTTTTAAAAAACCGTTAGGAGTGAAATTCGTGTTTAAAAGGCTCGTAGAGAAGTTTTTTAATAAGGTAATAGGAATGTACCCGAAAGACCAAAACGAATCGGTATCCGTAGAAATTCCTAAGGATT
>NZ_NUEU01000038.1:0-635 GCF_002556365.1 Bacillus sp. AFS002410
TTGACCTTATAATACGAACTAATGCGTTAGTTGCATAAGTAGGTTTTATTAATTAGTTATATAAATTAGGAATGTCCTTTTATTTAGGGTAATTTGATTATCACTAACTATTATGTTAATATAGAAATATTAATGTGTGTAAATCGCACTAGGAGGAAACAAAAATGGAACATGGTAAAGTAAAATGGTTTAATGCAGAAAAAGGTTTTGGATTCATCGAGCGTGAAAATGGTGACGATGTATTCGTTCACTTTTCAGCAATTCAAACTGATGGTTTCAAATCATTAGATGAAGGTCAAGCAGTTACGTTTGAAGTAGAAAAAGGACAACGCGGACCACAAGCAACTAATGTAAAAAAAGCATAATTAACTAAAATTAGTCAGATTCTACTTGATAGAATCTGACTTTATTTATGTCTTATAAAATTAAAAACCCCTATTCGAAAATAGAATAAGGGTAAAATCAACCGTGGATCTTGGTAAAGCAAATGGTTAAAGCTATTATATCTCAAATAAAATGAAGTTACAAATTACTAATAAATTTCTTCTAAAAAAGACAAATTGGATAAAGTTTATTTACCTTAGATGATAGATTCCAATTCAACTAATGCATGCGTGTGCGGCCGAGCATAGGTC
>NZ_NUEU01000039.1:0-3885 GCF_002556365.1 Bacillus sp. AFS002410
TAGTAATTTTCAGGATAGTTTAAGAATTTCTAGTGATTAACTTTACCACACACGAAATTATTCCCTTGATTCTTCTAAAGTTCTATGAAATAGACCATCACTCCGACATCAATTCATTTCTTTTCCTAAGCAAACTCTAGCACCAAGAGCAAGATTAGTTCGAGTTTAATGGCATTCGTATATAATATATATATTAAGGTGTCTGTAATAGTTTATGGAAAAAACCCCCTTCCTATTTGTTTATATCCCCAAAAATATCTACCATGATGCATACGAACAAACAGAAAAGTGCACGTATATAATTACATAAAAAAATACATAAACAATATCGAAAAGGTACACCTAAACAAATAAAAAGATGTAGCTGAATACCGTATATTGAAATAGATTCTGTTTCTTCATAAGTACTATGAAATGTTCCATCACTTTGAAATAAATTTGTTTCTTTTCCAAAGCAAAATCCAGTTTATAAAACAATATAAATGTGGGAACACGAAGTTTATATGCAGGATTTTATACAAAAAAAGGTTATACTAGATGTACAAGACCACCCCAATGAAACTTGTAGATCAACGATATATAAAAGGCTGTATATCGTGAGAAAAAAAACAAAAAGCCAATCCCTTGCCACATGATCTGACCCAATAAAGTTAGACAAATAGGATTAGGCAGCTTCTAAGACTTGAGTTCGGTATTCAACTGGACTCAAGTCTTTTAATTTCGCCTTCATTCTTTTGTGATTATAGTAATGTATATAATCTGCTAATTCTGTTTCAAAATGCTCCATACTCTCAAATTCTTGTAGGTAAAGTAGTTCAGATTTTAATAAGCCAAAGAAATTCTCCATGACTGCGTTATCTAAACAATGTCCCTTACGGGACATACTTTGGATAATACCGTGTTCTTTTAGTTTATGTTGATAACTGTTCATCTGATAGTGCCACCCTTGATCTGACTCTTTCGATTTAATGGTAGGGCATCAAATCCTCCAGTTCCAAATGCACTTCTCCAGTTTCGTATCATACCAGGTGAAGAAATATTGAAAATCGCAGCTGCTTCGTACGAAGATGTACCCGTTTCGTTCATATAATTAAGTACATTTAGTTTAAACTCCGCAGAATAATTTGTATAGGGTTTGAAAAATGCCTCTAAGCCGTTTTGTTCATAAAGTCTAATCCAACCACTTAAAATAGAAACATTAACTCGAACCTCTTTAGCAATTTTCTTAATACTTTCATTACCTTCTAAGTATCTTAAAATCATGTTTATTTTTTCATCTGATGAAAATTTAGCCATAAAAACACCCCTTAAAAGTTAGTTTGCGCGTCTAACTTTTAAGGGGCACATCAACAAGGGATTGGCTTTTTTTCAACTTCCGTTAAGAAGCTTTATGTAAACTAGATTTGCATACGATATTCATCTGGAAATGTAGTTCAAAATAAAGAATAATTTTATCTTTTTAAGGGGAATATAACTTTAGAGGTGACAAAATGCGCGAGAGTATTTAAATGAAATCAATGAAAAAAGAAAACTAGCTCATTTGGGTTTTGGGATGGGTTGTTTAATAGTTGGAATTCTTTGGATTGTAGGTATAAGGCAATAAAAAGATTGTTCTATAGGATCTTATTATGATTCAACAGAACAATCTTTTTTTATTACCGATAATGAGTAGACTTAACACTTTTAAAAGTTATTCAGTATTAATACATGAAATTAAATTAATTAAGAAATACTAATCAAAAAAATGTAAAGTTGTGGTAGTACTTTATGAGGAAAAAATTTTTCAGTTTAATTGTTTTATTATGTTTATTATTTGGAGGATGTTCAAACTATAAAGAGTTAAATTCTGTGTCCATTGTAGTTGCAATGGGTATAGATTATTTACCAAAAGAAAAGCAGTATTCAGTGGTCTTTCAAATAATTAATCCAAGTGCAATTGCAACACAAACTAGTTCACAAGGTCTTCCAGTGATAGCTTTAGTTGAAAAAGGAAGAACAATTTCAGAGGCTGCTCGGAAATTGTCAAAAAGCAACTCACGTATTAATATTTATTCCCATGTAAGCCTTATAGTTATAGGTGAAACATTAGCAAAAGAAGAATCGGTAGATTTTTTGTTCGATGTATTTGAAAGAGATTCAAAAATACGTGTAAATATCCCAGTTATACTTGCAAGAAAAGCTAGTGTTTATGACATATTAAAAAGTTTACCACCACTTGACAAGATTCCTGCCAAATCACTTACTGGTAAGATAAAAAATACTTCTAGCTTATTAGGAGAAAATCATGAAACTCTAATACGCGAAGTAATTTCTGCAGTATCTAGTAAAGGAAGAGAGCCTACTATTGATGGAGTAACTCTAGTGCAAGAAACACCTGAAGCAGGCACGTTAGCTAATACTGAAACAGTAAAATCAGCGTATGGAGCAATTAATGGATTGGCAGTGTTTAAAAATGGCAAACTTAGTGGATGGCTAGATGGTCCACCTGCAAGAGCTGTTCAATTTGTAGATAATTTAATTAAAGAAACAAATATTCAAATACCATGTGAAAAAGATAAATATGACTCAATGGAATTAACTCGTGTAAAAACGAAAACCATAATTCAAATTAAAAAAGATATTCCACATATTCATGTAAAAGTAAATGCAATTGGTCATATTGATGAAGTATTATGTAATGATGATTTCGATAAAGCTAAAACACTTGATAAATACGCAAAATCAAGTGAAAAAATTGTGAAGTCAATGATTCTTGATGGGTTATTACAAACACAAAAAATAGGTGGAGATATTTTCGGTTTTGGTGAAAAATTACATCTTGCAAATCCAAAAGATTTCAAGAAATATGAAAAAGATTGGAATAAAATATTTCAAAAAGCAAACTTCAAAGTCACTGTCGATGTACAAATTAACGACGTTGGAATGAGAAAGAAAGCATACCCTTATTGAGCTTTACTTATCATTTATCAATATATATATCCCCTGAAGCAGATTGTTCGTGGATTAAGTAGAGAAAAGAAATCACAATAGATTGTATAATTAAATACTTCTTTTCAAAATAGTCGAGTAGAAAGAAGTCTTTTTACCTTACGGTAAATCGAACTCCACCCCCTCCCAGTCTCCCGAGTTGCCGTATCAATCAATGTGTTACGTGCCAAGGTCTCTGACTCCGGAGAGGCTTACCTTTCTTGCCATAATGAAAGGTAAAATGTTGCCCAAAATAGGATTATTTTCAATATAATTGCATATTAAAGAAATCATCAGCTTTAATATTTGAATCAACAGTCCACAATGCTTCCATAATCTTCTGTTTTTTGATGGTTAGACTTACTTCATTTCTGTATCCGAGAGCTAATTACAGCAAAAAAAGCCTGTAATAGTATAGTAGATATAGGTGACCAAACAAATCATATTAATAAAGCGTTATATTAACCTTCACTGAAGATTAAAATATAATAAAAAGAAGCACCTATTTATATTAAGCTATGGTGTTTCTTTTTTTCTTGTTTTACCTATTTATTCACCATTACTTTGTTATTTAACAGGATTAGGATTTCCTCCTGGAGGCAGAACTAAAATAGTATCTCTTTGGCTTTTGAACCGAAATGTAGCAAAAGGAGCAAAGTATGGTTCACTAAACGAACGAAGACTGCATAAATGGATAAAGATTATCATGCTCACGAATGAAACGCCTAACAAGCCAACATATGCTCCAGCCAATAATATCGCATATCGAAAAATTCTCGCCACAATCGACATTTTGTAGTATGGTATAGCGAAGCTAGCTATTGCAGTAACAGCAACAATAATGATCATGGAATTTGATATAAAACCAGCTTGAATGGCTGCTTGTCCAAATATTAAAGCACCGACTATTGAAAGTGT
>NZ_NUEU01000040.1:0-15253 GCF_002556365.1 Bacillus sp. AFS002410
GGGGTTACTGGTAATACTGGAGCTACTGGTCCTACGGGTGTTACTGGTAATACTGGCGTTACTGGTGCTACTGGTCAAAGAGGCGCTACAGGTTCTACTGGTCCTACTGGCCCTACAGGTCCAAAAGGCCCTTATGCCTTTGCTTTGAATAGTGCAGGAGTTCTTCCTGTAGCAGTTGGAGGTACAGTTGTTCCTCTACCAACTGCCCAAACTTTGAGTACTGGATTCACAATTAATGGAACATTTGATACGATTACAGTTGCAAATGCTGGTGTATATTATCTTGCTTATACAGTAAATACTACTGCAGCCTTAGCATTGACTACACGAATTTTAATAAATGGTGTTCCAGAACTTTCAACTATTGTTGCCCCTTTATTAAGTCTATCTATATTTCATCATTATGGAATATTGCCGTTAAATGCAGGAGATACTATTTCACTTGAAATTTTCGGTTTGACAGGTATTGTCACACTACTAACAGGGCATGGAGCTTCAATTACTGTTTTTCAATTAGATTAAAAAGTAGTCTTCTAAATTGTACTATCCTATGAATTTGGCACTTTATAAAAGGATACGCAATTTAAACTACCTTAGTCCAATTCTATTGGCTAAGGTTTTTTTATTTTTCTTTTAATAAATTTTTTTAATGCAAACAATACCTTTTTTAATGTATATAGCTTGGTTTTATCACGCGATGGTTGTAATCCAAATGGAATCCGGTGTTATACTAAGCGGATATATCTTTAAATGAACGTGCGCAGACTAAATATCAACGGGATTTGGCCATTTATCAACGGCAGTATGCTATATATCAACGAGATCTAGGATTATATCAACGAAGTTCACGACTTTATCAATATTGTTCACTTAATGTTCGCGTTAGCAACAAGTCAAACACTAAAATAATACTCAGTACATTCTCTCCCTATATCCTTAATAAAAAAAAGATAACCCGCTAGGAAACAAATCCTGTTAGTGGGTTACCATATTTATTTGAAAGTTAACCTGAACTCTACTAATCACTTTATTTACTATTTAATTTTTTTATTTCTACTTTATTAAAATTAATAGGTAGTTTTTCCACACTATATTTTACTTGTTCACTATTCGGTAGAGGTAGCTTTAAAATATTTATATTTTTATTAATACTTACCTCATTTTTTGCTACATTCTTAGGTGCTACATTTTGCATTGCGTTAGTCTTTTTTAAACCCGTTAGTTCAAAAAATATTATATTAACACATAAACAAGTCAAAAAAGTACATATAACAATCACTATTTTTTTCATTTTCTGCCTCCTAACTTAATGCTTGTCCATCCATAAGTTTAAGAGTAGTTTATGAATTTAATTACTAGATTAGAACCTAGTAATCTATATTAGGTCAACATTATATTTTTTAATTAAATCTTTAAAAGCTGGTCTTTCATTGCCATCTCTTCCTATAATATGCGTTGCAGTTATTAGTGAGTTTAAAACAGCTTCTTCAGTTGCTTCTCCAACTGCCCTAAAAGCTAGATCAATGTCCTCTTCGTGTATAGTCGGTACAAAAAGACAATTTGAAGTTTTTTCATGAGGGATTTTAGTTGCTGTTGAAAAGCCGATCACTACTTCACCACTTCCTGTAGTGATGATTGAACCTGTTCTTGATAATCCAGTAACCGTTCTTTTTATGATTCTATTAAGCTGTCTTTCAGATACAGGCAAGTCTGTTGCTACAATCATAATTATTGAACCTTTATCTTGCTCTTCTCGTTCATTTAAGATATGGTCTTTTAACTCTTTTCCAACGGGCTTTCCGTTCACTTTTAAATCACTTAATATCCCAAAGTTTGTTAACACTAAAACTCCCATTGTATATGTCCCATGATCCAGTTTCATAAGTCGGGAAGCTGTACCAATTCCTCCTTTTAATGAATAACAAAGCATACCTGTTCCTGCTCCGACAGTGCCTTCTTTTACTAGATTGTCAGCATTATGTATAGCTTGATGAACATGGTCTCTTGTAATATATCTAGTTCGAATATCGTTTAAATGCATGTCATTACATTCGCAGATCACTGGGTTAACGGTTCCTGTTGTGCGACCTATTTCCGAATTTTGTTCTAACATATACTCTATTAAAGCGTCTGCAGCTGTGCCAATACTTAGTGTATTTGTTAAAATAATTGGCGTTTCAATTGTTCCTAACTCATTGATCTGAATTGTCCCCATCGTTTTACCAAACCCATTAATTACATGGCTAGACGCAATTAACTTTTCCTTAAAAAGATTCCCCTGATGAGGTAAAATTGCAGTTACTCCCGTCTGAATATCTTGATCGCTTATTGTTACATGACCAACTGTAACCCCTTCAACATCGGATATTGAATTTAATTGTCCAGTTTCCAAATTCCCAATAATTACACCATAATCTCTAATTCTTTTTTGAATCGACATAACAGTCCCCCCGAAATTAAAAATCTTTGGTAAAATTTATTATTTTATCACTAAAACACAAAAAGCCCTTATTAGAGCTTTTTAACTGATTATGATTTACCTTCCATAGAGCGATCTATAGACTGCTGTTGATTATAATTCTCTTTGTAAACTTTTTGAGGAATATACGTTAGTGAAATTAAAGCTCCACTAATCATTAGTAAAATCATTAAAGACGTAACTAATAATACAATCTTTTTGGAAAATAATTTCATCATTCGTTGTTTTCTCCTTTTATGATTAATCTTAAGGTTTATTTTAACAGATAAATTCGAAAATTATCTATTTTAAAATGTGTATAAATTTACTAAATAGCATTTTCAACTTTTCTGTAAATTATTACCATCTCCCAAAAAAGAACTGTTTAATTTCCCTAACATACGATATATTAACCTGATTTTCTTGGTGGCAATGGCAAACAGGTACTTTCACTTTTATCTTATAGATAAAGGTGTTTTTTTCAATCTAACGAAAAAAACACATAGAAATTTCTTTCAATGTGTTTTTATTTTTTTGAACCAATGCAAAGGGTCTAATATGTATAAATTCCTACTTTTTTTCCATAACTGCAAAGTAATTTTGCTCATCATCGGCAAAATTAAATACCCGACCAGTTGGCATTTCTACGATTTCTCCAACAGTAACTTTTTTATTTGTTAAGTTACTATATAATTCATCAATATTATTTGTAAAGAACATTAAAGAAGGTGTACCAAGATTTAGAGAAGGTTGCATTTTCGAAATTAACTCCTTATTATGTAGCACTATACTTGTTTCTGCATTTTTTGAAGGAGCCACTTCAATCCATCGCATTCCATGACCATTGTTATTGTCAGAAATTACACTAAATCCTACTTTTTCAGTCCAAAAATTCATTGCCTCTTCCTGATTGTTTACGTATACCATTACTTGTCCAAGCGTATTAATCATTTGAACCTCTCCTTTAGATAAACTTCTCCTGAAATATTTACCATCAATGTTTGAATATAAATCCACTAATAGTAAAAGTTCATTAAATTATCATTTCTTTATGAAAATTGATAATCCTCTAATTCGATTCACTTTTTACTAAATTTAACAACTGCATAACCTACTTAAAGCTTTTCATTTTTAAAAAATTATTGCGGTTTAAATTTATCTAACGTGAAATCATAGTTATATTCAATAAGGCCACCATTTAACTCCGTAAGAAACTTATTAACTGATTCGATTAGGGATTCTGTATTAATGGATTCAACTGGTTCAAACATTTGCCATACAGAGTAAATAGTCCAATTATCATTTCCCTTATAAAGAAAGTTCATAAGATCTTCATTTCGATTAATCGATTCATAATTCATATTTTGCCGCAATCCATTTTCTACCTTTTGAACCCATTCATTAAGTTGGACGGCAAACTCTGTTAAATTAATATTTGGATCATGGAAATATAAAGTTTCGTTCAAATATATATTTAAAGCACCGTCAATATAGCTCCCAGTATTCGCAACATAAGCTGGTTCAGTAGGAATCTGATCGTTTAATATAAACAAGAATTTTATATTCATAATAGTTTCCTTTCAAATGAGATTCAATTTTTTAATTACGACTTATTATTTCCTAATTTTTGGTATTCTGTTCATTTTTATTTAAAAATATAAAAAAGATCTGTCATAGAAAACTCTAAAATTGAATGCCACTAAAAATGAATTGTATAATAGATTCATAATTAACAAATGATTTGATCTTTATTTTGGTTAAAGCATATGATATGTCAATAGAAAAGGAAGAGGGATTAGGATGAATCAAAATTATTTTTTTGGTCTTTTCCAATCAATTCTCATATTGATTTTGGTATTTGTTTTTGTTTATAAATTTTCAGAACTTCGAACAAAAACCACTCATTTTATTTGTCCTTATTGCGGTAATCGCTTTAAATTATCGAAATTAAATTTTGCATTAGCATTTAAAACAGGTAAAATAAATGAGCGCATTGTTACTTGTCCTAATTGTGGTCAGCGAGATCGAATGACTATATTAAATGATTGAAATAATAGAAGTGAAAGAAAGGAACTGATCGAGTGCAAGAACGGATTGATGAATTAACATTATTGTTGTTATATTTAACCTCATTTGAAGAAAATGCTGGATTAGGTGAAACTAACCATAGGAGCTGGAAAGGATATCATTTCGATACTCTTGATAAATTATCGAATAATAATCTTATATTTGGTAGCAACCGTGCAAAATCAGTTTATTTAACAGAAAGTGGTATTGAACAAGCAAAAAAATTAATGCACAAATATAATATTCAGACAGAGAATAAAGAATTTTAAGTATCTTTACTAACGTTTTTGAAAGATAACTTTATAATTAACTTTCTATTTATCCTTTAACGATTCAATTTGCTTTTTCCATTTGACTATAAATATGCTGTTAATTATTCAAAACATTTTTAAACAAAAAAAGAGAACAGTCTCTCATCCCCTTCTTTTGCATGCTTAAATTAAATTATTTATAAATGAAGTTTATTTTTCGAACCTCTCAGTCTTATAGCTTCATACGGATATTTTAAAATTCAATGCCTTTTAAAATTTTTATTCCAGCACTTTTTTACTAAAAATAAACTAAACTATTGATTAATTTTATAAATTTCACGTGCAATCGCTTCTATAATATAAACTACTGGAACTTGGGTAGTAATATTTGTAGTGTCAACATACTCTTCTGTCACATAATAAGGAATATTTAGATCAGACATTTTAGCAATAGTAGACAATTTATTATTTGTAATGCTAATAATATTACATCCTTCTTGCTTAAGTAAATTTAAATGATTTACAGTGAAATTATTCTCTCCTGATACTGATAACGCAATTGTTACACTATTATTTCTTAGTTTCGAATGAATCGGAAAATGCGGGTCCTTTATGTACAATGAAAATCTTCCTAAACTTGAGAAATATCTTGATCCGTATTCTGCTAATATACCAGAACTGCCGATTCCAATAAAAATGACCGTTTCGGCTTTGTTAATTTGCATTGCTGCTTCTTTAATTTTTTCTTCTAAATCACCTTTTAATGTTCTTTCAAAAAAGTCTACTAAAGTATGATGAGCACTTTTAACGCTAGTTTTCTTTTCTTCCTCTAAATACATTTTCAACTTTACTTTAAATTCAGAAAATCCGTCGCAATTTAGTTTCCTACAAAAACGTAATATCGTTGAAGTTGAAACATGTGTTTCATCTGCTATTTCACGTATCCTCATGTATGCTACTTTTTCCATGTTTCGAGAAATATAATTATATAAAGATAATTCTAATTCATTAAAAGATGCTATTTGATCGTTTGAAAACACTGTCTATTACTCCTTCTATAATTAAGTAGATTTTGCAAATAATATTTAAAAGTGGCATCATTTTTTATTTAAAAATTAAATTATTCTACTATTTTAACATACATAAACAAGAAACACAGTGTTACATTTATGAAACAATTTATTTCTTAAGTTAATCGAGACTAGTTTCAGTTCACTTATTTACTAACGTATTCGTAAACGTTATTATTCGAATATAATCACTTTTAACTTAAACTTAAAAAGAAATTAGGAGGTAAAAAATATGAAACAGTTTAAATTTCCTGAAGATTTTTTATGGGGTGGCGCAACCGCTGCAAATCAAATGGAAGGTGGCTTCTATGAAGGAAATAAAGGACTAAATATTGCCGATGTACTTCCTGGTGGAAAAGAAAGACTGAACATCTTACAATCACCTGGCTTTAATTTCGAGATTGATCGCTCAAAATATAACTATCCAAATCATGAAGGTATTGACTTCTATCACCGTTATAAGGAAGATATTGCTTTATTTGCGGAAATGGGTTTTAAAGTTTTCCGCATGTCAATTGCATGGACAAGAATTTTTCCAAACGGAAATGAGCTGGAAGCAAATGAAGAAGGTCTAGCCTTTTATGATCGTGTTTTCGACGAATTACACAAATATGGCATCGAACCTGTGGTTACAATTTCACACTATGAAATGCCAGTGAATCTTGTAAAACAATATGGTGGCTGGAGAAATCGAGAAGTAGTTACTTTCTTTGAAAGATATGTCAATGCAATCTTTAATCGTTATAAGAACAAAGTAAAATATTGGATGACTTTTAATGAAATTAATAGTGGCTTAATTATGCCAATTATGGGACTTGGCTTTTCTATAAAAAATGAAGAAGATAAATATCAACCAACTTTCCAAGCATTCCATCATCAATTTGTGGCAAGTAGTATTGCAGTTAAAGCATGTCATAACATCATCCCAGATGCACAAATTGGATGTATGATTTTACATGCTCCAGTTTATTCATTTGACTCAAATCCTAAAAACATTATGTATGCACTACAGGAGGAACGATACTTTAATTATTTCTGCGCAGACGTACAAGTTCGAGGGGAATATCCAGCATTTATTAAACGTTTCTTTAAAGAACATAATATTAAAATTGAAATGCAAGATGGTGACTTAGAATTAATTAAAGAAGGTACTGTAGACTATATTGGATTCAGTTATTATATGTCTAGAACTGAGAAAAAAGAAAAATCCGATTTAGAAAGTTCGCAAGGAAATCTAATTGGTGGCGTTAAAAACCCATTCCTAAAAGCAAGCGACTGGGGCTGGGAAATCGATCCTGAAGGATTACGTATTAGTTTAAATCAATTATATGACCGTTACCAAGTCCCATTATTTGTAGTAGAAAATGGTTTAGGTGCTTACGATAAAGTTGAAGAAGATGGTTCAATTAATGATGATTATCGAATTGATTATTTACGTGAACACATAAATGCAATGGGAGAAGCAATTGAAGACGGTGTTGAATTAATGGGATATACTAGTTGGGGATGTATTGATTTAGTTAGTGCATCTTCAGGAGAATTCTCAAAACGCTATGGCTTTATTTATGTCGATAAACATGATGATGGTAGTGGTACACTAGAACGCCTTAAGAAAAAATCATTCTTCTGGTATAAAGATGTTATTGCTTCAAACGGAGAAACATTATAAAAATCAAGTACATTAGAAAAGGAACTTCTACGATGAAGTTCCTTTAATATTGCTTTCTTTCTTTTAACTCATTACTTACTATCAATACTTACCTTTAACTTACCGTCTTCATAAGCAGTTAAATAAACTAGATCACCGATTTCCAATGACTTATGTGGTTTCTTATTGAATATTTGATTTTCAGTAAATTCGTATTTTCCAGAATCACAAACGATTTGAAAATGCTCATCATTTTCTTTTTTTGCAAGTTCAACAACTTCACATTCATAAGTTTGTAATTTTGATGTTACTTTAATTGAATCAACTAATTTGATTTGACTTTTTGACTTAGGAAGTTTGACAACGATTGGATGTGCTTTAGCGTGATTAAAATTAATGATCGCAATCGATATAATAATTCCAAGAGTTATAACAAAGGTACCTAAAATTATTCCCGCCATTTTAAATTTTTCAATTTTTTCTTTATCCAAATTTAAATGCACCTCATCTTTTTAAGTATCTATATTCCCTAAAATAAAATGAAATCCTTCTTGTTATGGACTTAATCAATTGAAAAATGAGAATCCAGTATAAAAAAATAAAAAATCTGCCCTATAAGTCAGCGTTACTCTTCTATTACTATTTCTAAATAAATAAAAAAATGAGGATGCCTAAAAATGTTATAATTTTAGGGCACCCTCATTTTTTTATAATGATTTCAATCGTTCGATTCTTTTTTCTAATGGTGGATGTGTAGAGAATAATCTTGCAAATTTCTCTTTACCACTAATTTTAAAAGCGGCAATCGATTTTTGGCGATCATCTATTAATCGAATATTACTTCTCAATGATTCTAAAGCATAAATCATGTTGTCTTTACCACCAATTTCTGCAGCATACTGATCTGCTTTAAATTCCCTTTTTCTTGAATACCAGAAAATAATTGGACTACTTAAAATACTAAATACGATTTCAAATACGATCGAACAAAGAACATAGACTACATATGATAACTCTTCTCTAACAAAATTAGAAACAATTTTTGCAACTAAACGAGAAAAGAAAATTACAAAAGTGTTTATGATTCCTTGTAATAAAGTTGTAGTAACCATATCGCCATTTTTTATATGTGCAATTTCATGCGCTAGAACACCACTAATTGCTGGTCGATCCATTGAATTAATCATGCCACTTGAAACGGCAACTAAAGAACGTCTTTTACTAGGTCCTGTTGCAAAAGCATTTACTTCAACCGAATCATAAACTCCGATTTGAGGCATCTTTTTTAAACCAGCAAGTTTTGCTAAACGGTATGTTTCTTCAATTACAAAATTTAACCGTTCATTTTGTGGAGATCGAACATCAATTAATTTTACGCCCATAATCCATTTGGCCATTATACGAGAGAATAATAATGAAATAATCGCACCACTAAATCCTGCAATTACGCTAAAAGCAAGCAGTGCCAAGTAACCCGAATCACCAATATAGCGAGGTACACCTAATAATGTTGTTATAGTTGTAATTGTAATTAACACTAAAATATTAACAAAAATAAAGAAAGAAATACGTTTAAACAATCTGTTTCCTCCTATCAAAATACTTATAAATTTATTATATTTATCTTTTAATCTTAAATATAGAGGCTAAGTCCTTATATCATTTGAAAGAACTTTAAGATTCTACTATTTTACTAAAATCTTTTGATGGCTAGTTTCTAAATTATCTTCAGATTAATAAAATTAATCTCTTCACTAAAAAACTATTATTTGATTGAGAAAAATTCCACCTTTATTAATTTTGTAATGACAAAAGTCCCGGTAATAATTTTTGGGGAGTTCTAAGATAATCTAATTAATTAATATTTATTTTAGCATTTTCTCTCCACAACTTCACTTATTTTGGTGATATCCCTTAAATTTTATATCTTAATATTCTTGATAATACCTCTTTAGCTATACAGACCTAAAGAACTATATCCGACTCGTTACAATTGTCATTTTTTTCAAGAAATCATTGAATAGTTAAAAAAAATGTAACTTGGACATCTTCTTTACTCATAGGATTAAATGATTAAGATTTTGAATTTATATTTTTTGGGAGGGAAGCTTTTGATAAGAAAATGGATAACCGTTTTAATTTTAACCTGTCTTATGATTGTTGGTATTGGTATTAAACCTACTCAGGCAGCAACAACAAGTCAATTTATTATTATTAATAAATCATCAAATCAACTTGCTTACTATGAAAATGGTAAACTCTACAAAGTATTTAAGGTGGCCACTGGTAGGAGTCCATCCCTAACACCTGAAGGGAAGTTTAAAATTGTAAATAAGATTGTAAATAGGCCCTACTATACAGGTCATATTGCTGGTGGAGATCCACGAAATCCACTTGGTAATCGTTGGCTTGGATTAAATGCACGAGGTACGTGGGGAACAACTTATGCTATTCATGGTAATAATGATCCAAGTTCGATTGGAAAATATGTCAGTCACGGCTGTGTCAGAATGTATGATAATGAAGTAGAATGGCTTTTTTCTAGAGTAAAATTGAGCACAACTGTTGTTATTACATCTTCAAGTAATTCCTTCGATTCTATAGCAAAAGCAAATGGATATAAGGTAACAAGTAGTAGCGGTGGGTCGAATGCTGTAATTCCTAGTGGCACAATCTTAAAAAAGGGAGCCAAAGGTACAACAGTTAAAAAACTACAACAAAAGCTTACTGCACTGGGCTATAGTACAAAAGGTATCGATGGTATTTTTGGTAACAATACAGACCAAGCCGTGCGCAAATTTCAAAAAGACCGGCATTTAACTGTAGATGGAATTGTTGGTCCGGCCACGATTAAAGCACTTGGAGGACTATGAATTATCATTTAATAGAGGATGGATATTCCTCTATTTTTTTATGTCTCGAATAGAATACTATAAAAGGGTGCCAAAGCATCCCTTTTATAATAATCACAATTACATAGAGTAAAATTGATCTATATTTTCAATTAAAGAATCTAGTATTTGGGTCCTCGTTCTAAGGATTTGCTTTATTTTTATTTCATTTAACAAGTTCACAAACGCTTCTTTTGAAGGCAGAGTGAAATCGATCTGTAAAGCAGGCTCACACGTTTTTTTCTTTAATAAGTCTTCTAATACATGGATCATAGTGACTTGATGCATTTCCTCTAACTCTGACCATCTACTTATATCTTCCCATGAAGGATTTGATTCGATATATAGTTGGCACCAGCCACTAGTAACTGGGAATCTTACATATCGTTCCATCCAATCTTTCACTTGACGAGAATTGTTTAAAGATAAATGAGCAAGAGCTTCATACCCATTTATCTTTCCATGCGATTGCTTTTCCAAATAATCCGTTACTAGGATTAATCCTTTATTAGGTGAAAGACATTTTATACTAAGATAAGAGCGCAATCCCGGATCTAATTGAGATTCATTATTCTGTTCCCATAAATCTTCAACCCAATTCATTGCATATGTTCCAATAGCTTCACCAATCATCACACAAATCATTTTTTTATCTTCAAGTGCTTCAAATTTATTTAGATATTTAAGTAATGTATCAAACAACTCTCCTATATTAAATTTCAAAAGGGATTGTAATGATACAGAATCTAGTTTTTTTCTATAAATTGTAAATTCGATTAACTTATCCATACTATTTTTCACATCATCTAGAGTTGTTTCAGAAAATGAATCAAACCATTGCTTCCATCTTTGTGCTTTCAAACTCGAAACTTCTAAACCTCTAGTATTTAAAAAGTATTCTATTTGCCATTTTTCACTACCTACACAATTAAGTTCAGAGATTTTTTCTAAATAATCAATAAACGAATCAGCAATATATGTAACTGTATCTTCTTCATGATCCCAATAAATAACGGGTTTCTCTTCACCCTCAGATAGCATATCAAAGGCATAAATATCACCATTTCCAGCCTGTGAAAATTCAAGTTTCCCTCTCAGATTCTTGCCATACTCTTCACCATCTTCAACTAATTCATCTGCTAAACTATCTATGTTCTGTAGACTAGTAATATCCCAATTAATTTCTCCTGAAAAAATTTCGGAAAATTCTTTCGGGATTTGTGTTTCATCTGAAAATGAGTAATAAAAAGTGAGAGACTTTGAGAAGTTTAGAACGATAGATTTATATGATGATGGTAATTTATATCCTAATTCACTTTCTTTTTGATTCACTTCTTCAATAGTTGCTTTTTCCCCTTTTATTAAAGGATCTACTTCTCCATTGTTACAATCTATTTTATTAATGATATACTCCCATTTTTTTAATAGTTTTTCATATCTGTCCATAAAAAATCAACATCCTTATTTTTTTCGCCTATAAATAATTTAGCCATTTGGTATTCATCAAAGCTTGTCCCATTTATTATAATAGAATTTCTTTTCGTCCCTTCAATTTCAAACCCCATCTTTTTATATAAAGCTATTCCTGCTTTATTTTCCGTCACAACAGTCAACTCTAATCTTTGTATATGATTAGTAGCCACCCAATCTTCTAAACTTTGAAATAATTTTGTACCAATTCCTTTACCTGTGTATTCTTTTAATATTCCAATTACAAGATAAGCGGAATGTTTTTTTCTTATTGCATTATTACCAATCGCAAACAAGTAACCGACTAACTTTCCTGAACTCTCCTCAGCAACAAGTACGGTTGAATGAGGTGATTTCTCTATATTCGCTAGTTGTTTACGTTGTCCCTCAATTGTAATGTTTCTTTCACCTGCGCCATAAAGCATAAATTCAGACTGATTTTCGACTTCTTTAATTAATTGTACAAATTGTTCTGTATCATCTAGATTAACTTCTCTTATATTCATTCATTTCCCCACCTTAAACAGTGCTTTTCTATTCACTTTAATTTAGAATACTCTAATTTTATCATTCACTATATTAAAAAAGGCTACCAAAACAGACTTTTGAAAAAATTAAATACATTTTTTCACATCTTAAATTCTAATTTTAACTATTTAAACTGAAAATAAAATAGAAAACCCTTGCCTCAAATTTATGAAAATATAAGTTTATTGATTAAAAAAAGGATCTTCTTAATATAAGAAGATCCTTAAATGCCTTTCAATTATAATTATTCAACAATATTAAATTGTAGTCGCAATAAATACTGTATAAATAGCACTTTGTGTTATTTGAGGTGTAATAAACAATGAAATAGCATTATTTCTGGAAACCGGATTTCCAGCAATTGTACTAGTCCAAGTGACAGTAGCTGTTGCTGTAACTGGACTAGGATTGAATATCGTTACAGGCTGTGGACCTACATCATTTGGTGTTATAGAAAATATAATTGTTCCGGTTAAGTTATTTGGGAGAGTCAAACTAATGGTAGATATTACTTGACCAGCACCCGGCGCAGAAAGATTAATAGGAACATTGAAACATACCTGAATATTATAAGTTCCTGCTGCTAAATTATTGACATTTATAGAGCTTGAAAGACCTATAATACTACCTGAACCTGCAGTTACATATGGAATAGTAAGAGAATCTGCTCCAGGAGACCCAGCAATTCGTTGAAATCCTGCGTTAGTTCCACCAAATATAATGGCTTTGGAATTAGATCCTGATATTCCTGTTGCTCCTGTTGCTCCCGTTGCTCCTGTTCGACCAGTTGCTCCTGTTATTCCAGTCGCCCCGGTTGCTCCTGTTGCTCCGGTTGGACCAGTTGCTCCCGTTGGGCCTGTTGCTCCCGTCGCTCCTGTTGGACCCGTTGATCCTGTTGGGCCGGTTGCCCCCGAACCCGTTGGACCAGTTGCCCCGGTTGGGCCTGTCGATCCCGTTGGGCCCGTTGCACCTGAACCCGTTGGGCCAGTTAATCCGGTTACTCCTGTTGGACCGGTTGCTCCTGTTGGGCCTGTTACTCCGGTTGCGCCTGTTAATCCTGTTGGACCTGTTACCCCTGTTGGGCCGGTTACCCCTGTTGGGCCCGTTGTTCCTGTTGGACCTGTTGAGCCTGTTGGGCCCGTCGATCCTGTTGGGCCTGTCAATCCTGTTGGACCTGTTGATCCTGTTGGGCCTGTCGATCCCGTTGAGCCTGTTGATCCTGTTGGGCCAGTTGATCCTGTTGAGCCTGTTGCTCCCGTTGGGCCTGTTGGGCCCGTTGAGCCTGTTGCCCCGGTTGTTCCTGTTGGGCCCGTTGCCCCGGTTGGACCTGTTGGGCCCGTTGCTCCTGTTGAGCCAGTTGTTCCTGTTGGGCCGGTTGCTCCTGTTGGGCCAGTTGCCCCGGTTGTTCCTGTTACTCCTGTTGGACCTGTTGGGCCTGTTGATCCTGTTGGGCCTGTTGATCCAGTTGGGCCTGTCGATCCTGTTGGACCTGTTGGGCCTGTCGATCCCGTTGTTCCTGTTGGGCCTGTCGATCCTGTTGGACCTATTGGGCCTGTCGATCCCGTTGATCCTGTTGGGCCGGTTGCACCAGTTGGGCCAGTTGCTCCGGTTGGGCCTGTTGCTCCGGTTGAGCCAGTTGTTCCTGTTGCTCCGGTTGGGCCGGTTGTACCAGTTGCCCCTGTTGGGCCTGTTGGGCCTGTTGCTCCGGTTGGGCCTGTCGCTCCTGTTGAGCCAGTTGGGCCGGTTGATCCTGTTGAGCCTGTTGGGCCTGTTGGGCCTGTTGCTCCGGTTGGGCCTGTTGTTCCGGTCGGGCCTGTTGGACCCGTCGATCCTGTTGGGCCTGTTGCACCAGTTGGGCCTGTTGTTCCTGTTGGACCTGTAGCTCCCGTTGGACCAGTTGATCCCGTTGGGCCAGTCGGGCCAGTTGATCCAGTCGATCCCGTTGCTCCTGTTCGACCTGTTGCTCCCGTTACTCCTGTTGCTCCCGTTGGACCGGTTGGACCGGTTGATCCCGTTGGGCCCCTTTCTCCAGTTGGGCCGGTTGATCCCGTTGGGCCTGTCGCTCCGGTTGGGCCTGTTGATCCTATTGGGCCTGTTGCTCCGGTTGCTCCTGTTGGGCCTGTTGATCCTGTTGAGCCCGTTGTTCCTGTTGGGCCGGTTGCACCAGTTGGGCCGGTTTGGCCAGTTGTTCCTGTTGGGCCCGTTGTTCCTGTTGGGCCGGTTGATCCCGTTGGGCCTGTTGCTCCCGTTGGGCCTGTTGAGCCTGTCGCGCCTGTTGAGCCAGTTGCTCCCGTTGGGCCTGTCGCTCCGGTTGAGCCAGTTGCTCCCGTTGGGCCTGTCGCTCCGGTTGCTCCGGTTGAGCCGGTTGCTCCCGTTGGGCCGGTTGATCCCGTTGGGCCAGTCACTCCTGTTTGGCCGGTTGATCCTGTTGGGCCTGTTGCTCCCGTTGAGCCTGTCGCTCCGGTTGGGCCGGTTGGGCCAGTTGATCCTGTCACTCCGGTTGGGCCTGTTGCTCCCGTTGAGCCTGTCGCTCCCGTTGGGCCTGTCGCTCCCGTTGGGCCAGTTGAGCCGGTTGAGCCGGTTGCTCCTGTTGGGCCAGTCTCTCCCGTTGAGCCTGTTGGGCCGGTTGCTCCGGTCGGACCCGTTGCTCCCGTTGAGCCTGTCGCGCCTGTTGATCCGGTTGGGCCGGTCGCTCCCGTTGGGCCTGTTTCTCCCGTTGGGCCAGTCTCTCCTATTGGACCCGTTTCTCCCGTTGAACCTGTCGCTCCGGTTGGGCCTGTTTCTCCCATTGAGCCTGTCGCTCCTGTTGCTCCGGTTATTCCTGTCTCACCAGTTGGGCCAGTTGATCCAGTTATTCCCGTCGCTCCAGT
>NZ_NUEU01000041.1:0-17771 GCF_002556365.1 Bacillus sp. AFS002410
GTTTTCAAAGTTCATTTTCTGTCGCTCAGAAGCGACTTTTAAATCATATCATTTAAAGCTTGTTTTGGTCAACAACTTTTTTAATGTTTTTGATTTTTTATTTTGTTTTGTTTTCCCTTGTTTGGGACAACATAGAATAATATATCAGTTATTTAGATTAATTACAACACTAAATCAAAAGAACTATTATTCTGAATTATTAGGATGATATATATTTATCTCAATATAGCCTTCTTATATGAAATAACAAATATGAAATAACAAAAAACCAGCCTTCTAATTGAAGGCTGGTTTTTTATAACCGTTCTATTTATTAACCTATTCTCTAAAGAATGCTAAGAATAGTAGGAACACTACAAACAATACGTACATTACTGGATGTACTTTTTTAATTTTCCCAGCAGCGATCATTGAAATCGGATAGAAAATGAAACCAACCGCGATACCCGTTGCAATACTATAAGTTAATGGCATTGCAATGATTGTAAAGAATGCTGGCACCGCAATTTCGAATTTCTTCCAATCAATTTGACCAATTGATGAAACCATTAAAACTCCGACTACTATTAATGCAGGTGAAGTTACCGCCGCAGTTACTACTCCTAAAAGTGGTGCGAAGAATAATGCTAATAAGAATAAGATACCTGTTACTACAGCAGAGAAACCTGTACGACCACCAGCAGCTACACCAGCAGTTGACTCAATATAAGAAGTCGTTGTACTTGTACCTAAAGTTGAACCAACTACTACCGCTGTTGCATCAACCATTAATGCTTTACCTGCTCTTTCAAGCTTGTTCTCTTTTAATAAACCAGCTTGGTTAGCTACTGCTACTAGTGTACCAGTTGCATCAAAGAAATCTACAATAAAGAATGTTAATACTACTGCAAACATTTTACCTGAAGAGAATACATCTGGAATATGTTTAATTGCTTGACCAAAAGTCGGAGCAATACTTGGAACCGGACCAACAACTGAAGATGGTAAATCGATAATTCCAAAAACCATTCCTGCAATAGCAGTGATGATCATCCCTAAAAATACACCAGCTTTAATTTTTCTAGCCATTAATACTACTGTAATTACTAATCCGAAAATCGTTAATAATACACCAGGTTCATTTAATTTACCTAATGCAACGAATGTTGCAGGGTTACTGATGATGATACCTGAATTTTTTAAACCAACAAAAGTAATAAAGAATCCAATACCACTACCGATTGCTAATTTTAACTCAATTGGAATTGCATTTATAATTTGTTCACGAAGACCTGTTAATGAAAGAATGATGAAAATAATACCTGAAACAAATACACCAGCTAATGCAGTTTGCCAAGGAACACCCATTCCAAGAACTACGTTAAAAGCAAAGAATGCATTTAATCCCATACCAGGTGCTAAAGCAATTGGATATTTTGCATATATGCCCATTAAAATCGATCCGTATGCTGCCGCTAATGATGTAGCAACGAAAATCGCTTCTTTATTCATTCTTAATGCTTCAGGAAAATCCTTTATATCTGATAATGATAAAACTGATGGATTTACGAATAATATATAAGCCATCGCTAAGAATGTAGTTAATCCAGCAATTGTTTCTTGACGATATGATGTACCTAACTTGTTGAACTCAAAATAATTACTGATACGTTCTTTCATGTGATCCTCCTAAGTTTTAGTCTTAAAAGTCGGTCTCTATTTAGAAAATAGAAAAGGCACTTTTACACATTGGTAAAAGCGCCTATCACGAGTAGTTTCATTTTGAACTTATTAACCCTAGAATAGTAGAATAATAGCTAAATAGCGGGTTAATAACATTCAAAAATCATCACTTCGTAGTCCGCCGTTTACGGTGGCGGGTAGAGACGCTAGTCCATATTCACTAGCATATACGACAAGTTATGACAAATTCTTTATTTAATTTACATCCTTATATTACAATCAGATTTAATTAGTGTCAACAGAAAAAACGAACATTTTTAATAAAATATTCGTTTTCGTTCGTTTTTACCATATTTTAGTTATTCTATTATACTTACTCATATGGAAATTCATATTTCGATCATTTAAACGGCTCAATTCACTGTAAATTCTAATAATTATTGTACTATAAAATAGTTCATAATAAAAATTTATCACTCAAAAAAGCTATAATCACTTTTTTAAGTGATTATAGCTTTTTATTCAAATGCTTTTATTCTAATTTATTTGTTCCTATTTCTTCTCCCAAAGTTCAATCCATCTGCCATCAGGATCTGAAATCCATGCAAATGCTCCGTATTCCCCAATTTCAGGATCCTTTAGTAGTTTTACACCAACTTCATTAAAATGATGTACCCATTCGTTAAGATCATCTACCTGCAAATTTAACATGACAGATTGTTCTTTCGGAAAATACTCACTGTCGTGTTTAAATAGAGAAAAAATCGTTTCGTTATCTGAATCCGGTTTGATAATTGTTCCGTTCCACTCTTCTAGAGAAATTAGCAAAGTTTCTTTGTACCATTTCTTTAATGCTTCGATATCATTAGTTCTCCAAAAAATTCCACCAAACCCTTTAATTTTCATTCATCAAACCTCCAACTTAGTTATGTTATGTATTTTAGATTTTACTAAAAAACTCAGCTCATCTCTAAAATGCACATTTCTTAATATAAAGATACCAATTTTGCCTACCATCTTCTATTTGACATTTTTTCTTCTAAACCTTTTTTTGATTAAACATAAAAAAAAAAGCTATAACCCCTATTTAAAAGAGGTTATAGCCCGTTGTATATTATTCCCACTCAATCGTTGCAGGTGGCTTACTAGTTATATCATAAACGATACGGTTTACATGTTTAACCTCATTTACGATACGAGTTGAGATTTTTTGAAGTACATCCCAATCAACACGTGCCCAGTCAGCAGTCATTCCATCAATAGATGTTACTGCACGGATACCTACAGTGTAATCATACGTACGCTCGTCACCCATTACTCCAACACTACGGATGTCAGGTAATACAGTGAAATATTGCCAAATTTCTTTATCTAATCCAGCTAATGCAATTTCTTCGCGTAAGATTGCATCTGATTCACGTACGATTTCAAGTTTTTGATCAGTAATTTCGCCTAATACGCGAATTCCTAAACCTGGTCCTGGGAATGGTTGTCTCCAAACGATTGCATCTGGAATACCTAATTCAGTACCAACTGCACGCACTTCATCTTTAAATAATGCGTTTAAAGGTTCGATTAAAGTGAATTGCATGTCTTCAGGTAATCCACCTACATTATGATGTGATTTGATTGTTTGAGCTGTAGCAGTACCGCTCTCAATGATATCTGTATAAAGTGTTCCTTGAGCTAAGAAATCCATACCTTCTAATCTAGCCGCTTCATCATCGAATACATAAATGAATTCGTTACCGATAATTTTACGTTTTTGTTCTGGGTCAGATACGCCAGCAAGTTTGCTTAAGAAACGATCTCTAGCATCTACTTTAATTACGTTCATGTGGAAGCCTTCGCTAAACGTCTTCATAACGCCTTCTGCTTCATCTTTACGTAATAAACCATGGTCAACAAAGATACATGTTAATTGATCACCGATTGCTTTATGAATTAATACAGCAACAACTGATGAATCTACACCACCACTAAGTGCACAAAGTACCTTTTTGTCACCAACTGTATTACGAATATTTTCTAGTTCAACTTCAATATAGTTTTTCATTGACCAGTTTGCTTCACATTCGCAAATATTGAATACGAAGTTCTTTAATAGATCATTACCGTATTCAGAGTGACGAACTTCTGGATGGAATTGTACACCATACATTTTTCTAGCTTCATTACTCATTGCTGCGATTGGACATGAAGCACTAGTAGCATCTACAACGAATCCTTCTGGTTGTTGAGTTACTTTATCACCGTGGCTCATCCAAACTACGTGATCTGTTGGTAAGTCTTTTAATAAAGCAGATGGATTTTGAATATTTAATTCAGCTTTTCCGTATTCACGGTTGTCAGCTTTAGCAACTGTTCCACCAAAATGTTGTGTCATTAATTGCATACCGTAGCAAATACCTAAAATAGGAATTTCTAAATCGAAAATAGCTTCGTCACAGAAAAAAGCATTTTCACCATATACGCTATTTGGTCCACCAGAGAATACAATCCCTTTTGCACCCATTTGTTTAATTTCCTCTGCAGTAATTGTATGAGGACGTAATTCACTATAAACACCGAATTCACGGATACGGCGTGCTATAAGTTGGTTATATTGACTTCCAAAATCTAGTACTACAATTGTGTCATGTTGTTGCAAAACGGTCACCCCATCTATATATATTGAATTAACGTATCAGTTAAACTGATACTATTTTTCCCAAAAAAAATAAAAAAAGCCGATTTTCTCCTCTATTTACATACGAAAAAATACGTATAAGAAGGCAGAAAATCAGACTTATGCTTAACATAGTCAGACTGCCTTCATAGTCAGGGCATGTTACGGTGCCCCGGTAGAGACTCTCGACCCGTATTGTCGAGGATATATGAAGAATAATGACGAATATTGTATTATTGTCTCATTCTAACACATGTAATTTTTCGGTCAAGGTATTTCATCTCATAAAAAAAATAAAATTTATTGGTAAATGGTACAACTTGTCATGAATATGATTATAGTGTACATTTTAACTAACGAACGGTAGGTAGTTTCGTTGTGCGTAGAGTGTCTTTTAGCTATAAAAGGGGGAATTTTTAATGAATTGGATTTACTTAGTTATAGCTGGTATGTCCGAGATCGCTTGGGCTTTTGGTCTTAAATACTCAGATGGATTTACGAATGTAATACCAACGATCCTTACAATCGCTGGAATTGTATTTAGTTTTTATTTATTTTCAAAAGCAGTTAGAGAGATTCCAATTGGAACCGCTTATGCAGTGTTTACAGGAATTGGAGCTGCTGGAACGGTCATCATTGGAATGTTATTTTTAGATGAAGCGGCATCTACGTTAAAAATCATTCTAGTTATTACATTATTAAGTGGTATTGTTGGCTTAAAATTGACTTCAAATGATAAAAAACCGGAAAAAGGAGATGCAGCATAATGGCTTGGTTATTTTTATTTATAGCAGGTTTAGGTGAAGTAGGATTTGTAATTTTTATGAAGCTATCAAATAACTTTAAAAAACTTAATTACTCCATTTTATGTATCTTATCTGGATGGACTAGTTTTTACTTATTATCAAAAGCTTTAAAAGTCATCCCCGTTGGAACCGGCTATACGATTTGGACAGGAATAGGTGCTGCCGGCTCTGTTTTGATTGGCATGTTATTTTTTAATGAATCACGTGAATGGAAGCGTCTCTTTTTTATTACATTAGTAATTGGATCGGTTGTCGGTTTAAAAATCATTTCTCCTCATTAAAAAAAAATCCCTTTTCGACATGCGAATTAGGGGTTTTTTCTTCCATTTTAAAAATTAAAATAGTTTGCTCCAAGTATTTTTCCCAACAATTCCATCAACAACTAGTCCATTACTTGCTTGAAATTTTTTAACTGCACTCTCTGTAACAGGACCAAATATTCCATCTGCAGTTATTTTAAGTTTTTGTTGTACGTGTTTCACAGACTCACCTTTTGAGCCCATTTTTAAAATACCAGGATACGGAATAGAATCCGCTTGTTGTTTCGGAGGATTTAATACAGCGTTAACTTGTTCTTTAAACTCGTTAAAACGCTCGGGGTGGTCTATGAAGGTTTTTGGACATGGTTTATGTGTAATATCATAATGTCTTACAATATCATTGGCATCTAATTTAAACATCTTACACAACTCAGCAACTACTCGAACCGCTCGTGTAATGGTATATTGTGAAACTGTACCGTCTTTTTCTAAACACATTTCAACACCTATTGAAAGTTTATTTGCGTTCGGTGCTAATTCAGGCACACCTCTATATACGCCACCACTACTATTTCTTTCGTAGTGATCATTCGCATGGTACGCGACTTCATCAAGCGGAATAATACAAATTGCCTCTTTAGAATCGACAAATAGATGAGCTGATGCATAAGTTTTATTCTTTATAGCGCTCCCGTTAAAATATCTTTGATGGCTTTGTGCACTTGCTCCAGGATTTGCAGTCCAATGTATTACAATTTTTTTAACGCCTTTTAACTTTATTGACGGCCTCGTATACTTGTTCATCGAAATAAAATCATTTCTCCAATATGCCAAATCTTAGCTCTCCTTTCTATTGTTTATGCATGTCCAATTAACACCGCTCGGATTACTTGGACATGTATATTAATACAGTATTCTAAAATAGGGAAATCGTTACAAAATTAAAGGAGAGCAATTAATTGCTCTCCTTGTTTTAGAAAATTTATTTAGTCTTAAGTGGTTTCACATAAATAGCTTGTGAAGAGTTTGTGGTTATACACCCGTCTAAGTCTTTTTCATTTAATAGTCCTAAATTGATTGCGGACTTAATTTTATCTCCATCTGGTCTTTTTACAATTTGAATTAAATCAGAAAGGTTTAATTCTTCTAACTTGTTAACTGTCATCTCCTCATCAAATTTTTCTCTTTTTCTTATAATTCGTTCAAGCTTTAAATTATTAACGATTAGTTCACCTTTTTCATTCGTTCCAACTTGGTGATCAAAATAACCATGAAATACTTTTTGTAGTTCTTCTAACTGATTTTCAATATCCTTTTTCTTTTGACTTAAATCATAATACTCATTCAACATTGGTTCTGTTATTTTGAAATTATTTTTCCTCCCCATTTCATAACACCACTTTTCAAAAGAAGATATTTTATCTTATTGTGAAAATAGACGAGTTATAACTTGAAATACATTTGATTTAAAAGTAAATTAACAATTATAAGTCTAAAAATAACCCGACTAAGTTGCTATATAGTGAATGAATTACGTATGTTATTTTATATATATCAAACTCTAAAAAGAAAGGAATCTTGATTATGTTGAAAAGCAACAATCATGATAGCGAACAGATAAATGTTTATTGAACCGATGCTATTACAAAATGCTGATAAACCATTTGACTCAGATAATCATTATTTTGAATTGAAATCAAATGGTGTTCGAGTAATGCTTGAAAGACAGGATGGAAAGAATAAACTTTTTAATCGAAATGGTACCGAGATCACAGAAAGAATTCCTGAACTCGAAAATATCGACTTAGATGATTGTTACTTAGACGGTGTATTAGTTTGTTATTGCGACGGCAAGGAAGATTTTGAAGCGGTTACCAATCGAGTAAGCTTTATTCAAGAGAATAAAATATTGCAAGGAAGTAAGCAATTTCCATTAACATATATTGCTTTTGATATTTTACGTCATAAAAATAAAAATTTAATAAAAGAACCATTATCCTATCGAAAGAATATCCTTTCAAAAACCTTAGTTGATCAGGATTCGATTAAAAAGAGTTTTTATATTGAGTCTGAAGGGACAATGTTTTTTGAACAAATTAAAACACTTGGACTAGAAGGTATTGTGGCTAAATCAAAGGACTCTACTTATATACCTGCACACCGATCTCTAAATTGGCTAAAAATTATTAACTGGCGATATGGTAATTACTATATAGCAGGGTATAAAAAACAAGGAATGGGATTATTAATCTCTGAAATCATAAATGGTGATTTTGTAAACGTGGGGATAGTAGAATTCGGAATGAATACTGGTCAGAAAACGGCCTTCTTTAGTATAACGAAGCATATAAAAACTGGAGAAGATAAAAATTATATTTATGTAGAACCCTTTGTTCGATGCGTGATAAAAAGTAGAGGGCAATTAAATAACGGAGAATTAATTGAACCTATTTTTCATGACTTTATTGTTTAAAAAAATCAAAATAAATACTTAGTAATCCCCTTTAAAGTAGAAAGTATTAGTCACTTATACAACTTAAAGGGGCTTCTTTATATCAGTCTATTTAAATAAAAGCCAAAGTACGAATATCCAAAATGGTATAGAAAATAAAAGACCAAAAAGGCAACCTCTAAATAAACCAATATTCATCTAAATCATCCTTAAAATTATTTAATAGAGTGTACTCTATCAACAATATTTTTTCTACTTGTAATAAGTTTAAATATACATATTTGTACAATATTTAGTCAATAATACCTTAGTTTTATTTACGTTACCTTTTTTTTCTATTTTGTTAGGCTTATTTCCGCTCATGTACGCCTAAAATTAAGACCATAGCATTATCTAAAAATAAAAAACCTTATAAGTACCAGGTTTTTTACTTTATTTTAGTATGTCATCTATATAGTTAACCACGAAGTGTAGTCTATTATTAATTACATTTACCAGAGGAGAAAGTATGACGATGTTACTTTAAATATTAAATGCCGCCTTTAAGAATGATTCTGATTACTGCCATAATTATTGCTCCTATTATTAATCGTACAGTCCAACTAGTGTTACTTTCAATTCTCTCAATCTTTTGTTCAACTTTCCTAATTGTACTTTCTGCAACGGCTAAACGTTCCTTGATTTCTGCAACCTTTTCTTGTAGCTCTTTAATTTCGTCTATCTTCTCCCCTCATTTCCATTAGTTTGTACTCTACTTAATATATTCTGAATTTACTATATTTGTTAAAGGGAAATAGTAGGAAAGTAATAAAAATTAAAACTATCTTTATCATTGAGGTTCTAGATGGTATAAAGTAAGTTTTGAACTTTGTTATTTTTTTCTTCTTTCAAATTAAAAAACCACTTCCATTTAGGAAGTGGTTTTTTTAATTGATATTGTAACAGCATCACAAAAATGTGAGGCGACTTATTACATCATGCCGCCCATTCCGCCCATACCCATGTCAGGCATTGCTGGAGCGTTTTTCTCAGGGATGTCAGCTACTACTGCTTCAGTTGTTAAGAACATAGCTGAAACAGATGCTGCGTTTTGAAGTGCAGAACGAGTAACTTTAGTTGGGTCAACGATTCCTTCTTCAATCATGTTTACCCATTGTCCGTTAGCAGCATTGAAACCAACGCCTACTTCCGCACCTTTTAATTTTTCAATGATTACTGATCCTTCTAAACCAGCATTTGTAGCGATTTGACGAACTGGAGATTCAAGTGCACGTAATACGATGTTGATACCAGTCGCTATGTCACCTTCTGCTTCAATTGCAGCTACTTTATTGTATACGCTCATTAATGCAGTACCACCACCAGCTACAATACCTTCTTCAACTGCAGCACGTGTAGAGTTTAATGCATCTTCAATACGTAATTTACGTTCTTTTAATTCAGTTTCAGTTGCAGCACCAACTTTGATTACTGCTACACCGCCAGCTAATTTAGCTAAACGCTCTTGTAATTTTTCGCGATCGAATTCAGAAGTAGTTTCTTCTAATTGAGCACGGATTACACCGATACGTTGTTGGATTGATGCTGTTTCACCAGCACCTTCAACGATTGTAGTGTTTTCTTTTGTTACTACAACTTTTGAAGCGCGACCTAATTGAGTGATGTTAGTTGTTTTAAGATCTAATCCTAATTCTTCTGTAATCACTTCACCGCCAGTTAAGATTGCGATGTCTTCTAACATTGCTTTACGACGGTCACCAAAGCCAGGAGCTTTAACAGTAACTGCGTTGAATGTACCACGTAATTTGTTTACGATGATTGTTGCTTGTGCTTCACCTTCAACATCTTCAGCAATGATTAATAGTGGCTTACCTTGTTGAACAACTTGCTCAAGTACCGGTAAGATTTCTTGAATATTTGTTACTTTTTTATCTGTAATTAAGATATATGGATTTTCTAATTCAGCAACCATTTTCTCTGAATTTGTAACCATGTATGGTGAAGAGTATCCACGGTCAAATTGCATACCTTCTACTACTTCTAATTCAGTTGTGAAGCCTTTAGATTCTTCAAGTGTAATAACACCGTCGTTACCTACGCGCTCCATTGCTTCAGCGATTAATTGTCCTACTTCTGGATCTGCTGAAGAAATTGCAGCAACCTGTGCGATTGACTCTTTACCTTCAATTGGTTTAGAGATTGTTTTTAATTCTTCAATTGCTACAGCAACTGCTTTTTCGATACCTTTACGGATACCCATTGGGTTTGCACCAGCAGTTACGTTTTTAAGACCTTCACGAATCATAGCTTGCGCTAAAACTGTCGCAGTAGTTGTACCGTCCCCAGCAATCTCGTTCGTTTTGCTAGCAACTTCTGCAACTAATTTTGCACCCATGTTTTCGAATGCATCTTCTAATTCGATTTCTTTTGCGATTGTAACACCGTCATTTGTAATTAATGGAGAACCGAATTTTTTCTCAAGAACTACGTTACGTCCTTTTGGTCCTAATGTTACTTTTACAGCATCAGCTAAAGCGTCTACACCACGTAACATTGCGCGACGAGCTTCTTCACCAAATCTAATGTCCTTAGCCATTGAAATGACCTCCTTATAATATAAAAAATTTATTTTTTAATTTAAGTATTTTATTTTATTAACCTATGATTGCAAGAATATCGTTTTCGCGAAGTACTAGGTATTCAGTACCACCGTACTTAACTTCTGTACCTGAGTATTTAGAGAAGATAATGCGGTCACCTACAGATACTTCTAAAGCAATGCGCTCACCATTTTCAAGTACACGTCCAGTACCTACTGCAACAACTTTGCCTTCTTGTGGCTTTTCTTGTGCACTACCTGGTAACACGATACCGCTAGCAGTTTTTTCTTCAGACTCAACAAGCTCAATTACAACACGATCACCTAATGGCTTTAACATGTGTAATACCTCCTCAATAATCAAATCATTATTTTTTAGCACTCATTAATATTGAGTGCTAACACAATTAATAGTTTAAATAATATCAAAAAATTTTGCAAGTCTGAAGCAGGCACTTTTCTTGTCGAAATATAATAAGTTTTATCTTTACAATTAAATGTAAAATAAAAAACGAAAATTTCTTTTAAGAAACTAAAGAAACGAGTAAAATAATGTACATGTTGTTATCAACCTTTGGGTTATGAAAAATATCAACACAAAGGAGCTATCTTATTGAAAACTAGAGATTTATTGATTATCTTAACTTATGCTGTTATTCAATATTCGGCGGCATTTGGGGTTCCCTATTTATTAAATAGTAATTTATACGCTGGAGTGGAAAAGAAGACTGCTTCCCTTGAAGCGGTGGCCTTATGGAGTTGTATTAGCTTCATAACTGGTTTAATTATTATACTGATTTTATTACATAAGCCCATTTTTGAAGGAATGAAGAATTTTAAGCATAACTATCGTACAATATTAAATTGGGTAATTTTAGGTTACTTCATTACGATGGCAACTCAAATTGTGTGTAATATCATTTTAATTTATGTATTCAATTTACATACAGGCTCTGAAAATACTCAAAATATCTTAAATATTGCTAAACTGAATCCTGCATTTATTATCATACCAAGTCTAGTAGCACCGATATTAGAAGAGATAATTTTCCGCCGAATCATTTTCAAAAGGCTTTATAATCGCTTACCATTTATTATTTCTGCTGGGATTAGTTCAGCAATATTTTCGTTTATGCATGGCGACTTACCATTCTTTTTATCTTACTTCCTAATTGGTTTCGTATTTTGTTATTTATACAAACGTACAAATTCAATTATCGTTCCAATTTTAACACATATGTTAATGAACACATTTGTAGTTTTTCAGCAGTTAAATTTACATTAAAGAAACCCCCAATATTTTGGGGGTTTTTAAATTAATCTAATTTTATTGTTGTAAAAAATATGCCAATGTTTGTAGTTCAACCGCTAGGTCTATATGATGAATACGAATATGTTCTGGTACACTAATTCGAGCAGGAGTAAAATTTAAGATTCCTCTTATATTTTTTCCATTTAATCGATCTGCTATTGATTGAGCTACAGGTGCAGGTACAGTTAAAATAACGATTTGAATATCATCATTCATTACGTCTTCTAAATTATCTAAATTATAGACAGGTACTCCACCAATTTCAGTTCCAATCTTATTTGGATCAATATCAAATGCCATTTCAATTTTAGTATTATTATTTTTTATAAAATTATAGTGTAAGAATGCAGTCCCTAAATTACCTACACCAATTAATGCAACTTTCATCACTTCATGTTGGTTAAGCGCTTTCGAGAAAAAAGTTAATAAGTAATTTACGTTATATCCATATCCTTTTTTTCCAAGTGCTCCAAAATAAGAAAAATCTCTTCTAATCGTAGCGGAATCTACCTTTACTGCTTCACTTAACTCTGCTGAAGAAACTCTTTGTTTACCTGATAAAGACAAATTCTTTATAAAACGGTAATATAAAGGTAGACGTTTAGCAGTAGCTTGTGGAATTTTAATTTGTTCCGAGTCCATTTTTTAATCCCCCACTTACTGTAATTCTTTTTACTATGGTGTGTAATTTAGCTTTACTTTAGTAATAAAGTACTTGTTCTAATGTAAAATATACACTATATTTAAGAATTTTGACAGTCTACAGTTACTCAGATAAAAAATTTTGCAATGAGGTGTTATCCATGATTCTTTTACAAGTAAATAATGTCTCAAAGTATTTTGGTAGTGACATTATTCTTTCAAATATAAAATTAGAAGTTCAAACGAATGATCGAGTTGCGATTGTTGGTCGTAATGGCGCAGGAAAATCTACATTACTCAAAATAATAGCTGGTGAATTGTCTTACGACGGAGGCGAGATAAATAAGCCTAAGGACGTTACTGTAGGCTACCTAGCCCAAAATACTGGATTACAAAGTGATCAAACGATATGGGAAGAATATTATTCTGTTTTTAATCATTTAGTTGAGATGCAGGAAAATATGAGAAAATTAGAAGTAAAAATGACTCAAGAAGAAGTCTATTCTAATCAGCCTGTTTATGACAAGATAATGAATGAATATGATCATCTTCAATATACATTCAAAGAAAACGGCGGTTATCAGTTTGAAGCAGATATTCGTTCAATTATTAGCGGCTTAGGTTTCAGTAATGAAGATTACGAAACAAAAATTTCTTCGTTAAGCGGTGGGCAAAAAACAAGACTTGCTTTAGGTAAACTATTATTAACAAAGCCTGATCTATTAATACTGGATGAGCCTACAAATCACTTGGATATTGATACACTTAGTTGGTTAGAGCGTTATTTACAATCTTATCCTGGTGCGGTATTAATTGTATCCCACGATCGATATTTCCTTGATCAAGTTGTAAATATTGTTTATGAAATATCTAATCGTAGGCATCAACGTTTTGTTGGGAACTATAGTAAATATCTTGATTTAAAAGCTGCTCAATATGAGCAAGAGCTTAAACAGTTCGAAAAACAACAAGAAGAAATCTCTAAGCTTGAAGATTTTGTACAACGTAATATTGCACGTGCCTCAACTACAAAAAGAGCACAAAGTCGTAGAAAACAGCTCGACAGAATGGTTCGATTAGACAAGCCACTTGGAGAAGATTCTTCAGCTAATTTTTCATTTGCAATTGAAAAACAAAGTGGAAATGACGTCCTTTCAGTACAAGATTTATTTATTGGATATAACCGCATCCCTACAATTGATCAAACAATGAAGTTTGTATTGAACCGAGGAGATAGTGTTGCACTAGTCGGTCCAAACGGTGTTGGAAAGTCGACATTACTTAAGACGATTATTGGTGATTTAAATAAATTACAAGGAACAATTGATTTTGGTGCAAATGTTTCGGTCGGTTATTATGACCAGGAGCAAGCTAAGCTTACATCTAACAAAAGAGTATTAGATGAACTTTGGGATGATTATCCATTAAAGCCTGAACAAGAGATTCGAACAATATTAGGGAATTTTTTATTTTCTGGCGATGATGTGACTAAAATCGTTACCTCTTTAAGCGGTGGAGAAAAAGCAAGATTAGCATTAGCAAAACTTATGATGAAAAAAGCTAATTTTCTAATTCTTGATGAGCCTACCAACCATTTGGATTTAGATAGTAAAGAAGTTTTAGAAAATGCTTTATTAGATTATCCTGGGACTATTTTGTTTGTATCACATGATCGTTATTTTATGAACAGATTATCCACAAAAACTTTCGAACTAGCAAAAGAAGGATTATCAATTTATCTAGGTGATTATGACTATTACCAATTTAAGAAAAACGAAGCATATGAGAAAGAACAAGCTGAAAAAGAAGTTATGTTAACACAAGTTAAACAATCATCTCAACCAGTTTCCGATTATCAACAAGACAAAGAATTAAAGAAAAAACTTCGTCAAACTCAGCGTCGTATTGAGGAGATTGAAAGCAATATCTCGCAATTTGAGCTTGATATAGAAACAATCGAACTAGAACTATGCAAACCAGAAGTTTACGGAGACTTTCAATTAGTACACGAATTAACAAGTAAGAAAAATGATTTAGAAGCTAAGTTAATAGACCTAATGGAAGAATGGGAAAACTTACAAGAGTAATGATTAAACGGATACGCTAATAGCTATCCGTTTTTTCTTATCTACATTTTTATCCACATAACTTTTGCTATATTTTAGCTTTTACACAGGTTTATACACATTATCCACAGAAAAATAGCAATGTTATACACATTTTTGTGCACAAGGTTTAATAAGTTTTTAACAAAGAAAAAGTACTTATCCACATTTTATTAAAAAAATTGTGAATAAGTACTTTTTACATATTCTCTAAATCTAAGCCAGGGTTACCGTTTAGTGCCAAATTACCTAGTTTCCCTTGCTTTAATCTGATAAAAGCAGCTGCACCGATCATCGCTGCATTATCTGTACAAAGTGATAATGGCGGTATAATTAATTCTATATCATTTAAGTCATTCATCTCATTTTGTAATGAAGCTCTTAATCCTTTATTAGCTGCTACTCCACCTGCTAATAAAACTTGTTTCACATCATATTCTTTTGCAGCTTTAATCGTTTTTGAAACAATTACTTCAATTACACTTGCTTGGAAGCTGGCAGCTACATTAGCTGGCGACACTTCCTCACCTCTTTGTTCAGCATTGTGCATATAATTAATAACTGCTGACTTTAAACCACTAAAGCTAAAATCATAACTACCTTCTTCTAACCAAGCTCTAGGAAATGGAATATTTGCCGTTCCTTCTTGTGCTAGACGATCGATGTGTGGACCACCTGGATAAGGCAATTTAAGCGTTCTAGCAACCTTATCATAGGCCTCACCTGCCGCGTCGTCTCGTGTTTCTCCTATTACTTCAAAAACGCCATCTTCCTTCATATAAACAAGCTCTGTATGCCCACCAGAAACTACTAAAGCTAATAGTGGATATTGTAAAGGCTGTACTAGTTGATTGGCATATATATGACCTGCAATGTGGTGAACACCTATTAGAGGTAATCCATGAGCAAAGGCAATTGCTTTTGCAGCATTTACTCCAATTAGTAATGCACCTACTAGTCCTGGACCCTCTGTAACAGCAATGGCAGCTAAATCCTCATAGTTAATCTGTGCTTGCTCCATCGCTTCTTCAATTACCACCGTTATTTGCTCAACATGTAATCGTGAAGCGACTTCAGGTACTACTCCACCAAAACGTTTGTGTATATCGATCTGTGTTGCTACTACATTACTTAGAATTTCATTTCCATTTTTAATAATAGCTGCTGAGGTTTCATCACAACTTGTCTCTATAGCTAGTATTAAACAATTTTCATTCATCATTTCAAATTCACCCACATCACTAATGCATCCTCAAAATTATCTGTATAATAGCTTTTTCGAATCCCACCGTCTTGGAATCCTAGCTTACGATACAGTCCCATTGCTACATGATTCGATACCCTTACTTCTAATGTTAAAGTTTCTGCTCCAAGGTTTTTAGCAGTTTCCATTACTGCTCGAAGTAACTTTTCACCTAGACTCTTCCCTCTATAGTCCGGTAAAATAGCTATATTTGTAATATGTCCCTCGTCAATGACTACCCATAACCCACAATATCCAATTATCTTCTCATCAACTTCAGCAACTAAATAATTGGCAAATTGATTTGAATATAATTCATTATAAAATGCATCATGTGTCCATGGTGTTGGGAACGATTTTTTTTCAATTTCCACTATTTGATCTAAATCTTCTTCTTTCATTTTCCGAAAAGCAACCGATGAGATCATAATATCCTCCTACTTTTCTTGGCTAGCTAGCCAATTAGCTTCTGCTTCTGATAATCTTAAATATTCTGGTGAAAAATTGTGTACCGATTCTTCACTTTCTTCTAAACTACATGTAAACAGTTCACTTGGTCTCTGATTATTCATACTAGCATTTACAAAAACAGCCTTATCTTTTAAGTGCTCTATAATAAATTCTTTATGTAATGATACATCATTACCAATAAATAAAATTTGTTCATTATATGATTTAAGTTTTTCAACCCATAAACTGCGATCAATATTACAGTCCTCTAAGACACTATTAGTAGGTTCCCCTCTGAAATCATAAAGACCAGTAAATAATAAATTACGTCTTGCATCAAAAATAGGACAAACTAACCCATTAAAAAATCGCCCATTCGCAGCTAGTACTTTCAGACTTGAAACACCTATAATCGGAATATTTAAGGTGAAGGCCAATGTTTTTGCTACTGTTACACCAATGCGCACTCCAGTGTATGAGCCTGGTCCTTTTGCGACAACTATTTTAGATAGTTCCTTAGGTTTTATATTGCATTCTTCCATTAATGTATTAATGGCTGGCATTAATCGGACAGAATGATTTTTATTTATAAATGTTATCGTTTCTCCAATAACAGATTGGTCCTTAATTAGACTAATCCCCATAACATTTGTAGAAGTATCAATTGCTAAAACGGTCATTATTAATTAGCTCCTTACAAATAAATTCATACCTTGCTCCATTTGGAATAAAAGTAATCATTCTACCATTTTCTTCATGAGTTATTATGATTTTTAAGAATTCATTTGGTAAGTAATCTTCAATTAAATGAGCCCATTCCACAACACAAACACCTTCACCCATAAAATACTCATCAAAACCTAAATCTTCATTACTGCCTTCTAAGCGGTACACATCCATATGATATAAAGGAATTCTTCCTTTATATTCTTTTATAATATTAAAAGTTGGGCTATTAACAGTTCTTTTTACTTCAAGACCTTTCGCAAAACCTTTTGTAAAGGTTGTCTTACCTGCACCAAGATCTCCTTCTAATAATATTACATCTTTTTGTTGTACTAATTGTCCGAGAAAAAATGCAATTGATTGAGTTTCTTCCTCAGTATTTGTATGTAAAACAATTTCCAATTACTTCACCACCAAAATTCTAACTCGTCTATTTCTAACTTTGCCATATTATATCATTTCAAAACATTAAGCAGATGTCAAACAGTAATATCCTTTAGAATAGTTTAAATTAATCTACTGTTTTTATATTTCCTAGAAGTAAACATTCTTCAAACTGATCAATATATGGTTTACTTCAAAAATCTTCATTAATTCTCATATAATAAAAAAAACGAAACAATTGTTTGTTTCGTTTAAGAATCGTATGTATGGCGGTCCCGACCGGGATCGAACCGGCGATCTCCTGCGTGACAGGCAGGCATGTTAACCGCTACACCACGGGACCATTTTGGTTGCGGGGACAGGATTTGAACCTGCGACCTTCGGGTTATGAGCCCGACGAGCTACCAGACTGCTCCACCCCGCGATAATGTAATAAAATGAAAACCAGGCGACGTTCTACTC
>NZ_NUEU01000042.1:0-417 GCF_002556365.1 Bacillus sp. AFS002410
CTAAATGGCAGTTTAGTTGAACAAGGAATTCAGTGTTAATATAAAAGCAGTAATGATTATAGAGGTGTATAAATTGACTGATGAAATAGTAACTATTGATGTAAGTAATATAAAAACTAAAAAAGATTTACATTTACTACTTAAAGAAAAATTAAGATTTCCTGATTTTTATGGTGAAAATTGGGATGCATTTTGGGATGCAATTACAGGTTTAGTAGCACCATTACCTAAAAGAGTTGTATTTCTTGGATGGTCAGAATTAGAAAAAAATTTACTGGAAGAATCGGAAATATTGAAAGAATGCCTTTTAGAATACAATGAGGAACATGAAGACCTTCCTAACTTTATTTCTGAATTTATTTTTAATTAATTAATCAAAAAGAGTTAAGTTTCAATACAACTAGTCGAGTAGAATGG
>NZ_NUEU01000043.1:0-700 GCF_002556365.1 Bacillus sp. AFS002410
TCCATTCTACTCGACTAGTTCAATAACAATCGGCTGCTTCGGCGGTCGTTTTTTTATTCAACAAAGTGGCAGTTTAATTGAACAGAATTAGTGAAGTTTTTTTATTCGGAATCCGAAAAATATGGTAAGTTTATATCATGTTACATAACAATATCGAATTACTTTTTGAAGGGAAAAAAGGGGAATCAACCATGAATAATTTAAAGACTATATTTTCAATCGAATGGAAAAGAATGGGAATTATTTTGCTATTTACTTTAGTGGTAGTTACAAAATGGTCAGAACATGATTACGATTTTTACTTTTGGTTGCTTTTATTCTCGTTAATTATTTCTATATTTGTTGCAGTTTTCAATGTTACACAATTATATAAAAGAACAGATTTATAAGGATTTCTTATTCAACTAACGCACTACGTTAGTTGTATAACTTTTTAATTTAATCAACAAAAGGGACTGTATACGCTCGTCATTGCCAACAGTACAAACAATATCAAAATAAATAGTAAACCGTTCGAAGTCGCATCTCAGTCAACTTCTTCGTTCACTCGTTGAAAAGAACAAAGCAATTGTTCTCGACGAGCACACCAACGAATTATTACAAGCAAACATCAAATCCATTGCAAGAGCTGGTATCAACGTATCCATTTGCTGGATCATCTTCATTCCAGTTATTCTAACCATCGTTCGATACTTTTTCT
>NZ_NUEU01000007.1:0-336000 GCF_002556365.1 Bacillus sp. AFS002410
AAAGGGAAGGAAGCTGAAAATATTTAACTCATAAAGGGTCCATGAGTTAAAAAAAGGGAAAGAAGCTGAAAATATTTAACTCATAAAGGGTTCATGAGATAAAAAAATAAATTACATTGAACACTTTTACATAAAAAAAAGACCCTCCGTACCAAATTGGACGAAGGGTTTTTTTTAACTTATTTAAAGATTACTAAATATTAATACACGTCACGTAGGTAACGACCTTGCTTTTGCAGATCTTTAAGATAAGCTTCTGCATCTTCACGAGTCAGTGTCCCTTCATTTTGGATAATCGTAATAAGGGCTTCATTAACGTCTTTAGCCATATATTCTTTATCGCCACAAACGTAGAAATAAGCTCCTTTTTCAATCCATTCGAATAATTCTTTGCTGTTTTCAAGCATTTTATGTTGTACATAAACTTTTTGATCTGTATCACGAGAGAATGCAGCATCAAGTTTTGTTAGTACACCATCTTTTTGATATTTTTCTAACTCGCTTTGATAAAGGAAATCTGATGCTTCATGTTGGTCACCGAAAAATAACCATGAACGGCCATTTACTTTATTGACTGCGCGTTCTTGGATAAATGAACGGAATGGTGCAATACCAGTTCCAGGTCCTACCATAATAATATCTTTGTCTTCAGCTTCTGGTAAGTGGAAGTGTTTATTTGCTTGAACATAGACTGGAAGTGTATCACCTTCGCTAACACGCTCTGAACATAAAACAGAACAAACACCTTTTCGATCGCGTCCGTGCGCAGTGTAGCGTACAGCACCGATTGTTAGATGAACTTCATCTGGATTAGCAGCATTACTGCTTGCAATTGAATACAGACGAGGAGTCATTTTTCTTAAGATTGAAACGATTTCTTGAGCAGTTGCTTTCCATGGCCCAAAATCACGTAACATATCAAGTAAATCTCGACCATAGCAATATTCTTTAAGTTGATTTGTATTTTCAACTAACAGAAGCTTTTGAAGTTCTTCGTTTTCTGTGAATACAGCTGCCTGTTGTAAAATTTTCTTAGACAATAGTGTAATTTCAAAGTAATTTGTAAGCGCTTCTTTTAAAGATAGTGTTTCATCCTGCTTACCAACAGTAACTGTCACATCTTCTTCCCATTTCATTTCGTTTATAAGAAGTGCCACTAGTTCTGGATCATTTGATGGGACCACGCCAAGTGCATAACCTGGGTCATAAGTAAGTCCTGACCCTTGTAAAGATAACTCAATATGCCTTGTTTCCTTGTTTGAGCCAGTTCCATTTAAATTAATATTTTTTAGAACCTTCGCTTGAAATGGATTGGTCCTTGAAAATGGTGGTGTCGCATTTTTAGTATCGTTTAAAGTAGATTTCATATCTCTTAACCTCCAAGGATTGTTATATAACTAAGATAACATACAAATGGCAATTTATGTATTAGAATCTAGGTCTTTTTTACGTTGTTTTGGATTTTTTTATAGCCTTGTGTCCAGATAGGCAAGAAACAAAGGGTTGGCAACTTGTCCAATTAATAAAAAGAAAAATTTTATCTATTTAAATGTAGAGGAAAAATAAACTATTAGTAGTATCTAATCAATAAGCCTATTTTATAAAAAAAGCAGTTACTAATCATTGGGAGGAAAAAACTCATGAAGAGTTTTACGAAGCAAGAAAATAGTTGGATGTTCTATGATTGGGCTAATTCAGCGTATTCAATTATTATTAGCACTGCGGTATTCCCTCTTTTTTATAAAGCTTCAGCTACAAAGGCTGGAATAAGTGCTTCTGATTCTACTGCTTATTTAGGTTATACGATTGCAATTTCTACTTTTATTTTAGCTATGTTATCTCCAATTCTCGGGACAATCGCTGACTACAAAGGATTTAAAAAGAACTTCTTTGCTTTCTTTTTTATTCTCGGGATCTCTTTTACTGCACTTCTTACTTTTATTCCAAATGATCACTCGCTCTTACTATTGATTTGTTATACGATTACAGCTATTGGCTTTAATGGCGCAAATGTATTTTATGACGCTTTTTTAGTAGATATAACTTCAGAAGAACGGATGAATAAGGTTTCTGCTCGAGGCTTTGGTTTAGGGTATATAGGTAGTACAATTCCATTTATTATTAGTATTGCGATCATCGTATTAGCTCAAAAGGAGATTATTGCAATTTCAACAACTCTCGCAAGTCAAATTGCTTTTCTCATTACAGCAGCCTGGTGGGGTATTTTTGCGATTCCTTTATTACGAAACGTTCGTCAAATTTATTTTATTGAACCTGAAAAAAATCCTGTAGTAAATAGCTTTAAGAGGTTAGGAAAAACCTTTAAAAATATTCGGAAATATCGCGCTGTATTTTTATTTTTACTTGCCTATTTCTTCTATATAGATGGTGTTGGAACGATTATTACGATGTCAACGGCTTATGGAACTGACCTTGGAATTAGTTCAACAAATCTATTAATTATACTGCTTGTCACACAGATTGTTGCTGCTCCATTTGCCGTTATTTATGGAAGGCTCGCAGATCGGTTTACTGGTAAAATGATGCTTTATGTTGGAATCATTGTTTATATGATTGTTTGTATTTATGCTTACTTTTTAAACTCCACTTTAGACTTTTGGATTTTGGCCATGCTTGTAGCTACATCCCAAGGTGGAATTCAGGCTTTAAGTCGTTCTTATTTCGCAAAACTCGTTCCTAAAGAAAAATCAAATGAGTTTTTTGGCTTCTATAATATTTTCGGGAAATTTGCATCGGTTATGGGGCCGCTAATAGTCGCCTTGACAGCTCAAATTACAGGGCGTTCGAATATGGGCGTATTTAGTCTAATTATTTTATTTGTTATTGGAATGTTCTTTTTAACACGTGTATCTGAACCTAAAAAAGCAGAAGTTTCGAAAACCACAACTTACTAATCTAGATATAGAGAGTTTCAAGTTGAGGGGCAATCTGATATTTAAAGAAGAAGGGACTCTGATTAAATTGGAGTCCTTTCTTCTGCAAAAAAATGTATTAAATAAAGTGAAGATTAATTAACGGAATTTTAAAAAGGGAAAAAACTAAAAATATAGAATATTCTTAACTATGTTATTTAAATTTATTAGTTAATATCCGTTCTTGCTAAAGGAAACCAATTAAGGAGGATCAGATGACAAATTTACTAGAGCTTACAATAGGGAAATTATTAGAAGAAAAAGCTAAATTACATCCTACTCATGAGGCTGTTGTCTATGCAGATAGAGGTTTAAGGATGAATTATGAACAGTTTGAAAATCACTGTAGAGAAATTGCTAAAGGTTTGATGAGTCTTAGAATTCAAAAAGGTGATCATATTGCAATTTGGTCTTCTAATACGCCTGAATGGCTAACAGCGCAATTTGCAACTGGCAAAATGGGTGGAGTACTCGTTACAGTGAACACAAATTATCAGACTGCTGAGCTTGAGTATTTGCTAAAACAATCAGATTCGACGACTATTATTTTAATGGATCAGTATAAAGATTCTTCATATATAGATACGCTTTATGAAATTATTCCAGAGTTAAAGGATTCTGTACCAGGAGAATTGCATAGTAGTCGATTACCATTTTTACGTAACGTGATTGTTCTTGGGGATAAAAAATATCCAGGTACATTCTCTTGGAATGAGCTGATTTCTTTTGCAAAAAATACTTCCGACATGGAATTGGATAAGCGAATTGAATCAATGAGTCCATATGATGTTATAAATATGCAATATACTTCTGGAACTACTGGTTTCCCTAAGGGTGTAATGCTTACACATTCGAATATCGTAAATAATGGGTTAAACATTGCAAATTGTATGGAATTAAAAAAGGATGACCGTCTATGTATACCTGTGCCTTTCTTCCATTGCTTTGGCTGTGTTTTAGGAACGATGGCTTGTATGACTGTTGGTGCAACGATGGTACCTGTACAAGACTTTAGTCCAAAAAGGGTTCTTCAAACAGTACAAGATGAAAAATGTACTGGCTTACATGGCGTTCCTACTATGTTCATTGCTGAATTAAATGATCCTGATTTTTCTAAATATGATTTGTCTACGTTACGAACTGGTATTATGGCAGGATCAAACTGTCCGATTGAAGTTATGAAGGCAGTTATCGAAAAAATGGGAATTACAGAAATTACGATAGCTTATGGCCAAACAGAATCTTCACCAGTCATTACACAAACTAGGACAAATGATCCAATTGAATTACGTGTTGAATCGGTTGGAAAGGCTTTGCCTAATGTTGAAGTGAAAATCGTTGAACCAGGTACATCTAATGAAGTTCCACGAGGTGTTCAAGGTGAACTTTGTACTAGAGGTTATCATGTCATGAAGGGCTACTATAAAAATGAAGAAGCAACGAAAGCTGCAATCGATGAAGACGGATGGCTACATACTGGAGATTTAGCAATTATGGATGAAACTGGTTATTGTAAAGTTACTGGAAGGTTGAAGGATATGATTATTCGTGGTGGAGAAAATATTTATCCACGTGAAATTGAAGAATTTTTATATACTCATGCAGATGTGTTAGATGTCCAGGTTGTTGGAGTACCTGATCACGTATACGGAGAAGAAGTTATGGCCTGGATTATTTTAAGAGAAGGTGTAAAAATTACGCCTGAAGATATTCGTGCATATTGTAAAGGGAAAATTTCGAAACATAAAGTTCCTAGATATATAGAGTTTGTGGAAGCTTACCCTATGACAGCTTCAGGAAAAATCCAGAAATTCCGACTAAGAGAACAAGCTGTTGAAAATGCGCATAAACAAGTATAAATTTATCGATTAATTAGTAATAAAATAGCAGAGCAAAAAGAGTAAGCTTTGCTATTTTTTATTCATTATTTTAAATTAAATTATTTGATTTTAGTAATTGTGGTTATTAAAAAGATAAAGGGGATCTAAAACTTGAAAACTAGAAAAAAAGATACTGCTTGGCAATCTATTAAAATTTTAGTTTATTCATTTACCATCGCTTTTATATTAAAGCTTTATATATTTTCACCCTTTATTGTTGAAGGTGCATCAATGCAACCGACGTTACATAATCATGATTATTTATTTGTAAACAAAGCTTCTTTTCATATTTCCTCTATCGAAAGAGGTGAAGTCGTCATTATAAAAAAACAAGATGATCCTAAGTATTATGTAAAAAGGATCATTGGACGACCAAATGACAAAGTAAGTATTATGAATGGTTTACTTTATGTAAATGGAAAATCTATAAATGAAAATTATTTAAACGGTAAATTACGAAATGTGTATAAGGAATATCTGCAATTTAATAAAGTAAAAGTTCCTAATCATTCATATTTAGTAATGGGAGATAACCGTTTAAATAGTATGGATAGCCGAAATGGTTTAGGCTACATTAAGCAGTCTGAAATCGTCGGAAAGGTAGAGGGTGTTTTTTATCCATTTGATCGCTTAAGAATAATACACTAATAAGAAAACGTTGTTGCATATAAACTCTTTTGAATTTTGAATTAAAAATTAACCTTATGAAGCTTTATTTTTATGGGATTATGACCTGAAATGGATAAAAATCTAAATTAAAAACAGTTCATTTATCACATCATAGTAGTTAAAAACTGCCTTTCATTGTATTTTCATTTTCTTTTTTTATAATAAAAACGAATAAAAATAGAATTTTAGGTATTTTAAGCTTTATTTAAGGAAATAAATTTTAAATAAAAGCATTAAAAATCAAAATCGAAAGTAGGAATATGCAATGAAAAAAACTGAAGATTTTTTATTAGAAGAGCAAATTAAATTTGAAAATCATGTTAAGAAGAATAATTGGATCCTAATGGTAGTAGCTGTTATTACAATACCATTTCTTGTATCAAATATGTAAAAAGCAAAGCCGGTTTAGCAAATTACCGGGCTTTGCTTTTTTTTATGGAAACAAAAACCCCAGGATCGGCCAGGGGGTCAAAAAAACTTACAGCGGGTGTTATATAAAATTCCCTCGAGGTGCTAAATTATTTTTGGTTCGCCAATCAAAATAGCACCGGCTCACTGGTTTATGAACAAAAGTCCGGGGGATACGAACAAAATCCACTGGTTTATGCACGAAATCCATCGTTTTATGAGCATAAGTCCCCCATTTATGCACAAATCCAGCTGCTTTAACCGGCCGCTTGTAAAAGAGATAGATGAAGCACTGGGCCAGTATAAGTAGTACATCAGACGAACCATTCATTAGCCCTTAGGGATTGGTCTGTAACAAGGGCATTCAGCCGCAGAGCAAACCATCCATTATCACGGGTGGCTAGTTTTCTTACTAAACACATTCTCACTATCCTCGAATTTTCAACATCAAAATTTTCATATTACTAAATTTTTTTTAGTATTACAAAAAAACAGGTAGACAATTTTAGTTATACTGTATTATATTTTATATAAGTAAAAAATTCAGAATATTCAACGAGGTCCAATATGGAAAACATATATGAAAAAATACGTTTACTTCGAATTCAACAAGATCTTACATTAAAGGAGCTAAGTGATAAAACTAGTTTGTCGGTTAGCTTTTTATCACAAGTAGAGCGGGGAAATAGTTCTTTAGCAATCACTTCCTTACAAAAAATTGCAGAAGGTCTTGGAGTTTCGATCTCTTATTTTTTTCAGGAGTCAATTGAAACTAAATATTATACTCCTGCTAAAAATCGAAAATCGTTTCAAATTGAACGCTCTAATGCAGTATATGCAAGGCTAGGTGGTGAATTTGAGGGGAGAGCACTCGAGCCAATCTATATTACTTTGGCACCATACCAAAAACAAGAAGTTGCATTCAATCACCCTGGAGAAGAGTTCTATTATGTATTAGCAGGGGAGGTCGTAATGAATGTTGATGAACAGGAGTATCACATGATGGCTGGAGATTCAATCCATTTCCCTTCAACTGTCGATCATGCTTGGTACAACCCAACAAATGAATCAGTTCATATTATTAGTGTTCTTACACCTTCAATATTTAAAAATTAATGGTTTGTCGCTAATTGCGACAAATCATTTATTATAAAAATTACATCATTTTAGTAGGAGGTTTTTAGCGTGAGAGTAGCAACTGATATAGGAGGAACTTTTACCGATTTAGTTTTTTTAGACGAGAATGGTCGAATTGGCGTTGCGAAAAGTGATACGACTCCACCTAATTTTGAGCAAGGTGTTATCGATGTTATGACTAAAAGTGGAATACAAGGTGATGCAATTCAAGCATTTATTCACGGTACTACAGTGATTATTAATGCATTAACTGAACGAAAAGGTGTTAAAACAGGTTTAATCACAACAAAGGGTTTTAGAGATGTTATTGAAATAGCACGTGGGAATCGACCAGATTTATTTAATGTACGATATCAAAAACCAACTCCATTTGTCCCACGACATTTAAGATTTGAAGTAAGTGAACGATTAAATTATAAAGGTGATATATTACAAGGCATTAATTTAGATGAAGTTAAAGTCGCGGTAGAGCAACTGAAAAAAGAAGGCGTTGATGCGATCGCTGTCTCATTCCTCCATGCATATGCTAATCCAATTCATGAGAAAGCAGTAATTGAAATGATTCAACAATTATGGCCCGAAGTATATGTAACAGCTTCTAGTGATATTACAAAAGAATGGCGTGAATATTAGCGAACAAATACAGCGGTATTAAATTCATACGTTAAACCGATTGCGGTATCATACATAGATCGATTAGAGAAAAAATTACAAGATGTAGGAGTTTCGGGTAACAAATACATCATGCAATCGAATTCTGGAACGACAACTTTTAATCAATCGAAAGAATCACCAATTAATATGGTCGAGTCAGGCCCGGTAGCAGGAATATTTGGAGCAGCGATTCTAGGCAAATTACTAGGTGAGGAAAATATAATTGCTTTTGATATAGGTGGAACGACAGCTAAATGCTCTTTAATTAATAAGGGTGAGGTAAAGGTAACTACTGATTATCGAATTGAGCGAGATGAACGAAACGCTGGATATCCAATTAAAGTTCCTGTCGTTGACATAGTAGAAATTGGTAATGGTGGAGGATCAATTGCTTGGATAGACGGTGCGGGCTCTTTAAAAGTCGGGCCACAGTCAGCTGGTGCACTTCCAGGTCCAGTGGCTTATGGACAAGGAGGCGAAGATCCAACTACAACCGATGCAAATTTGGTGACAGGTAGACTTTCTCCAAAAAATTTCAAGAACCCAGTAGATTTAGAATCAGTTCGGGGAGCAATTCAAAGTAAAATATCAGAACATTTCGAAATATCAGTTGAAGATGCAGCACTTGGTATTATTCGTATTGCTAACTCGAATATGTTAAATGCATTAAAGCTAATTTCAGTTCGAAAAGGGTATGATCCAAGAGAATTTTCACTTGTAGCCTTTGGCGGTGGTGGTCCGATGCATGCCATGTCCCTTGCAAAAGAGCTAGGAGTGCGTAAAGTAATCATTCCAATTGCTTCTTCAGTATTTTCGGCTTGGGGTATGCTAATGACGGATTTACGCCAAGACTATATTCAAACTTATATTCGAAGAGTTAATAAGATTGATTTTAATGAGATAAATTCAGAATGGGCAAAAATTGAAGAAAATGCGATTGAACAATATAAGGTTCAAGATATTTCTGAAAAAAATGTTGTATTCATACGTTATGCTGATATGAGATATCTTGGCCAAGAGCATACAGTAAAAGTTCCAATTCCAAATGGACTATTAAATTCAGAAACTATGAAAGTTATTGTTGAGCGTTTTCACCAAATACATGAACAACAATTTACTTTTAAATTAGAAGGGGCACCTACTGAAATTGTAAATCTACATTTAACGGCATTAGGTAACGTTCAAAAACCTAATATAGCAAAATTAAAAAATATTGGAGATAACGCAGAAAGCTCAATTAAAGAGGTTAGAAATGTTCTATTTGAAGACTATGGATGGATCAAGACAAATATTTACGAACGAGATTTATTAAATGCTGGTAGCAAGATAGATGGCCCGGCTATTGTAGAAGAACAATCATCTTCTACGGTACTCTATCCAAATCAATCATTAACAGTAGATCCTTATGGAAATTTAATTATTGAGACTGGGGTGTAATAAATGAATAGTCATCAAGTACAGGAAAAGGTAGATCAGTTTACTTTAGAAATTGTAAAAGATTCTTTAATTGCAATTGGAGAAGAAATGTTTCATACACTTGCACGTACTTCTATGAGCCCTATCATTTATGAGGTTTTAGATTTCGCAAGTGGACTTACTGATGATAAAGGACAATTGCTTACTCAAGGAAATGGCGTAACGGGATTCATCGGGATGCTGACCTTTATGGTTAAGCAAACTTTAGAGAAATTTGGTCAAAATGGTGATTTAAAGCCTGGAGACATCATTATTATTAATGACCCTTATGGTGGCGGTGGTTCTCATCTTTCTGATGTTGGGCTTGTAATGCCAATCTTTTACGAAGGTGAAATTGTTGCATTTTCTGCAAATAAAGCACATTGGACTGAAGTAGGTGGAAAAGATCCAGGCTCTTGGACAACCGATTCTACTGAAATTTTTCAAGAAGGTTTACAGTTTCCATGCGTCAAACTTTTCGACGAAGGTAAGATCAACCAACCACTTGTAGAAATTATTGCAGCAAATGTTCGTTTCCCGGATTTATCTTTAGGAGATATGTGGGCACAAGTAGCGGCCTTGAAAACTGGGGAAAGACGGTTTGTGGAATTATGTAGTAAATATAGTAAGTATATTGTAAAAGAAACAATTGAACATTTACTTCATCATGGGGAACAAATTTCCCGTAAAGAGCTATCAAAGTTACCAAAAGGGGTTTATGAAGCTGTAGATTATATCGACGATGATGGAATAGGGAATGGTCCATTTAAAGTACAAGTAAAAGTTACGATTACTGATGAGGAATTTGTTTGTGACTTTTCTGGAAGCCACCCACAAGTACTCGGACCAGTCAATTGCTCATATACAGCCCTAGTTTCAGCAGTTAGAGCAATATTTTTAGCAGCAACTAATCCTTCTCAGGATGTAAATGATGGTGTATTTAGACCACTAAAAGTGATTGCCGAGGCACGATCTATCTTTTCAGCAGAAAGACCAGCTGCAGTTTCCACCTATTGGGAAACTATGCTCTATGGTTCTGACTTAGTTTGGAAAGCTTTAGCGCCAATCTTACCTGATCGATTAACAGCTGGGCATTTGCTATCAGTTTGTGGAGTTGTATTATCTGGAATACATCAAGATACAAATGAACCATTCTTAATTGTAGAACCATCAGTAGGAGGATGGGGTGCAGGAGACGGAATAGACGGTGCTGTAGGCCAATTTTGTATTGGTGATGGTGAGACTTATAATGTACCAGTTGAAGTAGCTGAAGCTCGTTATGGCATTATGGTAGAAGAATATAGTCTACATACAGACGGAGCTGGTGCTGGTGAATATCGTGGTGGCTCTGGCACTGTTAGATCTTATACGGCAATGACCGATGGACAGACTGTAACTGCAACTTTTGGCAGGAACAAGTACTTACCATGGGGTATTAACGAAGGGAAAGATGGTTCTCGCAACGAATTTGAAATTGTTAAGGCAAATGGTGAAGTATGTGGTCCTTATGGCAAATTTGCTCGTTTTCCACTCCAAAAAGGTGACACTGTACGTTTAATAACTGCTACAGGTGGTGGATTTGGTAATCCATTAGATCGTCCGATTGAAAAAGTAATAACTGACGTTAAAAATGGTTATATCAGCTTAGAACAAGCAAGTGAAATTTATGGTGTGAAATTAAATCCTGATACTTTACATGTTGAGTATATAGTAAATGGAAGATTAAATTGAGGTGAGAGACTAATGTTACTCGTTAATACAGACAAATTGACTACAGATAATGTGCCGTTTGTATCTTTAAAAACAATTTTTAATGAAAACAGTATTGAAGGAGGAAAAACACAGTTTGGTACTGTTTTAGTTCCACCAAAAGCTAGAATTCCAATTAGTGGATTCGGTTCTCATAATCAAGATGAATATTCAATTGTTATTAAGGGGTCGATCTACACAGAATCTGCAGGTGAAAGTTTTCATCTAACAGCTGGTGACGCTACCTTAATTCCAGCAGGGGAAGAACATTGGGCGATCAATGATAGTGATGAAGATTGTGAGATTGTTTGGGTTCTAGTTGAGAGATGAGAAAAAAGCACACATAATTTTAGTCATTACTCTTTATCAAACAGTTTATTTTTCCTGACTTTATGATCGTCAATGACAAGGATTCTAAAAATAGATCAAAATAATTTAACAATGTAAATGTTTAGTTTACTAATGAACGACAGCCACTTTCTTTAAAAATAGAGAGTGGCTATTGTTTTTCTATTCAACCAAGTAAATTCAATATAGATTAGTTGACTTCATACCCATCAGGGTATATAGTTCATTTTAACTATTATAAAATTGTTCCATAGAAAGGGTGTATTTTAATGTCTTATGATGATCAAATAAAAAATAGAGTGAGAAGAATTGAAGGCCAACTTAGAGGCATTTTAAAAATGATGGATGAAGATAAAGGTTGTAAGGAAGTTATCACTCAGTTATCTGCAGTAAGAGCGGCTATGGATCGCACAATTGGAGTAATTGTTAGTACTAATCTTATAGAGTGTGTCAGACTAGCTGATGAAAATGGCGAGGATGCAGAAGAAATTGTAAAAGAAGCTGTTAGTTTATTAGTTAAGAGTAGATAAAGTAAAAATCACTTTTAGTAGTGAATTAATTAGATATGATGCACATTTCAAGAACATAATGTGAAAGTAGGAAATAAATGGATATATTAAATGGTATCATCATTGTTTTAATAGCTTATTTTCTAATGCAAACTTTTCTACCTGTCAAGGGAGTAAAGCAAATATCAACAGATGAGTTAAAAAATGAATTGAAAAATAAAGAGAAACAATTCATAGATGTTAGAACTTCTGGAGAATTTAAGGGAAGACATATTAAAGAATTTAAAAATATCCCACTACATATTTTAAAGAAAAATGTTAATGACTTATCTAAAGAGCAAGAAACAATTATTATTTGTCAAAGTGGCGTAAGAAGTAAAAAAGCTTGTAAAGTTCTTAAAAAGATGGGTTATACGAATATTACGAATGTTAAAGGCGGAATGGGTGCCTGGTCTTAGAAAAGGAGAAAATAACATGAAAGAAATCACTGCAGAGAAGTTAGAAAGCTTATTAAAAGAAGAGAAAGATATTAATATTATTGATGTTCGTGAAGTAGATGAAGTAGCAAATGGAATGATCCCTGGTGCAACTCATATTCCTCTTGGTTTAATTGAATTCCGTATGTCAGAATTAGATAAAAATAATGAATATATAGTTGTATGTCACGCAGGTGGTAGAAGTAGTCGAGCAGTACAATTTCTAGAAAGTCATGGATTTAATGTTGCGAATATGACTGGTGGAATGCTAGCTTGGACAGGAGAAATTGAGTAATTTCAATATGTCTTGCCGTTCAATCATAAAACTATGTTTAAAAATTGCTTATAAATAACGATAAGCAATTTTTTTTATGTAATTTTCGTAAATTAACGATTAAATTTTATGATCATAAAGACTTTCTATTGACATAAAAAACAGAATATTCTTATAATTAACTAAATCTAATGATTCTCTAACTTCTAAGTAAATAAAGTCGCTTTTTCTTTTCCAAGTTGAAAATTTTTGACCTATTTCTATTTTAAAGGGTGTTTTAGATGAATCAAAACAGTTTATTAAATCATTTTCCATATCCATTTAAAGAAGATTCTTATCGTTACTCCAATAATTCAATTCTATTAAAACCACCAGCAAGCATCGAAATTACTCCTAATTATGAGAACGAAATAAACCTAAAAAGGAGACTTTTAAAAACAGTACCCACCCATTGTTACCAAGCATTACCTACTAGTATAGAAGGTCAATGGGAAATAGTAGAATTAGTTATTGATCATTTAACAAAGTATTATCCTACACATTTTGAAGTTTATAAGAAAAATGCAAATTGGACGCTATTTAATAAGTTGCTAAATGAAGAACAACAATTTATTTTTGGTGATTTATCCTCAACTTTTGGTGAACCATTAAATATGATTGGCAAACATGTTCAAGAGGATTTAATTTATATGAGTCAACGTGACGACGATTTATTTCTAGATGCTGGCCATCTTTGTTTTCCTTCAAATTGGTCACTTGCATTTAAATTAGGAATGAAATTTAAAGAGATTCACCAACCAATCCCAATGTTTAATGAAAACTCATTAGATGACAGAATACTGCGCTTCTTAAAAAATATTGAACAAGGAACACCTTGGAGCCGGAAAAATTGGTCTTTAATGGCAGGAAATCGACTGGACACTTCCTTAGAAACTTTCGATCTATGGGGGAAGGACAGAAAAAATGTTACTAGTGAAAATGCTGGGAAATTTGTTCATTTACGTGTTGAAGTTCAAAAGCTATTTAGGTTATCAGTTAGTAATGGACTTCTTTTTACCATACATACTCACATAATATCATTAGAGCAATTTTCTTTAAATAAAGTATGGCTTAAACAGTTTTATACAATATTAAGTGAATTGCCAGATTTCATTTTAGATTATAAAGGAATATCTTCATATAAAACAGAAGTACTAACATACTTAAAAAATAAACTTGATGAAGTAGGGTAGGATGAGATGAATAATTTAATAGTTGAAAAAGCTAGTTTTATAGATGGTAAAAGAAAATATTTAATTTGTTCAAATCATCGGGGAATGGAGCTAATTCAACCGATATTTGAAAAGCTGCTTGAGAAAAACTATTCATTCGATTTTGTATTTATTGGATTTGATACAAGTCCTAATCAATATAAAACGAATATAAAGACTTGGTTGGAAAGTCAGAAGATGGGCAGCTATTTATATATCGCACTAAGTAAGGAAGAACTTAAAAATGTTAGAACAATCATTGAAGATGTAGGCTTTTTTGAAGATGAGGTTCAATATGTTGGTTATGGGGAGCTGAATTCGAAGGTTTTTTGTTGTCGTTGTCATAGTTTAACAGAATTAGTTAATTTGCAATTTGGTTGCGAAATTAAATGCCAAAACTGTCAGTTGTTACTTTCGGTCTCTAATCACTATTCAACGTTATATGATGCATACTTAGGAAATATAGCTAAATTGTAGATGGGGGTGTATGTATTGATTGAGAATACGATACTAGTGCGTGTTTGCGAAATAAAGCAAATAACAGAACAGGTTAAAGAATTTAGTTTTGTTCCAGTTGATCAATTTAATCTCCCTGCTTTTAGTGGTGGTTCTCATATTAATACATATGTTAATGCAGGAAATGAAATGATTTGCAGACCTTATTCAATAATTGAGCATTCGCTTATTGATAACACTTATAAAATTGCTATTCATCTAAGTACGGAGTCAAAAGGAGGATCGGAATATTGGCATATACACGTTAAAGAAGGTGATCAACTACAAATAAGCTACCCAAAAAATCACTTTCCATTAAGTAAAAGAGCTAAGCATCATGTGTTTTATGCAGCAGGGATTGGGATCACTCCATTTATTTCGATGATGAAGGATTTAAAAAGTCAAAATAAATCGTTTGAGCTGCATTATACTTCATCAACAAATAAAGGCTGTGCATATTATGATTTCTTAATAGAAGAATATGGGGATAAAACATCATTTTATTTTACAAAAGAGATTAATCCTAAAAGACTTAATGTCGAAACGCTTTTAGATCATTCTATTGGTACACATGTCTATTTTTGTGGTCCTAATCGTTTTATCTCGCAATTTAATGAAGCTGCTTATGCATTTGGCTACCCTAAGTCAAGTGTACATATGGAGATTTTTACCCCTCGAATAGTTCCTGACACAAAAGCATTTGAGGTAAAGCTATCGAATGGAACGACCAAACAAGTTCCAATTGATAAAACTCTATTAGATGTTTTGCTTGATGAAGGAATAAACATACCATATTCTTGCAGAGTTGGTAGGTGTGGCTCTTGTGAAGTGAATGTCATTGATGGACAAGTTGATCACCAAGATTTTTTATTAGATGACGAACAAAGAAAAAGTAATAAGATGATTTTAACTTGTGTATCAAGAGCAAAGTCACATCAAATAGTCCTTGAACTATAAATTTAATGCGATTTTAAAACGAATAAAACAGCTATTTTACATGGTAAAATAGCTGTTTTATTTTTAGCCATCGACCCTAAAAATAAAATTCTAAATATAGTTAATTATAAAATCATTTAAAAAATGCATAATTTTCATAATTTTAGAGGATTTTCTAAATAGTTTGTCGAATTTTTAATTATTCTTTGCATTTCTATTCTTAATGAAAAGAATAATCGACTTTATAATCTAATTATTTTGATTAAATGAAGAGATCAAGAAAGGAGTGGCTTTAAACATGTCAGAAAATACAAAAACTTCGAACCATAACTTGGAAGAAAATTTATTTACTGAATTTCCAAAGCCAACTGCACAAGAGTGGAGAGATGTTGTAGAAAAATCCTTAAAAGGAGCCACTATTGAGGAAAAGCTTGTTACAAAAACATATGAAGAAATCGCTCTGAAACCAATGTATGGTGATGAGGACCTCGCTAACTATCCTTATTTAAAATCACAACCGGGAGAATTTCCATATGTTAGAGGGACAAACGAGCAAGGGTATTTGGATCAAGCATGGGAAATTTGTCAGGAAATAGATTGTGCTTCAGCAGAGGAATTTAACCGTGTTGCAAGACATGATTTAGACAGAGGACAAACGATGTTAAAAATCCGACTAAATGATTCAGTAGAAACTAATAATGGAAATCCGAAAAAAGGGTTAATTTTAAAATCAGTTTCTGATTTTAGAACAGCCTTCCAAAATATTAATTTAGAGGAAGTTCCTTTATATATAGAAACAGTTAATGGCGGCCAAGCATTTTTTGGTACGTTTATCGCATACTTACAACAACAAAATTACGATTTAACGAAAATTAAAGGCTGTATCGGAATGGATCCTTTAAGTAATTTAGTAAAAGAAGGTACGCTTCCATATAAAATTGAAAATGCTTACAAAATGATGGGCGAGATAACAAAATGGTCAGTTAAAAACACACCAAATCTAAGAAATATTTTAGTTCAATCTCATCCATACCACGATGCTGGTGGAAATGCAGTGCATGAATTAGCATTTGCTATATCGTCTGGCCTAGAGTATTTACGTGAAATGGATCAACAACAAGTTTCGCTTGATGATGCTGCTTCAAAAATGCTTTTCTCATTTTCAATTGGATCAAACTTCTTTATGGAAATCGCTAAATTGAGAGCGGCTAGAATGATATGGGCAAGAATTATGAAAGAACTAGGTGGAAATGATGCTTCACAAAAAATGAAAATTCATTCTCGAACTTCTGCTTGGACGAAAACAATATATGATCCTTATGTAAATATACTCCGTGGAACTGTTGAAGCATTTGCTGGAGTGATTGGTGGAACAGATACTCTTCATATCTCGCCGTTTGATGAATCAATTAAACCTTCAGAAGAGTTTTCTAGACGAATTGCCAGAAATACACATTTAATACTTGATAAAGAATCAAATTTATCAAAAGTGACAGATCCAGCTGGTGGTTCATGGTATATCGAATCACTTACTTATACTTTAGCCGAGAAAGTATGGGAACTTTTCCAACTGATTGAAGAAAAAGGCGGAATGCTTAAAGCAATCCAATTTGGTTTACCTCAGGACTTAGTTAGTAAAGTAGCTAATGAAAAAATAAACAATATAAAAACTAGAAAAGATAAGTTTATAGGAACAAATATTTTTCCAAATTTGAATGAAATTCCTTTAGAAACTAAAGGTGCAAAAAATTCGAATGAAGTGAACTTAGAAACTAGTAAAAATGAAAGTTTAGAATTTTTAACTGAAGTAATTTCATTAAATGGTAGTTCAGTAGAGGATACAATTGATGCGGCAAATAATGGTGCAGCAATCGTGAATATATTACATGCAATGAATTTAGAAAAATCGGATGGCCTAATTGTTAACCCGTTAACAATCCATCGAGGGGCTCAATCTTATGAGGAATTACGTCAAAATTCTCAAAAGTTTAAGGATACTAATGGTGAATTCCCAACAGTTTTTGTAGCAAATTTTGGTCCAGTTGCAGCTTATAAACCACGAACAGATTTTGTTACTGATTTCTTTGAAGTTGGTGGATTTAAGGTTTTACAAAATAAAGGGTTTACTTCTATTGATGAAATAGTCGATGCATTTAAAAATTCAGAATCTACTATTGTAGTAGTTTGCTCAACCGATGATCAATATTCAGAGAATGTACCGACTATATGTAAGCAGATTAAAGGACAAAATCCAGATACAAAAATTCTATTAGCTGGAAAACCATCAATAGAGGAAATGGATTTATTTAAACAATATGGAATTGATGATTTCATCAATATGACTGTTAATAATTTTGAAACATTAGTAAATCTGCAACAGAATGGAGGGTTTATGAAATGAACAAACTAACAGACTTTACAAAAATACCATTTAAAACAGCATTTACAGAACCAAATATAACTCCTCCTAAATCGATGGAAATTAATAATGAAGATTGGAAAACGTTAGAACAAATTGATGTAAAGCCTTTATATGATTCAAATGATCTAAATAATATGGAACATTTAGGCTATGTTTCTGGTATTGCTCCATTTTTAAGAGGACCTTATCCAGCGATGTATATAAATAAACCTTGGACAATTCGTCAATATGCTGGCTTTTCTACTGCAGAAGAGAGTAATGCATTTTATCGAAGAAATTTAGCTGCTGGTCAAAAAGGATTATCAATTGCCTTTGATTTAGCTACGCATCGTGGTTATGATTCAGATCATCCGCGAGTAGAAGGTGACGTAGGAAAAGCAGGAGTTGCAATCGATTCGATCTTAGATATGAAAATTTTATTTGATGGAATTCCTTTGGATAAAATGTCAGTTTCAATGACGATGAACGGTGCTGTACTTCCAGTTTTAGCATTTTATATTGTTGCTGCTGAAGAACAAGGTGTACATCAGTCTCAACTTACAGGAACAATTCAAAATGATATTTTGAAAGAATATATGGTTCGTAACACATATATTTATCCACCAGAAGCATCGATGCGTATTATTGCTGATATTTTTTCTTATACTTCAGAACATATGCCTAAGTTTAACAGCATCAGTATATCTGGTTACCATATGCAAGAGGCAGGAGCAACTGCTGATATCGAACTTGGATATACGCTAGCAAATGGATTGGAATATGTACGAACAGGATTAAAAGCGGGAATTGATATTGATTCATTCGCTCCTCGATTATCGTTTTTCTGGGGCATTGGAATGAATTACTTTATGGAAATTGCCAAAATGCGAGCAGGTCGTTTACTTTGGGCAAAATTAATTAAATCATTTAATCCAAAGAAAGAAAAATCGATGGCCTTAAGGACACATTCACAAACTTCTGGATGGAGCTTAACGGAGCAAGATCCATTTAATAATGTAACTCGTACTTGTATTGAAGCGATGGCGGCTGTATTAGGACATACACAATCACTTCATACGAACGCATTAGATGAAGCGATTGCGTTACCTACAGATTTCTCTGCACGAATCGCGCGTAATACGCAGCTATATTTACAAGAGGAAACTGGAATATGTAATGTAGTAGACCCTTGGGGTGGTTCATATTACGTTGAATCATTAACAAATGAATTAGTTCGTAAAGCATGGGCGCATATTCAAGAGGTTGAATCATTAGGTGGAATGGCAAAAGCAATTGAGACTGGTTTACCAAAGATGAGAATTGAAGAAGCTGCTGCAAGACGCCAAGCTCACATTGATTCAGGGAAAGAAACGATTATTGGTGTAAATAAATATCGCCTTGAAAAAGAGGATCCATTAGATGTTTTAGAAGTTGATAATACTGCCGTTCGCGAAGCGCAGATTATGCGTTTACGTGAACTACGTGCTTCAAGAGATGAAGTAAAAGTTCAAGCAGCATTAGCCGCAATTACGGAAGCTGCTGAGTCGGGAGAAGGTAATTTGTTAGCGCTTGCAGTTGAAGCAGCTAGAGCTCGTGCAACATTAGGTGAAATTTCGGATGCTTATGAAAACGTAGTAGGTCGTCATAAAGCAGTCATTCGTTCAATCATGGGCGTATATAGTGCTGAATATGGCGAAAAAGACGAAATCGAAGTTGTACGCAAGATGGCGGATGATTTTGAAGAAACAGAAGGTCGTCGTCCAAGGATTATGATTGCAAAATTAGGGCAAGATGGGCATGATCGTGGTGCGAAAGTAATCGCAACTGCATTTGCCGATTTAGGCTTTGATGTGGATATCGGACCATTATTCCAAACACCTGCAGAAACAGCACTTCAAGCAGTTGAAAATGATGTTCATGTTATTGGAATGAGCTCATTAGCAGGCGGTCATAAAACATTGCTGCCACAATTAATGGAAGAGTTGAGAAAGTTAGGTCGTGAGGATATTGTTCTAGTTGCTGGAGGTGTAATACCAGCCGGTGATTATGAATTTTTATTAAATAACGGAGCTGCAGCAATATTTGGACCTGGTACTGTTATCCCAGTAGCGGCACAAAAAGTAATCCAAGAAATCAATCGTCGACTTGAGGATTCAATTTAAATGGATTATGAAAATAAACGAAAGAAAAAGCTTTCAGAAGACGACTATGTAAATGGCGTACTTGAAGGGAATCGCACAATTTTAGCCCAAACAATTACGCTGATTGAAAGTAATTCGTCGACACATATGATTTCCGCCCAAAATGTGTTGACTAGATTGCTACCTTACTCAGGTCGCTCCATCCGGATTGGAATAACTGGGGTTCCAGGAGCCGGTAAAAGTAGTTTAATAGAAAGCTTTGGAACATATTTGTGTGAACTAGGACATAAAGTTGCTGTTTTAACAATTGATCCAAGTAGCACAATTACTAAAGGTAGTATTTTAGGAGATAAAACTAGAATGGATTCACTTTCAAAGAATCCAAACGCATTTATTAGACCATCTGCTTCAGGAGGATCACTTGGTGGAATCGCACGTAAAACGAGGGAATCAATGTTAGTCTGTGAGGCAGCTGGCTACGATGTAATCTTGATTGAAACCGTAGGTGTTGGACAAAGTGAAGTACAAGTTCGTTCGATGGTCGATTTTTTCCTTTTAGTAATGCTAACTGGTGCAGGTGATGAGCTGCAAGGTATAAAAAAAGGAATTATGGAGCTTGCAGATTCGATCGTGATCAACAAAGCTGATGGCCAAAACATAATTAAGGCCAAAGCTGCGAGAGCTGAATTTAATCGAATCTTACATTTGTTACAACCTTCAACGCCAGGATGGATTAGTAAAGCATATACAGTTTCCGCGTTGCTCGGTGAAGGCATTGCTGAGATTTGGACTGAAATTAAGTTGTTTAAAGAGATGACGTCTGAATCAGGCTACTTTTCTGAGCGCCGTCAAAGACAAATGATTGATTGGATGTACAACATGGTTTTTGAACAATTGAAACATAGCTTTATAAATCACGAAGGTGTTAATCAAAATTTAAAAACGATCGAAAGTTCAATTATAAATGGGGAGTTAACTGCGACGTTAGCTGCGAAATATTTATTATCAATTTTTGAAGGCAATAGAAAGGAGTTATTGTAATGATCGAGACAAAGCCTAAAAAAATAAATCATATCGGCATTGCTGTTAGAGATTTAGAGACTTCAATTCAATTATATACAAATATACTCGGCTTAAAACTGATTGGAATCGAAACGGTTGAAAGTGAAAAAGTGCGTGTAGCATTTATCGAAATTGGAGAAGTGAAAATTGAACTTTTAGAAGCTACGAGCAATGAAAGTCCGATTGCCAAGTTTATCGAGAAAAAGGGCGAAGGAATTCACCATATCGCTTTAGAAACAGAAGACTGTGAGAAACAATTAGAAATCATCAAGGAACAAGGAATTAAACTGATTAACGAAATTCCAAAAGAAGGTGCACATGGGAGTCTAGTTGCGTTCCTTCATCCTAATTCAACAAATAAAGTTTTAATTGAGCTATGCCAACCATCATCAAGTGTTACTAGAAAGGAAGTTGAATAAAGTTATGACTACTGCATATGAGAAAATTAATGAACTAATGGATCGTAAAAGAACGATTGAACTTGGCGGTGGAGATGACCGAATAGATTCGCAGCATAATAGAGGAAAATTAACTGCAAGAGAGCGTATCAACCTTCTGTTAGATGAAGATACATTTGTTGAATTAAATCCTTTTATCAAACATCGAGCAACAAATTTTGGAATGGATAAAATGGAAAGTCCCGGTGAAGGTGTTGTTACTGGGTACGGTAAAGTGCACGGCCGTTTAATTTATGTTTTTGCACAAGACTTTACTGTTTTTGGTGGCGCACTTGGTGAAATGCACGCTATTAAAATAGCAAAAGTCATGGACTTAGCAGCAAAAGTTGGTGCTCCAATCATTGGCCTAAATGATTCAGGTGGTGCAAGAATACAAGAAGGTGTTGTTTCATTAGACGGTTACGGTCATGTTTTTTATCGCAATTCGATCTATTCTGGTGTGATTCCGCAAATTTCAGTTATTATGGGACCATGTGCAGGCGGTGCTGTCTATTCACCTGCTATTACTGATTTTGTGTTTATGGTTGAAAAAACGAGCCAAATGTTTATTACTGGACCAAAAGTAATTGAGACAATAACTGGAGAAAAAATTTCAACTGAAAATCTAGGTGGAGCAAAAGTTCACTCTTCGATTAGCGGTGTAGCACATTTCACTGAAGAAGGTGAGCCAGAAATTTTAGAGCAGGTTCGTAGACTAATTAGCTTTTTACCTCAAAATAATAATGAAAAGCCAGAAGGTGTACCATTCTTTGAAAAAGATGATTGGCGTGAAGACTTAATTGATTTAGTTCCAATTGAATCAACAAAAGTTTATGATGTTAGAAAAGTAATCGAACAAATACTTGATAGTGGCGATTTTATGGAGGCACAACCAAACTTTGCTAAAAATATCGTCATCGGTTTTGGTCGTATTGATGGAAATACAGTAGGAATAATTGCAAATCAGCCAAAAGTTATGGCAGGTGGCCTTGATATTAATTCTTCTGATAAACTATCAAGATTTATCCGATTCTGTGATTCTTTCAATATTCCATTAATCACATTTGAAGATGTTACTGGTTTCTTCCCAGGGGTAAATCAAGAGCATGGTGGAATTATCCGCCACGGTGCTAAAATTTTATATGCTTATTCAGAAGCTACTGTACCAAAAATAACTGTAATCCTGCGAAAAGCGTACGGAGGTGCGTATGTAGCGATGAATTCCAAAGCGATTGGCGCAGATGTTGTCTACGCTTGGCCAAATGCAGAAATCGCAGTTATGGGACCAGAGGGAGCAGCCAATATTATTTTTGCAAAAGAAATCAATCAGAGCATCGATCCAGTTGCAACACGAGCTGAAAAAATTTCAGAATATAGAGAAATGTTTGCGAACCCTTATGTTGCCGCTTCTCACGGGATGGTTGATGATGTCATCGATCCAAGAGAAACACGTAAAGTATTAAAACAGTCATTAGAAATGTTAAGAACAAAAAATGAGACAAGACCAAATAAAAAACATGGAAATATTCCTCTTTAAGAGCAACATAAAGTAAATTTCTTTTTGAAAACGCGACTAGATATACTGAAATTTAGTATGTCTAGTTTTTTGTATTATTGCTAATAATTTCATGTTCATTTATTATTGACAAATAAAAATTTTTATGTTATAATTAATCTTTTTACTGTTGACTTGATTCCTGTTTGTCGTTACGATATAAATTGAAATGATTAATTGTACAGGAGTGATTTTTTTGATCGGTAAAAATAATATCCAAATGTTAAATATTACAATGAATACGAACGGAATGATCAATACGATTCATCCAACTTTAATTTGGAATGAAGAAGATGTTGTATTAATTGATACAGGTTATCCCGGGCAATTGAATGAATTTCGAAATTGTTTTGAACAAGTAGGAGTTCCTTTTGAAAAACTTAACAAAATACTAATTACCCATCAAGATATCGATCATATTGGGAGTCTTTCTTCTATTGTAGAAGAGTCTACTAATCAGATTGAAGTTTTTGCAAGTGAAATTGAAAAACCTTATATACAAGGTGATAAATTGCTAATTAAAATTACACCTGAATCGATTGAAAGAGCTATAGCTTCACTACCAACTGAAGCAACAGACGAATTTAAAAATGCATTCAAAAACAGACTTCAGAACCCACCAAATGGAAAGGTTAATCATGTGTTAATACCTAGAACTGAATTACCAATTTGTGGCGGAATTACTGTAATTGATACAGCAGGTCATACACCAGGACATATAAGTTTTTATCATAAAGAGTCAAAAACTTTAATTGCTGGGGATGCATTAATGATTGAAAACGGTCAACTGAATCCTTCAAATCCACAATATACATTTGATATTGATCAATCAATTAAATCAGTTGAAGGATTAGTAGATTTGGATATTGAAAAAATTATTTGTTATCATGGAGGATTATTTGAAGGGAATATAAAGGAAAGATTAGGTGAAATTATTAAATAAATTTTTCCGCATTATTCTTATATACATTGTTTATGGAGGAAATAAAATGAGCAATAAAAATTACCAAGAACTAATAAAAGACCGAATTTATTTCGGTGGTGCTGATGATGTAAAAGAAATGATGGAACATGAAAATGCAGATATAGTTTTTGATCTGCGAGTAAAAAATTATGAAGCTGACACTGAAATTAATCGAGTACATAGTCCGATTGTAGATGATTCGGAAGAACAAGCAAATACACTTAAAACTGCAATTGAAAACGTAGTTGAAGCATATAACAGTGATCAAAAAGTATATTTTCATTGTGGTGGGGGAAATACTCGTGCAGGTATCGTGGCCATTGGTACTTTACTTGCTTTAAACAAAGCTGAAACAATTGATGAAGCAGAAGAGATGGCTCGCAAAATTCGTCCAACAATCAAATCGAATCCTGAAATGAAGGAAGCTTTAAAAAAGATCTATCCTAAAGCTTAAATAAAAAAACGCTAATTTTACAATTCTATATTGTATAATTAGCGTTTTTTTTATGGACTACCTTCCAAGTGATTCTTTACACAATTAATAAAGTCACTTTTAGTAAAAGTATTTTCTTTTGTGCTTGGAAATACTATCCAAAAATCTTGGGAAATAAAATCTGCTTCTTTAATCGGGATTACTTTTAATTCACCACTTATAACTTCAGGAAAATTTTTTAATGTTGTACTATGCACATAAGTAAAAACTCTTCCTTCTTTAATGATTTCGATAAGAGTCATTGTACGATTCGACTTTAGTACAATTTCATTTTTGAATTTTTTTGCTAATTGAAGAAAGTTTTTATTAGAAAAATTATACATTACAATCTTTTGATTAAGTAAATCATTAGCTGTTACATAGTCTAACTTATACAATGGTGAACCTTTCCCTACTACAATGCAAACATTTCCTTTACTTAAATATTCAAAATTTAAATTATGTTCTTTCTCTAACTCTGCTTTTGTAGCAACTACTAGCGCTAAGTCATAATCTTCTTTCGTCAAATTGTTAATGATTTGATTTGTCCCTTGTTCAATTAATTCAATCGTAACATTAGAATTTATGTCAGAGTAATCTTTTAAAACATTGTGAATTGTATAAGTAAAAGTAGGTGCACATGCGATTTTAATATGCTTTCCTCTCGTATCCTTGAAATCCGAAAGCTGATCTTTTAATTCTTTTAAATTATTTAAAATTTCAATTGATCTAGATAAAACTAACTCTCCTTGAAGGGTTAAAGTAATTCCGCCTCTAGATCGATTAAAAATATTAATTTCTAATTCTCTTTCAAGTTGGGTAATGGCTTGACTAACCCCAGAAGTAGAAATATGCAGTTTTTTCGCTGCCTTTGAAATCGACTTTTCTTTAGCAATACTTACAACATATTCTAGTTGTTCAAAGTTCATTTTTACCCCCCCATAAAAAAATACTACTTTTGCGAGTAGTTCCTATTAATATATATTACTATATTCTATTAAATTGTTTTGTTAAGTATTGCTTAAATATAGGTTAACATATGTTAAATGTATTTTCTAAGAAAATCATGTAAAATGATAATAATATAATAATAATTCCTTTTAATTTTATAGGATTAATTAGGATTAATCAATTGGATATAATTAGCGTTAAAGGTGGTAATAAAATGTTTACTTATAATGAAATCAATCACCAAGAAAATAAAACATTTATTTTTGTTGAAAATACACTTTTCGTTTCTGGGATTTGTACCATATTAGAGCATCATAAATTAAATGTAAGAAAAATAGATTTTCATCATATCAATACTGGGGAATTAAATGAAACTTATTTTATTTGTCATGTAAAAAATGAAGAAATGGTAAATAAATCGCAATTATTAAAGTTGCGTGATAAGAAAATCAAGATCATCATCATAAAAAATAATATAGATTACAGAGAAATTGTGGACTTGATGAATATCGGAGTTAATGGAATATGCTTAACAGATATAGATGAACAATACTTAATTCAAATTGTTAAACAAGTACAAAACAGTCAATTCTTTCTAGATTCACGATTAACAAATAAAATTGTACAAGAAAACAATCGACTGATCGAGAGCGGTAGAAAAAGAAAAGAATTAGACTATAAAGCAATGAATAATCTGTTAACGAAAAGAGAAATTGAAATATTAGATTTACTAGGTAAAGGTTATTCGAACGTACAAATCGGTGATGAATTGTATATCTCAAGTAAGACTGTAAAAAATCACGTTTCAAATATAATCCATAAATTACAAGTTTCCGATCGATTAAACGCAGTCATTTTTGCGATAAAAAAGAATTGGATTTCCCTTGATTAATATGGATGAAAAAATACAACTAATCTTTAATCTCTATGAGGTGAAAAGATTATTGTATTTTTTTATGACTTTAAAGCGCTTTCATTAAGAGATAATCCCTTTACGGATTAATTCTCCAACTGCGTGAGAGCGATTATTAGCTCCAAGCTTTTTGATCGCGGATTTCACATATTGTTTTACTGTAAGCTCGCTAATATTCATTGAATCTGCCATTTCTTTCGTACTTTCACCCCAAGCAATTCTCTTCATTACTTCTAATTCTCTTTTACTTAATTCAATTGAATGGTGAGCACCAGTTGTATTTTCTAAAAATTTACCAATTAACTTACCATAATATGTAAAAGACGATAATAATTTTTCATCCATTTTTAATTCATTTTTAAATTCTGTTGAACAAATATAACCAACAACAACTGTCCCAAAGCAAATAGGCACTGCAATCATGGAACTGACACTAGAAGGGAAGATATATTTACTACTTGTTTGTTTTAAGTATTCAATACCAGAACAGAATTTTGCTTTTCTCTCACAAATTGCTGAGTAAATAATCGGTAGTGAACGAATATCATCTCTAATTTCACGAATATGAGATAATCCATCCGTAGTAATTAATATGATACCTTCTCCTAAAAATCCAAAAGGAGAATATCTAAATAAATATGCATTTTCTACCGGAAAAAGATTCATATACAGATCAAGAATGTTGTACATATGTTCTTCATGACTTGTACTAACTTCAATTTTTCTAATTTGTTCTTGTATGGTATAGTCAGAAACCACTTTATCATCTCCTTTTTAGGGATATTATATATGCAAAATTAGGAATATTCTAATTATACTAAAAATTATATCCTTTAGATAGGCTTTTTGAGATATAGGATCTCGTAAAGTAAAACAAAATTCGAATGTGAAAGGGAGATGTATAGTGGCTAATTTAGATCCAAAAGCAAGAGCATATGTGGAGATGTTTAATCAAATGCCAGCGATTCACAAAATGGAACCAAATGCTGTAAGAGAAATGTTTGCAAGTGTACCACCTGTAGAAGTTGAACTAGCTCCGTTAGCGAAAGTTGAAGATCGGAAAGTTCCAGTTGGACAAGATGACCAAATTAAAATTAGGGTATACACTCCAGAGGGGGAAGGCCCATTTCCAGTATTTGTCTATTACCATGGTGGCGGTTGGGTAATAGGTGATTTAGAAACAGCAGATGCAAGTTGTAGAATGCTAGCTAATCGTACGAATAGAATAGTTGTTTCTGTCGATTATCGACTTGCTCCAGAATACAAATTTCCGATTCCAGTTGAAGATTCCTATACAGCATTAAAATGGGTGAGTGAGCATGCTAATGAATTTAATGGAAACGCTTCCAATTTAGTTGTTGGTGGAGATAGTGCAGGTGGAAATCTTGCTGCAGTTGTATCGCAACTTTCAAAAGATCAAAACGGACCTAATATTTTAGGACAAGTACTTGTATATCCTGTTACGGCTTTAACTTATGATACTAAATCGTATTTTGATTTCCAAGAAGGATATGGACTAGATCGCGATTTAATGATCTGGTTTGGAAACCATTATATCAATTCTGAAGAAGATGCTAGAAATAAATATGTTTCTCCACTTTCATCTGAAAATTTAAGTAACCTACCTTCTGCGCTAATTATTACTGCGGAAAATGATGTACTTCGAGATGAAGGAAATAAATATGGTCAGCGATTAAGAGATGCAGGTGTAAATGTAGAGATGTATTGTGAGGAAGGACTTGTTCACGGATATTTTACAAATATGGCGGTCTTTCCTGATCGAATAGAGGAGTCGATCAATCGAATTGAGGAGTTTTTAAATAAATTGAATCAAACGGTTTTAAATAAAGGATAAGATTGATTCCATTCTAAAAAAAATTTATTTAAACAAGGAGGATTTGAAATGAAAGCTAACATTCAACATTATGACGCAATTGTTATTGGTGCAGGCTTTTCGGGGTTATACATGCTCCACCGCTTAAGAGAGGATGGACTCACGGCTCGTGTATTTGAAGCTGGTGAGGGCGTTGGCGGGACATGGTTTTGGAATCGTTATCCAGGAGCAAGATGTGATTCAGAAAGCATTTACTATAATTATACATTTTCTGAAGAATTATATAAAGAATGGACATGGACTTCTAGGTATCCTGAGCAACCTGAAATATTAAGCTATTTGAATTTTGTAGCCGATAAATTTAATTTGCGTAAAGATATTCAATTTAATACAAGAGTTCAATCTGCACACTATGATCCTGAAAATAATATATGGAATATTAAACTTGAAAACAACACGAACGTAACAGCAAAATACTTTATTACAGGTGTTGGATGTTTATCAGCAGCAAATGTACCTGACTTCAAAGGAATCGAATCATTCAAAGGTGAATGGTATCATACAGGTCACTGGCCAAGAGATAAAGAAGTGGATTTAAAAGGTAAACGCGTTGGAATCATTGGAACTGGATCGAGCGGTGTACAAGCTATTCCAGTGATTGCACAGCAAGCCGGTCACTTAACTGTATTTCAACGAACGCCTCAATATAGTGCACCTGCGAGAAATCAACCTTATGACCCAGCATATATTCGAAATACTAAAGCAAATTTTAAAGAAATTAAAAAACAAATGCGAGAATCTACTGGCGGTCAACCTACTGAAGTACCAACTCAATCTGCACTAGAGGTTAATCATTTGGAAAGAACTAAAAAATACGAAGAAATTTGGAAAAATGGTGGACTTGGACTTTTTGGAGCGTTTACTGACCTTACACTGAATGAAAAAGCAAATGAAACAGTTGCTGGGTTTATCCGCTCAAAAATTAGTGAAATTGTACATGATTCTGAAGTTGCCAAAAAACTAATGCCATATTATTACTATGGTACAAAACGTCCAATTATTGATACGAATTATTATGAAACATATAATCGTGAAAACGTTACATTAATTGATGTCAAGAATGATCCAATCGAATCAATTACACCTGCTGGTTTGAAAACTAAAGATAATGTTTACGAATTAGATGTTATTATTTTTGCTACTGGTTATGATGGGATGACCGGTCCGTTAATGAAGATCGATATAAAAGGAAAAGATGGAGTTACTTTAAAAGAAAAATGGGCTGGAGGAGCTCAAACGAGAACCTATCTAGGAATTGCTAACGCAGGATTTCCTAATATGTTTATGATTACTGGCCCTGAAAGTCCTTCAGTTTTAAGCAATATGCCAGTTTCAATCGAACAACATGTAGAATGGATTGCGAATTGTATTCAGTTCTTACGTCAAAAGGACATCGATGTGATTGAAGCTAATATTGAAGCAGAAAATGCATGGAGTCAACATTGTCGAGAAGTTGCCGAGTCGACACTTTTTACTAAAACCGAATCATGGTACACCGGTGCAAATATTAAAGGAAAACCAAGAGGATTTCAAATTTATTTAGGCGGTGTTGGAGCATACCGTAAAAAATGCGATGAAATTGCTTCGAGTGGTTATGAAGGTTTTGTTTTAACATCAACTGCAGTTCACTAATTGGTATTGTAACATTTTAAGAGGATGTCCCGAAAGTATAACATTAGGGGCCTCCTTAGTTCTTTTTATAGGTAATTAGAAACTATACTAATGCTTAAGTAAAAATAAGCGAGTGAGTGTACGAAAAATGGATCAGAAATTGCATTAATGACTAAGTGCAAATAAGCTTGTAAACTTGCAAATTAGTAATCAGAAACTGCATTAATGGCGAAGAGCAAATCAGTGTGTGAAACGTGCAAATTAGAAATCAGAAATTGCATTAATGGCGAAGTGCAAATAAGTGTGTGAAGGGTGCAAATAAGAAATCAGAAACTGCAATTAAATAGAAAAGTGCAAATAAAAATCGTGATTCTGCAAATAAAAATAGTAAAACTGCAATTAAAATTAACAAAACTGCAAATAAATTTTAGGAAACTGCAATTAAATTTCCTAGAATCCCAAAATTCTATGATAATACCTATACCGGTTGGGGTATTTTGCCTAAATATGGACGGTCTAATATAGAAAATTAATTAATTTGCTCTAATTCATTCAAAATAACCTTAGTTTGATAAAAAAATCTACTATATACATAAAAATCAGTATCATAAAATTACCTTTAATTAAAAAACGCCACTAAAATACCCCCATATTTGCCTCGAGACAGTCAGCATTATTCATTTATTCATAAATTTAAAAATGGAAGCCCCCTTACCAGTTAAGTTGAATTCTAAATCGGCACTTTTAAAGGATTTAGATTTTATAAAGAGTAGTTTATTTAGTAATCTTTTCTTCCCACCTAATTATTAAAATTCATTAACGTTAAGGTGAATTAATCCACTAATCCAGAGTAAAAATAGTATAATGATTTGTATTTAAATTTTATCTCTAGTATAAATATTCACTTTGCTAGATGTAAGAGATAAAAAGGGGAGAGTTTTATTTTGTCTGCATCAAAAAAATCTATTTTTAAAGGGACTTCATTTACGAACTTCTGGATCTCGCGAATGATGACTTCCACGTCATTTCAGATGTTATCCGTTGCAATTGGATGGCAAATGTATGATTTGACACATGACGCATTTAGTCTTGGTTTAGTGGGACTAGCGCAGTTTATTCCGATGGTATTACTTACACTAATAGTAGGTCAAGTCGCTGACAGAGTTGATCGTCGAAAAATTGTTTTCATATGCCAAATGATTGAAGCGCTTATTGCAGGACTTCTTTTATATGGAAATTATGCAAATTGGCTTAGTCGAGAGGAAATATTAGTAGCTGCATTTATACTCGGTGCATGCCGATCTTTTGAGGGGCCAGCTTCATCAGCATTATTGCCACAAGTAGTGCCAAAATCTATTTTACAACAAGCTATTTCTTGGAGTACGTCTGCAGGTCAAACAGCACAAATATTAGGGCCATCTCTTGGAGGAGTATTATTTTCAGTTGGGCCAGCTTATGTTTATGCAACTTCAGCAATTGCCTTATTACTTTCATCAATCCTTACATTCTTCATTAAATTAGATAGTCAATTTATTCGAAAATCAGAGCCGGTTACTTTACGAACAATGCTAATGGGTTTAGAATTTGTATATAAACATCCAATTATTTTAGGAACAATTTCGCTTGATTTATTCGCGGTACTACTTGGTGGAGCTACAGCCCTTTTACCAATTTATGCGCAAGATATACTACATACGGGTGCTTGGGGATTGGGTTTAATGCGAACTGCACCTGCAGTGGGAGCATTAATCATGTCACTAATATTAGCGTATTCTCCACTTAAAAAATCATATGGTCGGATATTATTTAGTGCATTAATTGTGTTTGGATTGGCTACAGTGCTATTTGCCGTTTCAACAAACATAGTCATTTCATTAATTGCTTTATTTATCATCGGAGCTTCTGATGTAGTCAGTGTAGTAATCCGTTCTTCACTAGTACAGCTACAAACTCCAGACGATATGAGAGGTCGAGTCAATGCCGTAAATTCGCTATTTATTGGAACCTCAAATCAGCTTGGAGAATTTGAATCTGGAACGATGGCTGGATTAATTGGTACTGTTCCAGCAGCAGTAGTTGGAGGTCTTGGGACGATTGTAGTTGCAGGACTTTGGATGTATTTATTCCCTTCGCTTAGAAGAATTAATTCACTTTCTGGAGAGAAAACAGAAAAAGTAGGATAATTTAATTAAAGGAGAATTTATGGAAAATACAAAAAACACATTTGATACGATTGATGAATATATTTCACAATTTCAACCAGAAATTCAAGAAAAATTACAAGCTTTAAGAAAAACAATTAAAGAAATTGTACCGAATGCAGTTGAAAAAATTAGTTATCAAATGCCTACATTTGCGCTTAATAAAAACTTAGTACACTTTGCAGCATATAAAAATCACATAGGATTTTATCCTGGCGCAAGCGGAATTGCAGCATTTAAGGAAGAGTTATCAATTTATAAAGGCGCAAAAGGGTCTGTACAATTTCCAATAAATGAACCACTACCGTTTGATTTAGTAAAAAAAATTGTTAAATATAGAGAAATTGAAGATATAAAAAAAGCAGAAGAAAAAAAACAAAAAAAGAAATAAACTAGATAAACATCAGTCAAATATGTTGTAAAAACCTCTAAGTCTATTTAGCCTTAGAGGTTTTTACTTTTAAAAGGGAAATGCCTGATGACATTTTGTTCATAATTTTGTCAAAGAATTTGCTTTGAAAACGTTAAATATCAGTTATACTAAATTTGTATTTAAATAGTAAAACGGTTTTGTAATCGAAAAAAAGATTTTTTTTAGAAATTCATGTGAACAATTTCACAATTCCTATTTTGGGGGACATTACAAATGAAAAGAAAATTATTAATGATTGGTAATGGAATGGCAGGAGTTCGTTGTATAGAGGAGATTTTAAAAAGAAATAAAAATTTATTTGAAATTACAATCATTGGAGATGAGCCACATCCGAACTATAACCGAATTATGCTATCAAATGTACTTCAAGGTAAAACCACAATTGACGAAATAAATATTAATGATTGGAATTGGTATGAAGAGAATCAAATTACATTACTAACAAACGAAAGAGTTACGGAAATTTCAACTATAGATAAAATAGTAGAAACAGAAAAAGGAAAAACGATTTCATATGATGAACTAATTATAGCTACTGGTTCGAGTGCATTTATACTGCCGATTCCAGGTAATCAACTTGATGGAGTAGTCGGTTTTCGTACAATCCAAGATACTGAACTAATGATAAATTACGCACAAAAATATAAGAAAGCGGTTGTAATTGGAGGCGGCCTATTAGGTTTAGAGGCAGCAAGAGGTTTAATTGATCGAGGAATGGAAGTACATGTAGTTCATCTACTACCTTCTTTAATGGAACAACAACTAGATGAACCTGCAGCAAAAATGCTTAAAAAAGATTTAGAAGCTCAAGGTATGAATTTCTTAATGGAAAAACAAACGGTTTCGATTAATGGTACAAATCGTGTAGAAAGCATTAATTTCTCAGATGGTACTAGTTTAGAATGTGATCTAGTTGTAATGGCAGTTGGGATACGACCTAACATATCATTAGTAAAAAATGCAGGAATTGATGTAAACCGTGCAATTGTTGTAAACGATTATATGCAATCATCTGATTCTTCAATTTATGCTGTAGGTGAATGTGCCGAACATAATGGAACTACTTATGGCTTAGTAGCGCCATTGTATGAACAAGGGATTGTACTTGCAGATCATATAACAGGTTTCCCAACTATCGGATATAAAGGAAGTATATTATCAACTCAGTTAAAGGTTTCAGGATGTGATCTATTTTCTGGAGGACTAATCCACGAGGAAGATGATACACAAGCAATCGTTATAAATGACCAATTTGCAGGTCTTTATAAAAAAGTAATCGTAAGGGATGAAAAAGTTGTTGGTGTAGTTTTATATGGAGATGCATCAGATGGTAACCGACTGTTCAATATGCTGAAAAATGAAACAAATATTAAAGAATTTACAAGTGCTTCGATTCTCCATAAATCAGGAGAGGATTCAGCAGAAGACTTTGTTCTCTCAATGAGTGCAAACGATACTGTATGTGGGTGTAATGGAGTAACGAAAGGCACAATTGTACAATCAATTTTAGAGCAAGAGCTTACTACGTTTGAAGATGTGAAAAGTTGCACAAAGGCTGGAGCATCCTGTGGAAAATGTAAAGGAATGGTTGAAAGTATTTTAGCAGCAACACTTGGAGATACATTTGATCCAAATGCTGCAAAACCAGGTATGTGTGGATGTACACACTTATCTCGTGATGAAGTTATGGATGAAATAAAAGAAAAAGGGTTACAAACTCCTAGGGAAGTTCGAATGGTACTAGGTTTTGAAAATGAAGAAGGATGTTCAAAATGTAGACCAGCTTTAAACTATTATTTAAGAATGATGTATCCAAATGATTATCATGATGATAAGTCATCTCGTTTCGTAAATGAAAGAATGGAAGGCAATATTCAAAAAGATGGTTCATTCTCTATTGTACCTCGAATGTATGGTGGGGTTACTACTGGTGATGAATTGATTAAAATTGGTGAAGTTGCAAATAAATTTAACGTACCGTTAGTAAAAGTTACTGGAGCAAGCCGAGTTGGATTATATGGTGTAAAAAAAGAAGACGTACCAATGGTTTGGCAAGAATTAGGGATGCGATCTGGCTATGCATATTCTAAATCTTTAAGAAACGTTAAATCATGTGTCGGCAATCGATTCTGCCGATTTGGAACACAAGATTCATTAGGATTAGGAATCGAACTAGAAAAAGCGATCGAAATGGTAGATACTCCGCACAAAATGAAGATGGGTGTAACAGGTTGTCCAAGAAACTGTGCTGAAGTACTGACAAAAGACTTTGGAGTAATATGCGTAGAAAATGGCTACCAGCTTTATATAGGAGGGAATGGTGGAACAGAAGTTAGAGAATGTGATCAACTAACGACTGTTACGACTGAAGAAGAAGTAATTCATATGGCAAAAGCATACGTTCAATTCTATCGAGAAACCGGCGTATACGGTGAGCGAACTGCTCCTTGGGTAGAAAGACTTGGAGCAGATAAAGTTAAAGAAGTGTTATTAAATAAAGAACAAGAAAATGCATTAGTAGAGAAATTCGATCAAGCAAAAGCAACATATGAAGAAGCTTGGGGACAAGCGTTAACTAATCAATTAGATCTTTATGAAGTTATTAGAAAATAATAGCGAAATCGAGAGGAGCCATAAGATGATCACAACACCAGAAAAAATTAATGTTATTGATGTAGAATCATTACCAATACAAATTGGAAAAGAGATCGTTATTAAAGGGGAATCAATTGCTTTATTTAGATTATCAAACGGAGAAGTATATGCAATTGAAAGTACTTGTCCATATACTAATGGGCCACTTGCAGAGGGTATTGTTTCGGGTGAATATGTATTTTGTCCGCTTCGTGACTGGAAAATTTCATTAAGAACTGGTGAAGTACAAAAACCAGATGATGGAATTGTAAAAACATATGAAACAGAAATAATCGACGGTTTTGTATATATTATGGTGTAACTTATGACAAAAAAAGATGGATTTATCTCATTTGTAGGTGCTGGTCCTGGCGATTTAGGTTTAATAACTGAAAAAGGAATGAATTGTATTCGAGAAGCAGAAGTAATCTTATACGATCGTCTTGCAAATCCAAGATTACTAAGAGAAGCGGCTGGAAATTGTGAATTCATATACTGTGGAAAGCTCCCTGATCGACATACTATGCGACAAGAAATGATTAATGAAACATTAGTCAATTATGCAAAAGAAGGTAAATATGTCGTTAGATTAAAAGGTGGAGACCCAGCAGTTTTCGGTAGAGTAGGGGAAGAAGCAGAGGAAGCTTCAAAGCATAATATACCTTTTGAAATTGTACCGGGCATTACATCTAGCATCGCTGCAGCTGCATATGCTGGTATTCCAGTTACACATCGTGAATATAGTACAAGCTTTACATTAAGAACAGGACATAAATGTTTGGAAAATGAAGATTTAAAGGAATCAAATTGTTCTGACCAGTTAGGAGATACACTTGCATATTACATGGGAGTAAATAATCTCCCTATAATATGTAAGCATTTAATCCAAAATGGTAAATCGAAAGAAACTCCGGTAGCTGTAATACAGTGGGGAACAATTGGAAAACAAAAAGTTGTTGAAGGAACGATTGAAACTATTGTATCAAATATTGAGAAAGAAAAAATTACAAATCCTGCGATGACTATTATTGGAGATGTAGTTAAACTTCGCTCAAAGCTTGCTTGGTTTGATAAGAAAAAATATTTTGGGCGAAAAATTTTATTGGCAAAAGCTACTGCAACAGTAGAAAAGAATGGACTAGAAGCTTATCTATCTGAAAATGGTGCTGAGGTTTATTCTTTTCCAACACTTAAATTAGTTGAACTTCCAATTGAAAATGATCAGTTAGTTGATGCATTTTGTCATGAAAGATTAGTTTTTTGTACGCCAGAAAGTGTGGAATTATTTATTTCTAATATGCACAGATCAAATCACGATGTTCGTAAACTTCCAATGAGAATTGAGTCAATTTCTTCGAAGACAAGTAAGGTAATTGCGAAGTATGGAATTATTGCAGAGAAGTTCACTGATGAAGAAGTCTCAACAGTATTTGTTGGATCTCAAGACAAGGAAGACCCAAAGCCACCTAAATCTAAATATTTGGCAACACATAAAATTATTGCAGATTCTCGCTTCGATGTAATAAATCAAAGAATGCTAGATGAAACCAATTGGGAATCAATTATTTTTCCAAATAAGTCGTCAGTAGATTGGTTTTTAAAAGAATTAAATGAAACAGAACAACATGCTTTAAAAAATTTACCTTTTGCATATATCGGTGAATCAATTAAGGAATATGCATTTAAGTGTGGTTTTAAGAAAGTTGATGAAGAACTACAAGATCAGCTATTGCTTGGAGATTGGAAGTGAAATCATGTTTGATGCCGTCGTTTATATTGGACACGGAAGTCGTAGGCAAGAAGGTAATGAACAATTTATTCACTTTATTCAGTCCGTCATCAAAAACGTTGAAGTACAAAAACAAGAGTATGCATTTTTAGAATTAGTTGAGCCAACCATTCAACAAACGTTAGAAAAAGTAATTTTAGAAGGTGCGCAAAAAATATTAGTCGTACCAGTATTATTATTTGCAGCCGGTCATTTTAAACGCGATATACCAGACGAATTAAATCTTATATTAGATCGATTTCCACAAGTGAACATTACAATAACTGAACCGTTTGGTGTACATGAGAAAATGATTCAATTAGTTCAAAAACGAGTAATGATCGCAAAAGATACTAGTCATTCTGCAATATTATTAGTCGGACGAGGTAGTAGTGATACTGAGCCAATTGAAATGCTTGAACAAATAGGAAATGCTGTAGAGGATCGTATGGGAGTACCTGTTCGGACAGCTTTTTTAACAGCTGGAAAACCAAAGTTAGAAGATATGATTAATAAGATGAGTAAAGAATTTCAAAGTATTTATGTTATGCCCTATTTATTATTTACAGGTCTACTGCTTGAAAAAATTAAGAGACGCATTGCACTAGAAAATGAAAAGTTTCACCTGTGTGGGAATTTACAATTTGATGAATTAATGAGTGAAGCACTTATAGAACGTATTCAAGAAAAGGTAAAAAGTCTAAATAAAGGGTGATTAATTTGAAAGAAATAATAGATACAATTGGAAATGCTGCCTTAGCCAGGACAAACCAAGTAAATTCAAGTAAAACTAAATATATGGTTCCGACAATGATGGCAGGCTTTTTTGTAGGATTAGGTATTATATTAATCTTCACAATTGGTGGATTACTAGCTCCCACTGCCTTTGCTGGAACAAAAATTATTATGGGTGTTTCATTTGGAATTGCATTAAGTTTAGTCATTATGGCTGGAGCAGATTTATTTACCGGAAATAACATGATTATGTCAATTGGCATGTTAGAAAAAAAGGTGAGTTGGACTGATACTTTGAAAGTATGGTGCTATAGCTATCTTGGAAATTTATTAGGTTCAGTACTCGTAGCTGTATTGTTTGTTTACTCTGGATTAGCTAATGGTGGTGTAGCAGATTTTATTAATAATGCAGCATCAGCAAAAATGAATGCTCCATTTGTTGAGCTACTAATACGTGGAATTCTTTGTAATATTCTTGTTTGTTTAGCACTATGGTGTTCATTTAAAATGAAATCTGAATCTGGTAAATTAATTATGGTATTCTGGTGCTTGTTTGCCTTTATTACTTCAGGATTTGAACATAGCATTGCAAATATGACATTATTATCAATCTCTTTATTAATCAAACATCCTGAAACAGTTACATTCGCAGGAATGGTTTCAAATTTAATACCAGTTACAATTGGCAATATTATAGGTGGAAGTCTTTTTGTAGGAGCGGCTTACTGGGTTTCTAGTTCTGGAACTACAAATAAAAAATTATCGTCTACTAAAAACAGTCATAGTAAGAAAGTAAGTTAATAAAATTTGCATAAAAGGAAACAACCTTATTCAAAACAGAATAAGGTTGTTTTTTTTTACGTATGAAAGTGAAAACAGTACTATTCTTCTTTTGTTGTTAAATCAACAAAAATAATGATACTGATAACAGCTACTAGGATTAATGAAAATGTTAAAATGAACAAATTAATTCACTCCTACCATGTTTTGAAGCCCTCTGATCCTGTCGGATGATGTTGGTGCATCATATGTGATAATGGAATTGTATAAGCAATTAAGATTAATACAATCGATACCCCAATCCATAACCACCAATTTTCTAAAATACGTGGCGTATTTTCGGTATTGCTTTCAGCAACTGGGAATTCTACTAATTCTTCCTTAGATTGAGCAGTCGGTAAAGCGAATATTGATTGAGCGACAATAAAAATTAATAACAAAGCAGATAAAAATAAGATTGATCCACCAACTGCAACTGTAAAATGGTTTGTGAATACGCCAGTAAACCATTTGGCTGCAGCCGGATGTCCCATATAATCAGTATATGAAGTACGTCTTGGCGCACCGTAGAGGCCAAGTATGTGCATCGTAGTTGACATTAAAAACATTCCAATTGCCCATGTGAAAATTTGGATAAACGCTAATCTTTGAATTTCTTTTGTAAGTTTTTTCCCTGTTAAATAAGGAATTAACCAAAAAGTTAATCCGAAAAATGTCATAGCGACAGGTGTACCAACTGTAATATGGAAATGACCTACAATCCAAAGTGTATTATGAACGATCTCGTCTAGTTGATAACTTGCATTTATTATCCCACCTGCACCACCAGGAGCAAAAAATAACATTGCTATGAAAAGTGATGTAAAACGAACATCTTTCCAAGGTAATTTAAAGAACCAACCGAATAGCCCTCTTGCACCTTTTTTCCTTCCTGAAATTTCAAATACCGCAAACATAGAGAAAGCAGTCATTAACGAAGGGATAATTACCATAAATGTTAACACCGTTTGGAGGAATTTCCAGAAACTTGAAATCCCAGGTTCTTGAAGTTGATGGTGAAACCCAACTGGAATTGAGAATAACAGGAACAAGATAAATGCTAATCGTGCAAGTGAATCACTAAATACTTCTCCGCCAACAATCTTTGGCATAATTGCATACCAACCAATATAAGCAGGGAGCAGCCAAAAATAAACAAGCGGATGACCAAAAAACCAAAAAAGCGAACGACTTAATTCTACATTAATTGTATCAACCCAACCAAAAGCCCACGGTATAAATTGAAATAGTACAGTCGCAGCAACACCAAGGCTTGCGATTACCCATAAAGCAATCGTTGCAACTGTCATAAATGCAATTAGAGGACTTATCATTCCTTTATTTTTTTTCTTCCAAGCAACATATTGTCCAACTAGCGCAAATCCAGTTATCCAAGTGCCAACGACAAAAAGTGCTAAAGCAACATAAAACCAAGCACTAGCCTGAAGTGGGGCATAAAAAGTATATAGTACTGATGCTTGACCAGAAAGAATCATGATGACTGCAAGGATCGTACCAATTGTCATGACAATAAAACCAACCCAACTAAAAGACTTTACTTTTGGGCCGAAGTCACCTAGCGTTTTACTCATTCCTGTAATCAAGAAACCAAATATAAAATATGTAGTAAAGACAATAGCAAGCAAAATACCATGTGCAGTTAAAACTTGATAGTAATCAAGCCACTTTGGTAGTTCTAGTGCTTTGTTTCGAACAAATACCTGCAATAAACCAGCAAAAGTACCTAGTAAAAACGCAATATATGCCACTATAATGTGAGTTAATGCAAGTTTACGATCTGATTTTCCAATCATTTCATTCATTATTTCACCGCCTCAATTGTTGTTTGCATAAACGAATGACCTGTTCCGCAATACTCATTACATAGAATTAAATAATTTCCAGGCTTTTTAAATGAATATTCTTTCGTATTAATTTGGCCAGGAACAGCCATCATATTTACATTTGTATGAACGATTGAAAAACTATGATTTACATCTGTGCTCGTTAAAATGAATCGAATCTTCTTTCCAACTGGTACTTTTAGTTTACTTGGTTCATAAGCAAATGTTTTTGCTAGTATAACAACATCATACGTACCATCATCCTTTGCATAAACACCTGGATGATTGAAAGGTGCAGTATTTTCAACAGTTTGCGGATTAACTGTGTCCATACCTCCCGCTGGTTGAAGATGGGAACGAAAAGCAGTTATACCGATAATTAATAGAAAAACAATTAAAGAAATTCCTCCAAATGTTAACCAAATTTTTTCGTATTTATGTAGATGCATGTAAATTCTCCTATTTTAACGACTTAAATAAAATGCATAGAAGCTAAACCATAAAATAACAATGAAAACTCCTAGTACGAGAACACTAATAAAAGTTCCATTTAAATTATGATCATGCTCACTCCCAGTTTTCTTTGAACTCAATTTAATCCCTCCATATGCTAAATTCAAAAATATAAATTCTAAAAGATAGTATTATTTTTTCCAAGTATTTCTATTCAAGGAAATGTTATGTAAGTTACTATTCTTTAAAGAAAAAATTCAAACTAAAAGTAGATTACTGAAAAAATGAAGTGATTTAATGAAATTTTAATAAAAAAGGGGGAAATAGAATGGGAAATATAGAAGAGTTAAATTGAGACTATTCAACGTCACTATGCTCTCAACCATGATGATCATTAAGAACGATTATTATTAGAGGAATGAAATTTCAATAGTGTAATTTGGGGCCAGTAGTTTGTTTAACGAAATTACCAATCTATTAAAAATGTTGTTAAAAGGTGAGATTTGAGTGAGCTCGTAGACGTTTAAAGCCTCATTAAAGATGAAAATAGTGATGAATTTTACCTAGTTAAATATCTTTTTATACATAAACATTTAAATGAAAATTAACAGTTGATGAAGCGGAGTCTATGAAACGAAAGTTATGATACTCTATTGAACTAATTAGAAGGTTCTTTAATGAATCTATACTTATTAATACATGGTAAGGAGTGGGTGATTTGTCTAAAACTGTGCATTGTGATCGATGCTCTCAGGAAATAAGGATAAGAGGAGATCTTGTAACTGCAACAATGTTTTTTCAAGTAGTTCCATATCACGAAGATTGTTATGCGAAAGATTTAAAGGGAGCAAAGACACTTATTTTAAATAATCAACCAATTAATGGATTCTCTGGGAACTTTCTTACTTTTATAGCGATCGTTGTCTTCATCTTATCATTTTTTATAAATGATGAAACGATGATTTATTTGTCAATTTTATCGGCAATTCCGATAATTTATCGACTTTATTCATTTATTATTTATGAGCGACATTTAGAAAAATAGGGAACAAATTTATAAAAGTAATTATTAATAATTTTATTCTGGCTCCAATATTTTGAAAGGATTGGGTGAATAGAATTGTAGTTATTTTTACAAAACAGAAATAAAAAAAACTCTGATTGACAGAGTTTTTTTCGTTTTATTGACCGAAATTGCCAGCAAATTGCATGACAACTGCTTTAACTTCTTCTAATTTATCAGGTTTTAATAGAGTAATCATTTTTGGAACAAATTGTTGAACTTCTTCTAAAGAAAAAGTACCTTCATCTTGTTTCTTGAAGTTTTCTAAAAGAATCTCTTTTGCTTCATTTTCTTTGCCTTCTTGTACTCTTTGTAAAATAAAATTTAAGAACATTTCTTGAGCTTGCTTGTCCATCCCTTTGTTGCCTCCTAAAAAATAAAATTATACAACCATTTGGTGTTATTTATTATTATAACACCCTATGGTTGTATGTCAATTTTATTTTTCTCTAATGATTGATTCAGTATGTATTAGTTTGACGATATTTTTGTAAATCCGATTTATTATGTGAGTAGGAAGAAATTAAATTAAGTGAGAGTAATATAGTTGTATTTTATCAATTAAAATATATGAATTATGTAAATTTAATTAACGTTTTGTTGGATATTTAGTGAAGTCATTAATTTTAAGATTAATGCAAACCTCTACTAAAAGTGGCCAAACTGCGTTTATAATGTTTAAGTAGCAAGGTTTCTAAAAAGGGGAGGCAATCAAGATTTGAAGAAAAAAATAGCTGTATCTTTTAGTGGAAAAGATTCAACATTGGCTTTACATGATTTAATGCATTCAAATGAATTCGAAGTCGTATTGTTAATAGCATCTGTAACGGAAGGATTTAACCGTACTAGTATTCATGGGGTTAGGGTCGAATTACTAGAGTCTCAAGCAAAATCGATCGGACTTCCATTAAGGAAAATTTGGATTCCAGAAAATTGTTCGAATGAGTTATATCAAGAAATTATGACAAAGGTTAATTTAGAATTAAAAGAGCAAGGGATTGAATATGTTGCATTTGGAGATCTTTTTCTTGAAGATGTCCGAAAGTACCGAGAGGAAATGTTAAAACCACTAGGAATAACTCCAATTTTTCCTCTTTGGGGTGAAAGTACATCAAATGTGATTAGACGTTTTCTATCATTAGGGTATAAAACGATTATTACTTGTGTAGATTTAACTAGATTATCTGAGGAATCTTCAGGCAAAGTGATCGATAAACAGTTTATAGACGAACTTCCAAAAGAAGTTGACCCTTGTGGTGAAAACGGAGAATATCACTCATTTGTGTTTGATGGACCGATTTTTAATACACCAATACATTTTGAGATTGGTGAAAAGAAACGATCTGCAGATATTTATACGGGTGAAATTAGATTTTGTTTTACCGATATTGTTCCTAACTGAATCGAAATCAACAAGTAAGAACATAAATCTAGTTCTTAATATTTGGACCCCATGTTGGAGTTGTTCCTTCATACATAGTAATATTTTGTTTCGCTAATCCAACTTGTTCAGCATATTGATTTAACATCTCAAATACTGTTAACCGATGAAATGAGCCATTATTAAATTGTGGTTCATTTCTTTTTTTTGGATCCACTTTCCAAAGTGATACGGAGACTTTTGCGGTATGGTCATTAAATTCATTGATTGGAACACTAAAGTTGATGTTTTCATTATAATCATTTGCAACTGTAATAAGCGTAACTTGACCCATTTCCTTTTTTGGAAAACGAAAATCCCTTATTACGGTTACTTGTAGTTTTGCAATTCCATTCGAATCCGTCAATTCTGTTCCAATCACTTTACCTAATGAATTGATAACAATAATTCTTGCTCCTTTTATTGGTGTAACCTCATCTATCGAATCAGTGGAATTAGAAGAGGGGCTTACTTTAACTGTAAGTGTGGCCGAAACATTATTCGACATATCTGCAAATGTTAATGGTGTAAAACTAAAGAATAATAACGCACTTAAAATAGTTGTCAAATATATTTTTTTCATCATTTCGCACCTTGTGATTTTTTTAATGACTTAGTTTAAGTTTAATTATTCAATTATATACTTTTAAATAGTAATCAATCTTTCTCTAAATAAAGAAGGTAATTGGGAACGTTTCAACCACATAATTTCTAGACTAGATAAATCCTAGGTTAGAATATAAATTTTAATTTTACTTAATACTATTTAGCAAAAATAATCTTTTACGTACTAAATACAAGAGGCAAGCTAATATGGAAATCTTTGAACTCATTTTATTAATGTTAAGTGGCGTTTTTATTTCTAATGTAGTAAGTAGATTAATACCTAGTATTTCAGTACCACTTATTCAAGTTGGTTTAGGAATTTGTTTAGCTATTCCATTATCCGGCCATTCGATCGAATTAAATCCGGAACTTTTCCTTCTTCTCTTTATGGCACCTCTTTTATTTAATGATGGGGCAAATGTTAATAAAAAAGCTTTATGGGCAGTTAGAAAGCCAATTTTATTACTTTCTGTCGGATTAGTATTTTTAACTGTAGCTATTTTAGGCTATTTCATTCATTGGATGATTCCGATTATTCCTTTTCCAGCATGTTTTGCCCTCGCAGCGGCCTTAGCGCCAACAGATGCAATCGCAGTTAGTGCCATGGCAAATAAAATTAAAATTTCACATAAAATTTTGAATATCTTAGAAGGTGAATCACTCATAAATGATGCTTCAGGATTGGTATCTTTTCAATTCGCTGTAGCCGCATTGATTACCAGTTCCTTTTCAATCTTTCAAGCGAGTACAAGCTTTTTATTTCTTTCTCTTGGTGGTGTTGTTTTAGGGGCATTTTTAAGTTTTCTTAAAATCTTGCTGATGCGTTGGTTTAGACAACTTGGGATCGAAAATACAATTTCATTTATTTTAATGGAACTTTTATTACCATTTTTAATTTTTGTAGTCGCAGAACATTTTGGCGTAAGTGGAATACTGGCAGTTGTTAGTGGGGGAATTGTTCATTCGTTTAGCTATAAACATATGAATCCAGAAATTGTCCAATTAAATCTATTATCAAAAAACACTTGGTCAGTATTAACATTTAGTTTGAATGGATTAGTATTTATTCTATTAGGTACTCAAATACCAATTATTTTACAAACAGTTCGCCAAAAAAATTATATAAGTAGTGACACCCTCTTAATTTACATACTAAGTATCACACTAGTACTACTGGCTTTACGTTTTATTTGGGTTTATTTCTTTAATAATTTTGAATCAGATTCAGCGAATAGCTTTAAAAGCAAACTTAAAACAACCTCTTTATATACAATTTCAGGTGTCCGAGGAACAATTACGCTAGTCAGTGCACTATCGTTACCGATCGAATTAAGTGTTGGAAAGTATTTTTTAGAAAGAGATCTATTAATTATTATCTCAGCCGGCGTAATCCTAACTACATTACTTCTTGCAAACTTTACTTTATCATTATTTGCACCTAAAAAAGAAAGAATAACTGGTCAAAAGGATTACACCAAGGAAATTGAGATATTAAGAGAGGTCATAGAAAAAATAAAGAGTTATCAAACTGAGGAAAATGATGTAGAGATTGCTGAAATCATTCATATTTATAATAATCGTATCCTTTCGTTAACAAGTTCAACTGATCTAAATAGTCATGTAAAGCTATTAAACCGTTACATATTAGAGATGCAAATAGAAGATACAAAAAATTTACTTAAAAATAGACAGATTTCTCTCCAAATAGCATTTCCAACTTTAAAGCGGTCGAATAAAAGGCTTTATTTTCTAACAAAGGATAAACGATATAAAGCTGATACATTTTACATGGAATTATTAAATAACAATCTGCACGTAGGTAATTTTATTCCACGATCATTTGAAGAAAATCGAAGACAATTAATCAAACTAAAAAACAGTAATAATCAGTTTGTTTTAGAAAAATTGAAGGAATTAAAATCATCAACAGTTCCACAAGAAATCACTGATGTTTTTATTAAAAAATACACTCAACAAATAGAAAAGACTAGTGAACGACTTAGCATTACGAATGAATACTTTCAGGAATGGCTTGATTTTGCTTCTCAAATTGAACGAGAGGTGATTCAACATAATTACGAAAAAGGCGAAATTAATCGAAATGAATTAAAAGAGTTTAGACAACATTTATTAATGCTTGAAAATGTAATCCAATTTATAGAGTGATTAGACAAGGTTTTGATTTTTTCAATTTGAAAAATGGAGTATGACCATAATTGGATCATACTCTATTTTACGTAATTAGAAAAAAGGATCAAATTACATTTAATTTTTGTGAAGTGAGATTCTAATAATACATTGAAATTTTAGGGGGATTTATTTTCTTGTTTTATATAGTTGGGATGTTTATAATGAAATTATTAAACAGGAGATGAGCAGACGATATGACGAATTTTTCAAAGGTGCCGCGTCGTAAATTAGCAGACGAGGTATTGGAACAATTACAAAGAAAAATTTTTTCTGGTGAATATAAAGTTGGTGACAAATTACCTTCAGAACCACAGTTAATGGAAGAATTAGGTGTTGGTCGTTCAACACTAAGAGAAGTAATTAAAATTTTAGCTCACGCAGGTATTTTAGAAGTTAGACAAGGTCATGGCACACATATCATTTCTAATAGTCCTGTTCAAAATTCGTTGGAAAAAAACTTGAAAGATGCAAATAAAGCACATCTTCTTGAAGCTAGAGCGATGATCGATAAAGAAGTGACATCATTAGCCGTTAAGCGCCGTAATGATGATGACCTTTTACAAATGAAAACGTATTTGGATAAACGAAAAAATGCACTGAAAGAAGGGCAGTATGCTGAATACTTAGAAGCAGATATTTCCTTTCATTTGTCAATTGCAAAAGCAAGTAAAAACCCAATACTGATTGATTTATATCAGTCATTTATTCCAGTTCTACGTCAAGATTTAAGTAAATTAATCATGAATACTTCCAATTATCAAGACAATTCGGATATACATGAGAAGTTGTACTTAGCAATTTTAAATCAAAATGAAGAAGATGCAATAAAATATGCGATGAAAAATATGGAGCCACTATAAGCTCCTATTGTTATGATTTAAACATCTGATGATATGACGAATTATTAATATAAAGGAATGATCAAAATGAAATTAAAACCTATTTTTTATGTTTTAGCACTATTTTTAGTATCAATTAATTTACGGATTGGAATTACTTCAATTTCCCCAGTTTTAGAAATCATTCGACATGACTTAAATATGAGCAACTTTGTAGTTAGTTTTTTAACTTCTATTCCAGTTTTATGTATGGGTATATTTGCTTTATTTACAGGACAATTAAGTAATAAATGGGGAAGCGAAAAAACAATTGCTGCTTGTATTATATTAATCGGAGTCGCAACAGGTTTAAGAGCGGTAGCTACGAGTTCTGCAACTTTATTATTTACCGCATTGTTGGTTGGTATTGGAATTGCAATTATTGGTCCTTTACTTTCTGGATTTATAAAAAAAATGTTTCCTAATAAGTTGGGAATGATGATTGGAATCTATTCAGTAGGGATGGGACTTGGTGCTTCTTTAAGCTCGGGACTCACGATCCCGCTACAAAAAACGTTTGGAGGGTCATGGAATAAGGCACTTGCAATATGGGGTGTATTAGCTATTATAGCTTTTATTGCTTGGTACCCTATGATTAAAAAAAGTGTAAGAAATATAGAAAATAAAAAGAGTGGATTACCTTATAAAAATAAGAAAGCATGGATGTTTACATTAATTTTTGGTTTACAATCAGGTTTATTTTATTGTATCAGTACATGGCTTGCACCATTAGCAGGAAAATTTGGAATCTCTGGTACAAATGCAGGAACAGTGATTACTTTATTTACATTGGTTCAGATGGTGTGTAGCTTTATCATACCGACTCTAGCTGATCGATTTAAAAATCAAAAACTTTATTTAATAGGAAGTACAATTTTCGTCATGGCTGGCCTGCTATTTATTATTTTTGAAATTAACTTGTGGGTTGCTGTTATTTTTATTGGGATCGCTTTAGGCGGTTTATTCCCATTAGCGTTAGTTTTACCTTTAAATGCGACTAATACCGCTGAAGAAGCTAGAGCATGGACTGCTTTAATGCAATCAGTTGGATATATTATAAGTGGCTTTATTCCGATTATAGCTGGTCTTATACTCGATGCTACAGGAAGTATTATGAATATTTTTATTTTATTAGTAGTATTAAGCTTTATTTTATTATGTCTAATATTAGGGATTCCTCTAAAAGAGACACAAAAAGTAAGCAGTAAAGCTAGCTAGTAACACAATAGGAATTCTTATAATAAAGATCAGGGGACCGTTCTAAAAGTCAGCTTAACTGACGCATAGTCGGCCCCTATTTATATATGAAAATATTATTGTTTATGGTCTAGAAGTAAAACAGGAACATAATATAGGGGCGTTTTTCATTTAAAGTATTTTCTGTTCCCGAGTATTAATATCTGTCTATTCTTCGCTATTTTTTGTAGATATCGGAAGACCTATTAAGTATTTCTTAGTTAAACTTCAATATTCCCCCTAATAATTAATCGACGAGTTTCTTTTTGTTTCTACAATTTATTGAATTTCTTCCTAATGTTCTATTGATTAATTAAACGAAAAACGACATGATTTTTTAATATTATGTATGTCTCATGTGAAAAAAAACGATTATTAAATGATAAAATTTCCCCAATTTACTGGATTGTAATAGAGGATTATAATCTAAATAGTTTGATATTTCTGAAAAAATAGTACTCAAATTCTTATTTATCGGGCTAATTTAGTTAAGTGTTTTTCCAGATAAGAGAACCGTGTATTAAATGTAAAGTTTATATACAAAAATGGAACTTTACATTATTACAAATTAAGGAATTAATTACATTGGTTAGAAATGGGGAGGACAAAAAGAAGATGGACAAGAACATCCAAAAAAATAAGCTGAAAAAAGCAACTACTTTAGTGCTTGGAGCGGGATTGGTAACAAGTAGCTTATCAGCTTTCAATTTACCAACACATTCAACAGCACATGCTTCAACAAAAGCAACAGTAGTTCAGATTTTATCTAAACTTACAATTGCGCAAAGACAAGCATTAGAAAAGCTATCCTCAATTGAAAAGTCAGGACTTTTTTTGGACAAAAAAGTTAATTTGAAAAGTGCTGAAACCGTTTCAGTAATTGTTCAATTTAAAAATAAGCCAGAGCATACGGCAGTGCTAGAGGCTGCATTGGATGGGAAAAATTTAACTAGTAAACAAGCAAAACAAAATGTAAATGATGACCATACGACGTTTAATAATGAGTTGAATTCTGTTTTTACTAAGGAATCTGATGGTTCATTTAAAGTGATTCGAGAATACAAAAATGCGTTTAACGGGGTTGCTTTAGAGGTACCGTCTAATAAAATTGAAAAGCTAATGAAGTCAAATGCTGTACAAGCGATATTCAGCAATACGACGATTAAGGCGGACCCTCCGAGTGAATTAGAAGCTATGCCATCATCAACTTCAGATGGTCAAGGAATGGCTGCGGAACTATCTTATCTTAATATTAATAAGTTACATAGTGAAGGGTATACCGGAAAAGGGGTAAAGGTAGCAGTAATTGATACTGGAGTTGACTATAATCACCCAGACATCAAAGCTGCTTTTAAAGGTGGATACGATTTCGTTGATAATGATAATGATCCAATGGAAACGACGTATCAAGACTATTTAAACTTTAAAAAAGCCAATCCTAGGACTACATTAAAAGCATCAGATTATGAAACTGAACATGGAACTCATGTATCAGGAACAATTGTAGGTCAAGGTAAAAATAATAGTCCATATTCTACGAACGGCATAGCCCCAGATGCGAATTTATATGTATACAGGGTATTAGGTCCTGGGGGATCTGGTTCTGATGAATCTGTAATGGCGGGTATTGACCAAGCTGTTGCTGACGGAATGAATGTAATGAACTTATCATTGGGTGCAGATTATAATGACCCTCTTTATCCGACAAGCATCGCGATTAATAATGCAGTTTTAAGTGGAGTCACAGCAGTAGTGGCAGCAGGAAATTCAGGAGACGGAATGTATACATTAGGTTCTCCTGGTAGCGCTTCATTAGCATTGACGGTCGGAGCAAGCGATGTGCCACAAGATATTCCAACAATGAAGGGGCATTTAGACACTTTGAATGTTGATATGAGGGGACTTGCAAAAGGTTGGACAGAAGATTTCTCTCTACTTCCGGGAAAAGAATTGACGATTGTGAAAGTTCCTAATTATGGAGCTGCAAATGACTATAAGAATATTAATCTACCGGCAAAAAGTTGGATTGCACTTGTTCAACGCGGTAACAATCAAACGATTAACGACAAGATTCTTCAGGCGAAGCTAAAAGGTGCAGCAGCAATACTCATTTTTGATAATGATCCGAAAGAAGGATATATGCCTTTTTATCTTGGTGAAGGCGTAGACTTTATTCCGTCTTTCAATTTAACGAATGCAGATGGTCTTGCATTACAGCAAAAAATTGCAGCTGGTAATACTAAATTCTCTTTTTCTGACTTGAGTAGTTTTACAATGCCAGGTGATACATTAGCGTCATTTAGTTCACGCGGTCCTTCACGAGTAACGTATGACATTAAACCTGAAATTACAGCTCCTGGTGTGAATGTATTATCAACAATTCCAGGATTTGTGCATAGCCCAGACAATCCATCTGACTACAGCACAGCGTATGAACGAATGAGTGGAACCTCAATGGCGACACCAAATGTAACTGGGATTTCAGCATTACTTTTACAAGCAAATCGAGATTTACAACCAGAGGATATAAAATCAATTTTAATGAATACAGCGGATCCTTTAAGTAATTCATACAGTGTATTTGAACAAGGTGCTGGAAGAGTAGATCCTTATAAGGCGATTCACTCTACTATTGAAATTAAAGTGAAAGAATCAACACCAATGATTAAAAATGGAAAAGAAAAGCAGATTAATATCGAAACAGGGGCGTTAAGTTTTGGTAACGCAATTTATACAGGATTAGACCTATCAAATACTCGTTCAGTAACATTAATGAATAGAGGAGAAAAGTCCAAAACATTTAATGTACAAGTTAATTACCAGACAAATTTACGTGGTTCAAAAGATGCTAAAGCTAACGGAGTAACAGTACAAACTCCTTCTTCAGTAACTGTAAAAGGAATTAATCAAAAGAAAATCGATATTTCATTAAATATTCCAAAAACAGCTGAAAAAGGGATATATGAAGGCTATGTTGTGTTTACAAATAATGAAAACCCTTCAGAAACTTACCGCGTACCATTTGGCGTGCATTATGTAGAGCAAGGTTTTCAAAGTTACTTTTATGACGTGAATACAACAACGACAGTTGCTAATCATTTAACTAGTTTAATATTTAATCCAGCAGTACCGGGACATTTCACTTTAAAGTCACATATGAGTTATCTATATGAAATGATCATGGATTCAAATGGCAATGAACTTGGGATCACAAATTATGGAGATGGAATTGGGATCGATGAAGGAGTTCAGTACGATCCAACTTTTGACGGGACATATTATCCTTTTACAGGAGATGAAAACAATCCAATTGATTTCCATCCAGTAAAGGCACAAGAAGGTAATTACAAATTGGAAATGATCGGGTTTGATGACAAAGGAGTGCCATTTATTTCTCCTAGCTTCGATATGAATATAGACAACACAATACCAGATGCATTCGATATTCACTTACAAGGTGAACAAGAAGATAATCCATTTGTGGAGTATGAACCTGGTACGAAGAGCATCCCGTTTACGGCATTGCTTCACGATAAGGCTACTTCTGGGCAAGCGATCGACCAGTCAAAAAATTATTTGTTTTATTTCTATAACTCATACTCACCACTAGGAAGGGTTTCTCTTGATGGTGAAGGGAAAGCTCAAAGTGCAATCAATACTGATCCAAGTGGTAATTTAGTAGACTTAGAGTTTGAAGGAGTCGACCAAGCGAGTAATACATTTGGACGTAAATACTACTATTTGGTTCCAAACAATTATACTTACGTATACGCTAAGCCGAATGTTAAGCTTCGTCAAAGCACTGTATACACTCATATTGGCGATACAGTAACTTTCACTTTGACAGCAAATCATGTTAATAAGCTGAAACAGGCTGCTTACCGTTTTAATACAAATAATGCAAACACGATCGTGAAGAACATTAGTTTAAATCCAGCAGCGGCACAATTAGGTGGCACACTTTCAGTTACATCTACTCCAACTGCAACTCAAGTTACAAACAATGTAAAAGTGAACTTTAACGATCAAACAGGAGTAAATGGTAATATTCCAATGGTCGATGTGACAATTCAAATCCCGAACTTAACTGATTATGCCGATTCATCAAGTTTTACAAATGCAGTTTCATCTACTTTTACAAATGTAGACGGAACTGTTACAAGACCATTTAGTTGGACTCCACCAGTCGGTATCCTACCGAATTTCTCGCAAACTAATGGTTTAGTCTACCCAGAAGCATTTGCTGCAGATACTAAAGGAAATCTTATTTCCTTAGACTATACAAAAATAGGTGCAAAAGTTACAGTAGTTGACAGCAAAGGGAACAAATATGATGGGGTTATGAACAAATACGGAGCATTTGCTGTAAGAGGATTACCAGTCACGCATGATCGCTTTACCGTTATCCAAGATATTCCTGGACATTTTACAACGTATAATCATGTCGACAATCTTTATAGGACTTTAGATGGCGTAGACTATGGAGAATATAAGACTTTAAGCTATCCAAATGATATCGATGAAGCAGTCGCCGGTGATGTTAATAAAGACAAGATAATTGACGTTTTAGATGCTTTAGTAATCCAAACGTACTTTGGAACAAAATTAGCTGATCAAGGATACAATAGAGATGCAGATATTAATGCAGACGGTGTAGTAGATTCAAAAGATTTTGCTTATGTTGAGAAAAATTATATGATGCAAAATCCGACCATTAAAAACGCACCGAAGCCTTTGAAGAAATTTAAAGGTAACACGATTGAAGATATTAAGAAAGAATTAGGACTATAAGAACGAAAGCCGACAGCGATTTTTTATTACGCTGTCGGTATTTCTATTTCTACTTGAAATAGTAGTCTAGAAAACGAACAAGGAAATAATAAAGAAATGTCGAATTTTATTAGGAAATATAATAATAGATATAAAGTAAGTAAGGACACACACATTCTATCTATACTTCTGATGAAATAGTAAGTCTATGAGCAGACTATTGAATCGATGATCTAGTACATTTCTTGGAGGAAACAATAATTGAACATTCTATTTTTATGCACAGACAATTTTACCCGTAGTGTAATCGCTGAATACTGTATGACAGAATACTTAAAAAAAACGAATAATTGTTTAGTTAATGTAGCGTCTGCAGGAATTAGAGCAGACAGTGATATAAGTAAATATTCTTCATATCATTTTAAACTTTTGAATCAAATGGGCATTGATACTTCCACATTCAAACGAACACAATTTGATGAAAATTGTTTGAAAAAATTTGATATGGTTATTGGAATGAGTGAATTACATAAAGATTATGTGAAGGAACAATTTAACTTCGATATTCTATTATTTAACGAAGTATACAATGGTGAGCCGACACCCGTAAATATTGGAGAACCTAATAATGAAAACTTTTTAGAGGAAATGAATCAATTAGTTAACTATATTAATAATGCTGTTCCAACCTTATTAAATAACTTAAGTTTATCTAAACTGTAGATTTTAGGTTAAATGAAAGTTTTAATAAGAATATAATTAAAAATTAAATAATATATTTTAACTATTTATACTCTTGAAAAAAGATTTAAATTTTATACTAAAAAAGTATCTATTAAAAAGGAATTTCACTTTGAAATTTCTTTTTTATTATATCCATTATAAAAAACGACAGTTTACTAGAATGCGAGATGATATAATATGGTTAAGCATGGGCATTAACATTCGGAGACATTTAAAAGTAAAATCTTTTTTGATATAGAAAAATAAAAGTGAGGAACATAAATGATAGAATTTAACGGAAAATACAATAATGGAAAAACCCTACTTGATTATGTGGATACAAATGTTATTACACAATTAAAAACGATATTAGATACGGAATGTTTTTCAAATTCAAACATCGTTGTTATGCCAGATTGCCATATATCTAGTGGCGGTGTAATGGTTGGTTTTACAATGACGTTGAATGATTATATTATTCCTTCAATCGTAGGAGTTGATATCGGGTGTGGTGTGAGTGCATATTATCTAGGTCGAATGAAAACAGTAAAGTCTGAAAAACTTGATAAGTTTATCCGAAAAAATATCCCAATTGGATCAAATATCCACGATGAACCAGTAATTGAACCTAAAGAGTTTGCTGAGGCAATTGAGAGACTTGGTTTAAATTATAATTACATAATGAGCAGTATTGCAACCCTTGGTGGTGGAAATCATTTTATCGAAATTGATAAAGATGAAAATAATCATTTTTGGCTCGTAATCCATACGGGTTCAAGACATTTTGGATTTGAAATTGCAAAACATCATATGAATATCGCAAAAGAAAATATGAAACAATTATTCGGAGAAAGCTATAAAGGTTTTGAATACTTATCTAAAAAAGAAGACAAAGATGCTTATTTAAAAGATCTTTCGATTGCGCAACACTTTGCTTCATTAAATCGTGAACAAATTGCGAAAATTATTATAGAAAAGTATTTTAAATTAGATTTTGACGGAATTAGGAAAATCGAATCAATACATAATTATATCGATCTTAAAAACAATATCTTAAGAAAAGGCGCAATTTCAGCTACTGAAGGCGAAGAAGTGATCATTCCTTTTAATATGGCATTTGGTTGTGCAGTTGGAAAAGGTAAAAGTTCAGGTGACTATAATTTTTCAGCACCACATGGGGCAGGGCGTATTATGAGCAGAACAGATGCAGCATATAAAGTAGACTTAGATATTTACCAAAAAGCGATGAAAGGTGTCTTTACAACATCGATCAACAAACATACAATTGATGAATCTCCAATGGTGTATAAAAAAACCAAAATTAATACTTGAAAATATTACTGAACAGATTGATATCGAATTTTTTATGAAGCCGATTTACAATTTAAAAGCAGACAAATAACCTCACAATTATGTGAGTTTATTTGTCTTTTTTTTCTGTTAATCTTTAAAACTTATTAAATGTTTATTTTGACTTAATACTGGATTTGGATATTGTTCATTTCTACTTTTGGTGTTGAGTATAATTTATATTAAGGCAATAGATCGATTTTGCCTTTAAATTTATTTGGTTATAGAAAATCTAAGTTATTTATATCTTGAATAATATTAAATAAATCATAACTCCTTAACAAATGGAGGAATATGTATGAATATGTTCAAGAATATAGTTCCACCAAAACCAGGCATTTCTCAACAGGGTGGTTGGATTATGAGTCAATCTTGGGAAAATGTATTATTCATGCATTGGCCAATTTCTGCTAAGTTATTACAAACTCATATTCCAAAAGAATTAACAATTGACACGTATGATGGAACGGCTTGGCTTGGCATTGTACTTTTTTCTACAAATGGGGTGTATCTACGTGGAATGCCCTCAATTTCTTTACTTCCTATATGCCCCGAAATAAATGTTAGAACGTACGTGAAATATAATGGGAAACCGGGTGTTTATTTTTTGTCGCTTGATGTTTCAAACTGGGTTTTATATACGATTGCAAAACATTGGTTTCACTTGTCTTATTTCCCTGCAAATATATCTTCTCAAAAAATAAAAAATATATTTCATTTTGAAAGTAAACGAATTAAATCTAAGAAAGAAATTATTCAATTTGATTGCAAATTTGAGCCGAATTCAAATGACTATCTCGCTAAAGAAGATACTTTAGAGCATTGGCTTACAGAAAAATATTGTTTCTTTAGTAATGATCAAAAAGGAAATATTTATCGCTGTGACATTGATCATACTCAATGGACCCTACAAAATGTAGATCTAACTATTTCTATTAATACAATGTGTACACCTCTTAATTTTCGTCTACCTAACACAAGCCCAATTACTCATTTTTCTCCTGGAGTAGAAACGATTTTATGGAATATCAAAAAAATATAAGATTCTCATGACAAAAAGAAAGATTGTTACAGTTAATATCGATAATTTAATCTGACAGACATTCGATAGAGGGTATTTTACAATTTTCATAAGAATATTGTTCTCTTAATTTCTTTATCGCCATGGAGTTATTGGCACTTTTTTAGGTATTTAAGGGCTAGTTTACAATAGAAGTTTGATAGTTTTGAAATTAATCGAGATTTTGTCGATTTTTTTTATTGTGATTAATTTGAAGTAGGTCAATATGATTATTAGTAAAGGCATAAATTAAATGAAGTGGAATTTATAGGATAGTGCTTATTATTAGGAGGTGCGAAGTTGAAGATTGCTTTTTTTAGAAATCTAAACAAAGTAGAAACTTATGCTACAAATAAAAAACAAGTAAAATTGAATCTGCCGAATAAAGAAGATGCTAGTGTTTTATTTGGGCTAAGAAGAAAGTTTGAATTTGATACTCAGTGTTCGCGACCACCTCAAATTAGCGGCACCGTTGTAGCTTCAGTTACTTGTAACAGAGAGAAGGATATATCAATCTATTTTTATCCAATTTCTCAAAACATTTATCCTGAAAAAGCTAAATCACAATTTCATAATGATGTATTACCGGAACTAAAAAAATGGATTGAGAAGCAGTCATCAAAACCAGATACTGCGGTTTTAGGTGTTGAGGAATATATAATTGAATGGAATGGGAAAAACCATTTATTCCACCAAATTAAATTTTTATAAAATAAATCTAATTTTAAAGACGATAGGAGGGAGTTCTCTTATCGTTTTTATTTTTGGTTGCTTTTCGTCAAAAACTTAAAAAACTTAATTATTTTAAGTTTTTTAAGTTTTTATGTAGATATCTTTAAATTAATCTTATATACTATTTATAGACTTCTCATTTACATAGGGAATTGATAAAGGAGTTTCGGTAATGTATCAAGAACAAAGGCTAACTTTAATACTGAAGTATTTGGATTCAAATAAAGAGATTTTGTTAGAAGAAATATGTGAAATGCTGAGTGTTTCAAAAGATACAGCGAGAAGAGATCTCGTTAAGCTTGAAGAGCGTGGAGAGATTATGAGGATAAAAGGGGGAGCAACTCTTCCAACTAGTAATCGAGAATTAATTGATTATAAAGAAAGAGATCTAACTGAAGGAAAAGAAAAAATTGCAAAGAGGGCCTCATCGCTAATTCGCGAAAATAGTGATTTACTGATGGATACTTCATCAACCTGTGCACTAATGTCAAAATTTATGTTTGATAAGCAAGTGAATGTGATTACGAACTCAATTGATATAGTTGATTTATTAGGTGAATTTGATGAAATTAATACGTTCATGCTTCCAGGTAAATTTAATCGTAAAAATAGGAATTTAGTAGGCCCGAGGACATTGGAAACATTAAATGACTATAGAGTTGATCAACTTTTCCTTGGTGCATGCGGCATTAATGCTGAAGGATTAACATCCCCTGATGAAGAAGAAGCGTTTTTAAAGAAAAAAATGATAAGCTGTGCAAGACAAGTAGTTCTACTCGCGGATCATTCAAAGTTTGAAAAAATCTTTTTGCATAAAGTTTGTAATATAAAGGATATTGATGTAATTATTACCGACAAAGATCCCGATGAAGAATTTAAAAGAAACATAATTGAAAATAATATACATTTAATCGTAGTAGAGGAAGAAATGGAGCTGTTTTTAGATGAAAAAAATTAAGGTTGGTCTAGTTGGATATGGATTTTCAGGTGCTACATTTCATGCACCATTTATTAAAGCATTAGAGGAATTTGAATTGTCAAAAGTTGTTAGCTCAAAAAAAGAGGAAGTTCAAAAAGATTTAGGAGCAGTCGAAGTAGTAAGTGCTTTAGAGGATGTACTTGCAGATGAATTGATTGATTTAGTTGTCATAACCACTCCAAGTGGAATGCATTTTGAAATGGCTAAACAAAGTTTATTAGCTGGAAAGCACGTGATTTTAGAAAAGCCAATGGTAATACAGACATGGGAAGCAGAAGAACTAAACAAAATTGCTGAAGAAAAGAATTTACTTTTAAGCGTGTATCATAATAGAAGATGGGATAATGACTTTTTAACCGTTAAAAAGTTAATAAATGATGGTGTATTAGGAGAAATCAATACATACCAAGTTCATTTTGATCGATTTAGACCAGAAGTTAGAAATCGTTGGAGAGAACAACAAGGTCCTGGATCTGGTATGCTATATGATTTAGGTTCGCATTTAATTGATCAAGCTTTAAACCTTTTTGGACTGCCTCAATTCATTTCAGCAGATGTTTTTGCACAAAGAGCAAATGCCGAAACAGATGATTACTTCCATATCATATTAGGTTATGACAAGCTACGTGTAATTTTACATTCCGGTTCGATCATCCCTAGTAACGGACCACGTTTTCAAGTTCATGGTAATAAAGGTAGCTTTATAAAGTACGGAATCGATGGACAAGAAGCTGCACTAAAAGAAGGTGAAAATCCTACTGAACAAGGATGGGGAGATGATGTACCACAATTTTACGGTAAACTCTTCACTGTAGAAGGGGAAAAGGAAATGGAAGAAACGATTGTCACATTACCAGGCTCTTATACAACTTATTATAAGAAAATCGCTGAAAGCATTTTGGAAGGTAAAAAAGCCCCAGTTACAGGTGAAGAAGGCTTAAATGTTATTAAAATTATTGAAGCAGCACTTAAAAGTAGTGAAGAAAAGAAAGTTATTTATCTATAATAGGGGGAAGTATGGACAAAAATATCCAAACAAAGCTTGAAGAAGTAAGAAAACAGGAAGAAAATCTAATCTTTAAAAATTTTTCTAATAAAGATGCATTAGAAATTGGATTGTCAATTATTGAATCAGCTAAAAGTCTTGAAAAACCAATTGCTATAAATATAGTGAAAAACGGTCAAACGGTATTCCATTATGCAATGGATTATACTGCTCCAGACCAAGATATATGGATTAAACGAAAATCAAATGTTGTTTTACGTCATCATTGTAGCTCTTATTATATGAGGCTTTACAATGAAATGAAAAATCGCTCATATTATGATTTTTATTCAGCTAGTCCATTTGAATTTGCAACGCATGGTGGAGCATTTCCAATTAAAATTGAAGGTTCAGGAGTAATTGGTGTGATTACTGTCTCGGGCTTAGCTCAGGAAGATGATCATAATCTGATCGTTGAGGCATTAACTAATTTCCTTAATAAATCGATTGTATAATAGAATATAAATCCCTTACAAAGGAGTCGAAATTTCGGCTCCTTTATAATTGCTTAGTAAAAATTTGCTTTAATTTAATAACAAATCGTGTCGAATTTTATAATGGGATTCTAAAGTTATTGATAGAATAAGCTTAAAATAACCCGATTGACGCTTACTATTAAAGTAATAGATAATTTTATTAAAATTTTAATCAAGTAAAAATTTATTACTTAAAGGTAGGTTGTTATGAAAAAATTAGACATGATACTTTTAATTATTATTTGCATTTTTTCAGTGATCATATACACCTCAATGAATGGGAAAATTAGCAATGTATTAATTTGTCTAATACTTTTTATTTTTGGCTGAAGTGTTGGAATGATAAATAGATTAATATCTAAGGATCGAAAGAAATAACATAAGCTTTTTTTATGAATTGTATTCGAGCGGACATATTTATTGACCGGAATGCAAATTTTCCATGAAGAGTTCAATTCTATATAAATAGCATTCATAAAAAAAGTGCTTTGTAGGGATCGTAATCCAAAAAAAAGCGAGAGAATAATTGTTAAAACTTACCATTTTCATTTTCCTTTCATAATTCTATGGGATTATTAATTGTATTTAAATTAAATATGAAAGGGAATGATATGTAGAATGACAACTGCAAAAGAAATTGTAAAATCGTCTGTTAGCAAAATTCCTCAATTGACACTATTGTTTTGGATTATGAAGATTGCTGCAACAACACTAGGAGAAACAGGTAGTGATTTGGTTACTGTACCTGGAGCGGAAGATAATTATTTAACCCCTTTTCTGTTTTTCGTGGGGATATTTGCTGTCTTTTTAATTATTCAATTGATTGTTAAGAAATATGTTCCATCAGGCTATTGGACTGTAATTCTATCTACTAGTCTTGCTGGTACAGCATTTTCTGATTATATGGATCGTTCATTAGGTTTAGGTTATATGAAGGGTTCACTTATACTAATAAGCTTATTAGCTATCATTTTTATATTTTGGTATTTTACTGAACCAACATTAAATGTTAAAAATATTGCAACGAAGAGGGTAGAGGTTCTATATTGGATAGCTATTCTTGTGTCTAATACTTTAGGCACAGCCGCAGGTGATTTTTTATCACACAAATCTGAAGGAGTAGGTACACTAGCAGGTGGAGGAAGTTACCTAGAACATGGATTAGGACTAACTATTGCTCAAGGGGCTATGCTTACTGGTGGATTAATATTAATAATCCTTTTAGCGTATTGGTTTACAAACTTAAATAGAGTGTTTTTATTTTGGGTAGCATTCGTTTTGACAAGACCGTTCGGAGCAACTTTCGGAGATTTCTTAATTAAACCTCAAGAAAAAGGTGGATTAGGCTTAGCAAATGGAACACAAATTGCCTCTGCTATACTATTGGTTATTCTTTTAGTCTGTATTATCATCCAAGTTATTACGAATAAATCAAAAGTACATAAAGCTAATATTCAAGTAAATTAGTACGAATTACACCAGTTTTTTAAAATAAGAGATGGGAAGAACGTAAGAAAGTGACTTCCCATCTCTTATTTTATTTGTGGAGTAGATAAAAAAAAGAGCTGCCAAAGCAACTCATTTTATCTCTTTTAAATCCAACCATTCAGAATATGTTAAAATGTTGAGCTCTTCTTTTTTGCTTACTACATAATTAACAATCGTTTTAAACTTTTCAGGATCAAAATTCATTTGTGCTTTATCAGCTTTTTTATCAAACCGATGATTCGTAAATACAATTGTTTGTTTCGATTGAATTGCTAAATCAATCTGATTCTTAACCCATGAAATATCAGTACTAGGAAGTAAATTGATTGTACGCACTTCATATTTTTTGATATCGTTTGTTTGAATTCCATCCTTAATGGTTCGAGCACTTCGGTAATGTTCTTCCTGTAGGAGTTTCAGAGTTTCTTGATTAAAAGAACCGTATGGATAAACTGCAATATTACTTGCTCTTTTAAAACAATGTCCATTTAACCATTTACGTGCATCATTTAATTCTTTTTTTTGTTTTTGCTTATTTAAATTTGCTAAATGTCGATGTGAATTTGTATGGTTCATCAAGTCCCAACCTGATGAATATAAGGTATTTAATTGACTTAATGACATATATCCTTCAGTACCAACTTTTGTTGGTATGACAGCAATACTTCCTTTTATCCCTTTATCTTTTAAAATTTGAAACCCTTTAGTAAATTGAGTTTCCCACCCATCATCCATTGTAAAAATAATGTTAGCTTTATTTTGTTGTTTTTGAATATTTTGTGGTTTTTGTTTCAAAGGTTTACACTTATAAGTTTGAAGTAAGTTATTTTGTTGTATTGGTTCTGACAAATAAGATGCACTACTCTTCATAAATGGGTATGCGATCATGAATGATGAAATAAGAATTGCATATACAATAACAAGTTTTTTATCCAACCTTCACCATTCCTTTATCCTTTTCTAAATCATAAACTCTCCCGGATCTTGAAACTTTGTTCCAATCATTCCGGTTTATAAAATATGAAACTGTACCAATAAGTACGAAAAATAACGTTACAAATCGGTAGACAAATAAGTCTAAAATAATCGTGATCGCTAAACGTATCATTTCTTTCCCTTTAAATTCAACCCCGTAATAGCGAGCTAAATACATAGCAAATAGACTGTAAATTAAATTTAGAGATACGACTCCAAGCAAATAGATTAGTAGGAGACTTTGAGCATGTTTTAAATTTGTGAAGAACATATAACCTAAATTGAAAATCGTAAAATAAATTGCAACTGTACCTAAAATAAACGAATCAATTAGCATAAAGAAAGAAACTGTACGGAACAAAAATGTCTTTATAAGCATCGGAAAATAATAAACGATACAGTCAATAAAAGCCTTTTGCCAACGAATCCTTTGTTTAAATAAATCCTTCCAGGTTTCCGGACATTCGGTATAACAAACTGCATTTGGCACAAATACCAAACGCAAGCCAGGATTTTTTAAAATGTATTGTTGAAATTTTAAAGTAATGTCGATATCTTCGCCTAAAGTCTTTCTGTATCCACCAACTTTGAGCAAAATTTCTCTATTAAAAACCCCGAATGCACCAGAAATAACTGAGAGTGCATCGAATTTAGCAAGTGAAACTCTATTAATATAGAATCCTTTTATGAATTCAAAAACTTGAAATCGAATGACATGATTTACGGATAAAGTGCGTTCGACTTTCTTTTCCTTAAATCGAACTCCTTGAAGTGGGTGCACCATTCCACCTGCTGCAATTACATTATCATCTTGAAATACTTCATTTAACACTTGTAATGCATTTTCAGCAAGAATACTATCTGCATCTAAAGTTACTACTAATTCATTTTTTGAATACATTATTCCAGCGTTTAATGCGTCATGTTTACCACCATTGAGTTTGTCAATTACGTAAACGTTTGGGAAAACAGTAGACTTATAGAAGTTTTTGATTTCATTACTTTTTAACTGATTGGATATTTTTCGATCTTCCGGTACAAGACGTAGTAGTTCATGTAAGATTTTCATTGTATTATCTTGGGATCCATCGTTTATATAAATAACTTCTTTTGCTGAGTAATCTAATATCTTCATACCTTTTATAGCTGTTTCGATTATACTTTCTTCGTTATAACATGGAATGAGAATGCTAATCCTTTTATTTTTTCGTACTTGATTATGTATTATTTTCTTACGTTTAAAAAAAATGGGAAGAGCATTAATCATATGTAAGAGAGGAAAAAAGGTACATAAGAATAATATGAGTATTGTAACAAATTGCATAATAAAATCTCCTTAAAACTAGTATCTTAGTTTCGTATTCATGCTAGTTATATTTAATTAAATTACCAAGATTGAATGATAACGATCAATCGTTCGTAACAAAAATAATTTCAAATACTAAAATAAACATAAGATATATCTTAACGGGATTTTATAATTATTCATATGAATTTTTTAGAACAATTTATTTCAATATGAAGTCTATTAATACAAATATTAAAATGTCTATTAAATTATATTTAGAAAAAATAGCGTGAAATTGTAAAACGTTACCTATTGAATAAATTAGAAAAAAATGAGGCAAGTTTATTTTTTGTAATGTGTATTTTTAAATAAAATAAATAGTTTAAGAAAAATAAGTAATTTCACGTACCGTAATTTATTTGAATACTTTAAAATAATAAAATCGATAATATTGTGTACTTATGTATCATGTCCTTTAAGATTTCATTTAAAGAAAATGGAACATAAAAAACTTCAACGCTATAATTAACAATCGCTTTACAGTAAATATTTTTGTTGTTTTTAATTAAACAAAGAAAAACGATATGTAATTCCGGTTACTTTTGAATCAAAGCACTCTTGTGAATAGATAAAAGCAAATAGATTTACTGGAGTGAGTTTATAGATATGCTTTGTCAAGATACAAGTGGATGCAGCCAACACGCTGATTTTCTTTACTTTTCTTATATGGAGCAAACAGAATAAATTTTGTAGTTTCTTTTATTTGATAGGATCCCAAATCTGATATTCACATAAATACAATAAATTACTGTTAAAGAAATACACTAGCAAGCTTACTCAGCTCCGAAGAATTTCGTGAATTCAATCATTAGAGGTTCAAGTCAACCATTGAGTAGGGATTACTTTGAGTATTAGAATTGAAGATAGTGTTTTAAAAATTAATTGAAACTTCGTAAAGATTCATGGTTCTTTTAAAATAAACCAGCCGAGAACTTAATAAAAAGCCTCGGCGGTTTTTTTAAAAAATAATAGGTTTTAAAAATGAGCTGTTAAGTATTATCTAACAAATAATCCTACGATTGTTCCAGTTAAAACTGAACCTAATGTAGCAACTAATAAAACTTTTAAACCAATTTTAGCAAAAAGCTCTGATTGTTTTTTATCAATCGCAGCAATCGCACCGTATATAATACCAATTGAAGAAAAATTTGCGAATGATACTAAGAATGCTGACACAATCGCAACGGTTTTCGTCGATAATTTAGGGATGAGTTTTTGGAAGTCAAGCATCGCTACAAACTCATTTGCAGCAACTTTTGTTCCCATTATTGATCCTGAACGTACTAGTTCATGAGTTGGGATTCCCATTATGTACGCAACTGGAGCGAATACATATCCTAATATCTCAGTAAATGTCATTCCGAAAATTGAATTGAAAACGAAATTAATCATAGCTAGTAAACCAATATAAGTTATTAGCATTGCACCAACAATTAGTGCAACTTTACCACCATCAAGAGCACCGTTACCGATTGCCTCAAATAATGATTTTTCTTTAATCATGTCTTTAACATTAATTTCTTCATCTTGTTCTGATGTAACAGGACTTACCATTGATGATAGTATTAAACCTGAGAACACATTAATCGGTAGTGCAACTAGTACATATTCTGGAGGAATCATTTGCATATAAGCACCTAAAATTGAACATGAAACTGCTACTAATGAAGACGTTACAACTACGAATAAACGGTTAGGTGTCAGTTTGTGTAATTCGGATTTTACTGAAAGAATGGCAGTTGTATCACCGAAAACCATACTATTTACCGCAACAAAAGATTCAATCTTTGGTAATCCAGTTACTTTAGCAACTGCACCACCAATGTATCTAATTGCTAATGGAAGTATTCGTGTATAAGTTAAAATTGATAATAATGAAGATACGAAGACAATCATCATTAATACGTTAATCCAGAAATAACCTTTTGTTGATAAATCACCGAATACGAAAGCAATACCTTCATTACCAAATGATAAAACTTTATTAAAGAATGCAACAATCTTTTTAAGAACCGTTTGTCCAATGGATGTATTGAGCATAAACCAAGCTAAAATTAATTGGACAACTAACATAATGATTACGGCTTTATAATTAATATTCTTTTTATCATTCGACATTGACCAGGAAATAGCAAGTAAGAGAATGATGCCGATAATTGCAATTATATATGTCATTAATTTTCCTCCAAACTACAAAATGTAGAATAAATTTCTAATTAGCAATATTATTATTTCCAATCAAATTAAAAATATCATTAATCAGTATTAAGTTATTTAAATAAATAATTGCACTAATTTCATGCCTCCCCATACGCCAATAATTCCACATATCGCAGAAAATACTGGAGGAGCAGGGATTGGTAATTTAATAAGAGTAAAAACAACTCCAACAATTAACCCTGCCAACAAGCTCATAATTATTTCATGCATTATAGATTCACTCCTAAATTATTTTTCAAAAAAAGAGCATTTTAAGTACATTAAAAATGAAATTGCTGATTTAGCTTTAATTTAATAGAAGTAGTTTCCCCAAAATATATTTAAAACCTCATAATTTAAAATTTGAACACAAAAGAAAACGCTAAAATAGAAAAGAATTATGCCGTTAGATAGGTAAAAGGAGAATTCTTAGGGAATATATTGTAAAAAGTAATTTCTTAATTTAATTGCTTAACTTGTAGAAGCCGTGCAACTGCAACTTGAAAGGGGATTAAAAATGAAACAATCGCTGTTAGAGGAAATTAACAATTTTTCTTTATATGGTGAACATGCGGATCACTTTGATTACTTAGCAAGTGGAAAAGATGGAGATGTATACTCAAGAGATGATTACGTTATTAAAGTATTTAAAGCAGATGGAAAAAGTCGAGATGATGGGATAAAACTACATCTACTTGAGAAAAGCATTTATTATCCTAAAGTCCACACCTTTACAAATGATTATATGGTAAGTGAAAGGGTAGTTGGAGAGACTTTGTACGACTTAGTTGGGCATGACAAAAATATACAGAAACAGTTTGAAAAAGAGATTAATCAAGCTGTGATTGATGCTCAAAAAGCAGGATTATATGCATTTGATTTACATAATCACAATTTAATGTTAACAAATGATGGTGAAATTCGAATTGTTGATGTAGGGCGATTTTCGTTTGAGATTGATACACTTCAATTAGGTTTTTTTAGGTCCATATTTGGCTCTAGTTCTAACCGACGTCACCGTAAGCATAAAAAACGACATCATCACTCTTCATCAAAAAATTATCATAAACATTCTTCATCTTCTAGACGAAATCATCGTAGACATTCACATTCGAGTTCAAATAGTTCATACTCTTCATAAAATAGTCCAAATGTAGGTAAAGAAGTCTTTTTAATTTCTAAAAATAAAGGTTTAAAAACTCTACTCAAATAGCAGTAGATCAACAATACTTCTCGAAATAAATAGAGGCCACTTATTAGTCAAATACACTGACTTTTAAGGTGGCCTCTTAATCATGTTCAGCTTTGTATATTAAGTATTTTAATGGAAAAACTAACCAGTATTATTATAAATATTGGAGGTTTCAAATGTTTAAATTTTTTATTACGTTAATTGTATTCACATTTATTAGCTTACCCTTCAATCATATTTTGGACGCAGAGGCAAGTGTTTTGTCAAAAGAGATGTTAAAGAAAGAAATTGAAAATTATGGTGAGAAGGAAACGAACAAGGTTCCAGCTGCTTATAGTAAAAAAGATGCACTAAAAAATGGGGATGTAATTGTTAAAGGAAGAAATACAAATCAAAATGCACAGATTAAACGATTTGTTAACAATGTAAAGAATAAAAAGCCAGACTTTATTCGATTTGTCGAATTTACAACTAAAGGTGATCCCGTAATTACCGAATATCAATTTAATGGTAAATTAATTTATTATCGATTTGATAGTTCTAGAGTGCAATCTGATAAGTATAGAAAAGGTACGTTTGCAATGGGTAAATTTGTTGCAGCTACAAAAGTTTTAGAAGATTATTGCCAAAAAATTGTCGTAAATTCAAATGATTCTTATTTAACGAATTGTTATCATTTCGATAAAGTTGAATTTTAATCTTTAAAACGTCGGTTAAAAAATCGACGTTTTTTATTTTGAGAAAATTTCATATACCGTAATGATGATAAAAAATAAAAAAAATAGTACAAACAAAAGGGGAATTTCATGTACCGTATTAATAACAAAAAATAAAAAAGAATATAAACAATAAAAATTTCATGTACCGTAATATACTGAAAAAAGATATACTTTTTAACAATAAGATGGACAAAAAGCTCAAAACTACTCTATAATTTCTTCATAAAACAATTAAAGCAACTACAATAAATTGGAAATAAAGTAAAGAAATACTAAAAGGAGCTTTTAAAATGAAAGAAAATATAATTGAAAAAGAAAAAAGTGAATTAGTTAAATACATACCTCCAAAAGGGGAATATACAACATTTTTATCAGATGAGGATTACTTAGAAAAAGGACGATCTTGGGGATTATTTAATAAAAATCCAAAATATGATTTTTTATTTAAAGGTCAAGATTTTCAAATGAATGTAAAACTGGTAGGTTATGAAACATACGGAGTTACAGATGAGTATCATACAATTATTATTGAATTTGCAGATGGCAATTTATCTTGTATACATCCAGCCTATTTGAAGGAAATGCAATCGCCTAGCTTTAAGAAAGTTTATACAGTGGGTGAGAGTGATTCAAAACCAGTTGAAGAAAAGAAAACGGAAACTAAAGCAAAAGAAGCTACTTCTAAAGCGACTCCAAAGAAAAAAGCCGAAAAGAAAGAAGAAATAACAATCACTTTACCAACAGAAAAATCACATTTCAATGGTACAGTAAAAGAATTTAGTACAAAGTATAACCATTTTAATGACAGCGAAGAAGAAATTGTTATTTGGGAAAATATAATCATTAAGGCAGATCCAGAATTACAAATTGGTAATGCCTGGTGCTCCTTAAGCAAATCATTAAAAGCAGCGGAATTAGAAGTCGGTAAAACATATCAATTTGATGGTAAAGTAGTCGATAAGAAATTGAATAAAGAAGTTAAATATAAATTAAATAATCCGTCTAAAGTATCTGAACTTGAATAATTTGAAAAAAACAAAAAAACTCACAAAATTTTTTATTTTGTGGGTTTTTTATTTTTCTAAAGTGCGAGTCCAATCTTAACAGGAATAGTGGACAAGCCTAATTATATAAAATAAAAATATAGACTTCACTGCGAAAACTATATTTATTATTAATAGTTAGATGTTTTTACTATATTAAATAACTAGGAGGGTTCGATGGAATGTATTCATGAAATTCTTGAAGAGTTGTCGACTCCTTATGAAGGTGATGTTTTAGCTACTATTATTCATGTAGAAGGCTCTGCGTATCGAAAAGAAGGTACTGCTATGTTATTTAAAGGAAATGGACAACAGATTGGTTTATTGAGTGCGGGTTGTCTTGAAACAGATTTATCCTATAGAGTTGCAGAAACAAGAGAAAATAAAATACCACAAATTATTATGTATGATATGAGTGCAGAAGATGATTTATCATGGGGGAACGGGGCTGGCTGTAATGGCATTGTTACTGTTCTATTAGAACCAATAGATGAATGCTTATTTAATTTATTATCTAAGCTAAAATTAAATCTTTTAAATAGACAACGTGTAACAATGATGAAAATTTTATCTAAAGATAATTATGACGTTAAAACCATGTTAATAGTTGATAAAAAGACCTATTTCGGAAATTATGATGATCAAGAGTTTGGTCGGCTAAAAGATGTACTTACTGAATTTCATTCTGAAAATCAGAAAAGCGGAGTTCGTTCAATAAAAGCTATTGAAGACGAGATCTATGTTCATAGTTATAACCCAAAACCGCGATTATTTGTTTTTGGGGCTGGTAAAGATGCAATACCATTAGTTAAACTTGCTTCAAATGCAGGATTCTACGTGACAGTTACAGATTGGCGTGATGATTTATGTTCCGAACAATATTTTCCAAATGCGGATCAAATAGTAGTAGGTTTTCCTAACGAGATCATCCCGAATCTTCAATTGGCAGCTTCTGACTCAGTCATCATCATCACTCATCAATTCCAAAAAGATAAAGAAATACTGAATCAACTATTGAATATTAACTTAAAGTATTTAGGTGTGCTTGGAGGAAAGAAAAGGATCCAACGATTATTAAATGGGAAAAAAGTAGAATTTAACATTAATAGTCCAGCTGGGCTACCTATTGGTGCTGAAGGTCCAGAAGAGATTGCCATCAGTATTATTGCCGAATTAATTCAGACACAGAGAATAAAAAGGGAGCCTAGAAATGAAGAATAGTAAAATCGTTGCCATTTTACTTGCAGCGGGTAGTAGTAAAAGAATGGGACAGAATAAGATCAGTCTTCCATTGGGTTCATCTACAATTGGAAGTTATGGTCTACGTCAATTCATCAAATCAAATATTGAGCATATTTTTGTTGTTACGAAAGAAAACGATTCCCTAGATTGGATTGATAGAGATCTTTTTCATTTTCCTAATCGTGATTATTGGACTCAAGTACCATGTAGCAACGCTTACCAAGGACAATCATTTTCTTTAAAATGTGGTTTAACTGCTGCTCTTAAAATGAATCCTTTAAGTATTATGATTCTCCTCGCAGACCAGCCTTTTTTATCTATAAAAACGATTAATGAAATACATCAAAATTATATAAAACGTACAAGTGAAAACCCTTCTATTCCTTTTTTGGCTGCAAGCTTTCAAGGGATTCCTAGACCACCAATTATTTTTTCTACGAATACATTACCGGAATTATTCATGCTAAGTGGAGATGAAGGAGCAAGAACTCTTATTCGAAAACAAACTAAGTTAGAAGGATTATTAGTAGAGTTTGAGAATATGTGGGACTTTTTTGATATTGATACAAAAGAGGCATATGATGTTGCGAAGGGAGTTGAATTTAATTTTTGATTCGAAAAGGAGATGCAAGCTTATATTATCCTAGTGTTTGGTTTCCAGATTCACTTGAAAAAGCAAACATTCTAAAACAGCAATTTTATAATAATTCTTGCTATATTGCAGGGGGAACTCTTTTACAAACTCATTGGGAAAAGGGGATCCAGTGTCCTGAAAATTTAATAAGTATAGAAAACATTAAAGACATGAAGGAATATAAGTTAATTCGGAAAAATGATCAAACCTTTATCCAAATTGGAGCATTAACCACTTTAGACTGCTGTAGGAATAATCCAATATTTTTAGAAAAAGTCCCTTTATTAGTAGAAGCTGTTCGAAATATTGCATCTCCAGCTGTTCGTAATAGAGCAACAATTGGGGGGAATATAGCAAATCGCCATGGTGATGTCATCCCTGCTTTAATTGTATTGGATGCACATCTAACTTTGTATGATGGAAACGAATTGTTAGTAAAAAAACTATCAGAGTGTATAAAAGATAGCGACTTTTTATCAAACTCCATTCTTGTGAGCATTAGTATACCTGTGCAAAAAAAGAAGTCCAATGATTATTTTTTTTATAAAAAGATAGGATTACGCGAGGTTTTCTGCCAAAGCATTGTGACAATATCTGGTTATTTTAAGTTGAATGAAAAAAAAATAATGGAACAAGTTCGTTTAGTAGTTTGTGGTAACTCATTTTTGCCTCAAAGATTAGTTAATACTGAAGAGTATATTAAAGGCTTATTCGTTCCATCTGTTCAATTAAAAGAAATTGCAATTTTAATCAATAAGGAATTTAAACCTCCTTCTGATCACTTTTCTTCTTCGAACTATAAACAAGCGATTACAACTAATATTATAGTTTCCGAGATTGCTAAACTACCTAGTAAATAAGAGGTGGACGAATGAGTAAAGACATGATTCCTGCAAATAAAGAAAGAAGAATACGTCCTGATGGTCTAGGTAAGGTGACCGGTAATATGAAATATCTTACTGACCTTTCTTTTCCCAACATGTTATATGGGAAAGTGTTAAGAAGTACTGAACCACATGCTGAAATTTTATCAATTTCAATTGAAGAAGCTAAAAAAATTGCGGGCGTAAGGGCTGTTGTTACTTATGAGGATATTCCTGGTTTAAATGGTTTCGGGCTAATTTTTCCTGACCAACCGGTTTTATGTAAAGATCGGGTAAGATATCTTGGTGATGCAATTGTAGCAATTGCCGCTGATACAGAAGAAATCGCTGAACAGGCATTACAATTGATTAAAGTTGAATATAGGAAGCTACCTGTTATAGATAGCCCTGAGTATGCGCTTCGCCATGATGCTCCTTTATTACACGAAAAAGGAAATATTTTACATCATGCCAGATATCAAACTGGAGATGTGGAACTTGGCTTCCAAGATGCTTGTGTGATTGTAGAAGAAACTTATGAATTACCTAGGCAAATGCATGCATATATGGAAACTGAAGGTGGAGTAATTGTCCCTGAAACAAATGGGAATCTATCAGTTTATGTTGGAACCCAGCATGGTTTTAAAGATCGGTTTCAGTTGTCAAGGATCCTAAATATACCAGAAGAAAATATTCGAATTATCTCTAGCCCAATGGGTGGTTCATTTGGAGGTAAAGATGAATTAAATATTCAGCCATATGGTGCCTTGTTAGCTTTAAAAACAAAATGTCCAATAAAAATTCACCAAAGTAGAAGTGAATCCGTTAAATCAGGTTTAAAGCGTCATCCTATGAAAATTACAATGAAAACGGGTGTAAAAGAAGATGGGAAAATTATTTCACATAAAGTAAAAATTATTGCTGATACTGGTGCATATGCAACATTAGGTCCAGCAGTTTTAGATTTTGCAATAGAGCATGCACCGGGACCATATATAATACCTAATATTGAAATTGAAGGATATTCAGTTTTTACGAATAATGGGGTAGCTGGTGAATTTCGAGGGTTTGGTGGCAATCAAATTACATTTGCTCTTGAAGGGCAAATAGATCGACTTGCTGAAAAACTAAAAATGGATGCTACCCAATTCCGTTTTAAAAATTTAAGAAAAACTAATGATTTAGGGCCATTAGGTCAAAAAATTGTACCTACAAACGGTGCTTTTGATGTATTAAATAATATATCAAAAACCCATTTACTAAAAAATTCTGATGAAAATGATAGTAGTCAAAATTGGAAGGTCTATGGAAAGGGTATTGCATTAACAATGCATGGCGGTGGGCTTGGAGTAGATAGAATAGATCCCGCTGGAGGTCGTTTATCTTTTACACGAAAAGGTAAAATTGAAGCAGCATTTGGATTTGAAGAATGTGGTCAAGGTTTACTTGCAGTAATCGAAACATTATTAATTGATGAATTTAATTGTTCGGTTCAAGATATTAATATAATCGTTGGTGACACTGATTTAGTACCGATTAGCGGTTCTTCTACAGCATCGAGAGCTACTAGCATGGTTTGGCATTCTTTAAAAAGAATGGAAGCTTCATTTAAAAATCAGATTCTTGAACTAGCCCAACAAGTTACTAGAATACCTATTAAAAATCTTTATATGGGTCCAAATGGGATTTGGTTACAGGTTAACGGAAGAGAAGGTAAATTAATTATCACTTATGAAGAGCTTGCTCGGAATGCGCCACGAGAACAAGCAATATTCGTTCAAACTTCATTTGATTTTCCTATAAGTCCTGATGCTAAAGTTGGAGGTAGTCACTTTCTTTATTCCTTCGCATCCGTTTTGGCACAGGTTGAGGTTGATCTCATTACTGGTAAAGTCAAGGTAACAGATCTAGAACAAGTTGTTGCTGCTGGTCCAGTTGTCAATTCACTTGGTTATAAGGGACAAATAGAAGGTGGAGGTGTAATGGCATTAGGCTACTCATTGATGGAAAATTCATTAATAGAAAACGGTGAATATGTATCTGATAATTTTGATACTTATCTAATACCAACAATTTGTGATATTCCATATAAATTAAATGTATTACCAATAGAAAATCTTGAAGAAGGAGATTCATTCGGACCTAGAGGAGTTGGAGAAATCGGTACAGTTGCTGTTGCTCCAGCAATTGCTAGAGCAATCTTTGATGCAACAGGCTGTTGGATAAATAAATTACCAATATCACCAGAATATTTATTGCAATTAATTAATTCAAGGAGATGAGCTATTGGGGACGAATAAAAATAATCAAGATCAACCTATTCATTTGCTTGAACTTAATTTAATATTAAATAATATTGAAAAAAAATTACATGTTTCACCTACCACGCGATTACTTGATATTTTACGAGAAGAGTTAAATATGACGGGAACAAAAATCTCTTGTGAAATTGGTCGATGTGGTGCATGTGCTGTTCATATGGATAATAAACTGGTTAATTCATGTTTGATGATGGCTTATCAAGTAAACAATACTTCAATATGTACAATTGAAGGCTTAGCAGATGTAGATCTCCATCCCATTCAGAAAGCATTCCTAGAAGAGGGTGGGTATCAATGTGGATATTGTACCCCAGGTATGATTATGGCTGTTAAAGCACTCATTGACACAAATTCAAATCCAACAGAAGAAGAAATCAAAGAAGCACTATCAGGTAATCTTTGTAGATGTACTGGTTATATAGGAATTATACGTTCTGTACAAAAAGTAATTGGAATGATGAATAAGAAAAATGATTAAATTGTAAATAATGTAGCAATAATTTCTATAGCAATAACTTTGTCCTTCTATATTTCTCCTATGGCTCATAGGATAAATATGAGGGGGTTTTTTGTGTATAGAGATATTTTACATTTTGTATATGGTGTATTTGCAGGTTTTTGTATTTTGAAAATCATGAGCAATCTAGTAGTAAAGAACAATGATCATATTTTGTTCTATTTATTTTGTTTACTTCTAATAATTGTAAAAGAACGCCAAAAAGGTGGATTTTTACATGGATTTAGTTTTAAAAAAAAGAAGTAAGGTCATTTTCCTCTAGTGTTTAAAAGTAATTTTAAAATAAACATAGAAATTTTTTTATATTTGAATGAAATTGAAGTTTTGAGTTGTTTCTGAAAATTCAGATATACATATAATATACTTAATATAGAAAATACTGGAACATCATAGAATTTAGTCATCAAATATGGAAGGAGTTTGATGACTTTGCATTCAAATTGTAATTTACCATTAAATGAAGATGATAAATTAATTAATTATTTTGACTTACATAAAGTATTTAATAAAATGGCTGAAGGTTGTTATTATTTAAATTGAAAAATGGAATTTGTATTTATTAATACGGCTGCAGAAGCAATGATTGAAAAGCCACAAGAAGAGTTTATCTAGTGGTAATCACAGTATTAGTCGTATAAACATGTAAACATGGACCACAAGACAGTATAATGGAAGATGTATCGAAATTAACACGACTATAAATTGTATATTGACCTAATAAAACATATAATTATAGGGTGTCTAAAAATCAGCTTTATGATTTTTGGACACCCTTTTAATTGTGTAGAAGATACTCAAAAAGTCACAATTTATGCATATTTAACTAACAAAGTCTAAGTTATATCATAACTTAAATAGAAGAACTTCTATTTGCCTAGTATGACAAACGGAGTGTGGATCATGGAGCGATTAAAAATTAAAAAATACTTTATTTGGATGTTAATTTTGTCACCATTTATTTTCTTTCTTCTTCCGATTTTAGTCGGGTTAATATTGACGCATCCATTTAGGCGAAAAACGAATGAAACACCTTCTGATTACAATTTGCATTTTGAAGAAGTAGAATTTCAAAGTAAGCTAGATCAAGTTGTCCTTAGAGGATGGTGGATACCAGCGGAAAATCCAACATCTAAAACTGTTGTTACTGCACATGGATACACGGATGAGCGAAGTCAAAAAAAGATAAATGGACTTAGAATTGTAAAATCTTTGCAGGAAAAAGGATACAATGTTCTAATGTTTGATTTTCGAAATAGCGGTAAATCTGGTGGTCGACGTACAGGAATTGGATTTTATGAACAACATGATTTATCTTCTGCCGTAGATTATGTTATTCAAGAAAAAAAACAGGAAGAAATTGTTTTACTTGGATGGAGTATGGGAGGAGCAACATGTTTACTAGTTGGAAGTGTCCATCAGCAAATTAAAGGGGTTATTGCAGATAGTCCATTCCATGACTTGCAAACTTATTTAGAAGACAATTTAAACGTATGGTCTAAGTTACCTAAAAAACCTTTTACCTCAATAATTCTTCGTTCAATGAAGCATTTATTAAAGATTGATCCTAAAGAAGTTTCTCCAGTTATGTCTGTTCAAAAAGGAAAATCTACTAATTATTTGTTAATTCATGGAAAGAATGATACAAAAGTACCATTTAGTAGTAGCGAGATGATCTTTGAACAAATTCCTAAAGAAAATGAAAAGACCTTATGGCTTACAGAACATGGGCATATTACTACTTTTGTTGAGGAGCCTGAGTCGTATACGAGTAAAATAATTGAATTTATTGATAAAACCTTCACTTCGAATGAAAAATAAATTAGATTTACTTTAAACAGATGAACCAGAAATGGTTTATCTTTTTTTTAATTGATAAAGGAGTTCTTCGGTACATGAAAGTAGAGTCAGTAGAAAATACTACTATTTATAAATTAGTAATAAATAGTATGATATGTTGCTCCAAACAGCTCTATTTTACTGAAAAGGCAGGAGAACTAAGATGGCAAATGAATACCGTTCGCGAGAGGAACGTAAACGGCTGGAAAAGCCCTCAAAAATACCTTCCACAAAGTCTGAAGGCTTATGGAAAAAAATTACTGTAACATTATTATCAATTGTAATTGTTTTCATACTTGTAGGAGTGGGAATTTTTGCTTACTTAGTAAGCGGAGCTCCCGCATTAGATGAATCGAAGCTAAAAGTACCCCTTTCTTCTACAATAGTAGATAAAGATGGAAATGTAGTGGCGGAATTAGGTAGAGAACAAAGAACAAAGGTATCTTATAATGAAATTCCAAAAGTAGTTGAAGACGCATTTATTGCCACTGAGGATGTTCGTTTTTATAAGCATAAAGGAGTCGATATTCGTCGGGTATTCGGTGCGGTTTTAGCGAATATTACTGGGGGATTTGGTTCACAAGGTGGAAGTACAATCACACAGCAAGTAGTAAAGAACTCATTTTTATCATCTCAAAAAACGATTAAGCGTAAAGTGCAAGAATGGTATTTAGCTTTTAAATTAGAACAACGTTATTCTAAACATCAAATATTAGAAATGTATTTAAATAAAGTATACTTTTCAAATGGACTTAAAGGGCGCGGTGTTTATGGTGTAGCAAAAGCGTGTGAAACTTATTTTAGTAAAGATTTATCTAAAATTACATTACCTGAAGCCGCAACTTTGGCAGGTATGGTGAAGGCTCCAAATAGTTATAATCCAGCAAAACATCCAGTTGAGTCACAAAATAGAAGAGACACTGTTTTAAGCCAAATGAAAAAATACGGTTATATTACTGATTCACAATACAATACTGCAAAAGCTATCCCAATGAAATCATTAGTAAAAGTACATGAATCAGGTGGTACAAAATTTCAGTCATTTATTGATGTTGTAGTTAATGAAGTTGATAAAAATAGCGACGCCAATGTTTATACTGATGGGCTAACAATTGAAACAACTTTAGATCCAAAAGCCCAAGAAAAAGCAGATGAGATTCTAGCAAGAGGTAAAGGTTTTTATCCAAGTGATGAATTTCAAACGGGCTTTGTATTATTAGATACAAAAACTGGTGAAGTTCGCGCAGTAGGAGCGGGCAGAAACACAAGTTCTGGTGGATTAAATTTTGCTACAGATATTAAAAGACAACCAGGGTCTTCTATTAAACCTATACTTGATTACGGTCCTGCCATTCAATATTTAAAATGGTCGACATTTCATCAAATTCTTGATGAACCCTATTCATACTCGAATGGAACGCCAATTCGAAATTGGGACAGAGGATATAAAGGTAATATTTCAATTCGATTAGCACTCGTTGATTCTAGAAATATCCCTGCATTAAAAACTTTTCAGGCAGTAGGGAGCGAGAAATCACGAGAATTTGGTAATGGGTTAGGTTTTAATTTTCCGAAGAATACATTTTATGAATCATATGCGATTGGTGGATTCACTGGCGTCTCAGCTATGGAAATGGCAGGAGCATATGCGGCGTTTGGTAATGGTGGAACATATAATAAGCCCCATTCCGTTAAAAAAATCATTTATCCAGATAAAACTGAAAAAGTATTTGCAACTCAGCCAAAACAAGCAATGAGTGATTATACTGCTTATATGGTTACAGATATGCTACGTGATGTTGTAAAAACGGCACTTGGTACTGGTAAAAGAGCAAATGTGCCTGGACTTGATATGGCGGGTAAAACAGGTACTACGAATTATGATGATCAAGTAAAACAAAAATATGGATTCCCTGATAACGCAACACGAGATAGTTGGTTCATCGGTTATTCATCTGATGTTACGATGGCAGTTTGGACAGGATATGAAAAAAATAAGAAAAATAATTTCCTTGGAAAAAGTTCAACCAGTATTGCTAAATTTATCGCCAGGGATATGTTAGCAGCTAATGGAAATCGAAACGCTGTTTTTATAAAACCTTCGTCAGTCGAAGAAATACGTCATGAATTATATATTCGTGGAGAAAAAGTAGATGATATACCTAAAGATATTGTTATTCAATCTGTAAAAAATGTGAAAGCAAATTATGATCCTGTAACAAGCAATATTTCAATAAATTGGACGTACCCTGCAGACTTACTACCAAAAACAACTTTTGAAGTAAATTATACTGTAAATGGTGTAAGTGGCCAAACTCAGAAAATTCAAGGTACGGCTACAAGTATTAATGGAATCGTCCCAGGCAACGTTGTAAAAATAACAATTATAGCTATAAATGTTGAAGGTAAGAGTTCTCCTGTTACCGTTACAGTAGATTTAACATCGACGGAGCAGCCTACAACGCCTCCTACAAATGGAGGAGACCAAGGCAATGGGAATGGAGAAGGCAACGGAAACGGAAACGGTACAGGTGAAGGTGGTTCAAATCAAGGAGGAGATGAAACGAATCCAGGAACAGGAACTGGTACAGGTACAGGTACTGGAGGAACTGGTGAAAACAATGGAGATAATACTACAAATCCAGTTGTCCCTAATCCTAATAAACCGTAGAAGACATAAGAGCGAAATGAGGAAACTAAACGCATTGAGTAAGATCAATGCGTTTTTTAATGTATCTTCTTGAAAGGAGAATGAAAATGAATGATGAATTTAGGATTAGTATTTATTTAAATGAAAGTGATAACGTATTTGCAAGCTATTACAATACTGACGATTTACATTTAAATTCAGAGTTAGAAGATTTTATTATTTCAAAGCTACAAAATGCAAAACAAAAAAATATAAAGATTACATATTATGGACAAGAAAATATTGATGAAGATTCATTAAAATCGGCAACATTTAACTCTTTTTCGAAACTTATGAAAGAAGACGAGCTCGTTTATACTAGAAATATTAAAAAGACAATTATCTTATTTGTTATAGGGATTATAATTGGTGTGTTTTATTTGAAGCTTTCAAGTAAACATGAATATATCGGAGGAATATTGAGTATTGTTTGTTGGGTATTTATATGGTCAGGAACGGAAGTATATTTCTTTGATAATTTACAAATTAAGCAGAAGATCAGAAAATGTAGGGAATTGCTTAGTGCAAATGTATACAAAAAAACCTCCGAATAAACGGAGGTTTTTTTGAATTTTACTTATTTATCTCTGCTTTATGAAAAGTATCTTTCAAGATGTAGTAAGATTGTTTAAGTCGCTCATGGTAAACAGGTAAATCCCATTTTTTCCACGTATAAGAAAAAAAATCACCTTTTTTAAGAATTCCATTTTTTTGTCTTACAGTTGAGTAGGATAAGTCTTTATTTGACCCATTAGGGCGATATGTGAGAATAGCTACGTGAATTTTTTTTACATTTTTTTTACTTTTTAGTCCACCTTTCCATAAATCTCCCATGATTTCACTAGTACTTGGATCTTTCACATTTAATAATTGCCAAGGAATCCGAATTTCTATTACATGATCTTTTTCGTTGAGGGAGACATCAGTTAAAGAATTAAAATCTTTATGATTTGGATTTCCATCACCAAATTTTAGTTTGCCTGTTTCATAAAACTCTAAAGGCAAGTTAAGCGATTTCCCCTTATAATTTGGAATAACAAGTGGTCGATTTAATCCAAGCATGACTTTATGATAAAGACCGTTATCTTTTTTATTAACATGCGGTTCAATTGGTGCGTAATGTAATAGATTAGCGTACTCATAATAAAATGGATCATAATAGCTATCCACTAGTACGTGAGAATCATTTGGTCCATTTAAATCAATAACAAAATCAATCCCATTTTTAGATTTAACAGAATTGTCATTTGGTAGTTGATGTTGTCCTTGTCCTGGAATCGTATCAAGTAAAATCATTACTCCTGTTTTAGCCCAGTCAAAAGGTTGTTTAGTTTTTTCAAAATTTAAAAGAAAATAAATTGATCGCGCGTCGCTAGTCATTGACCAATTTTTTAATTTTCGTTCGGTGTCATTTTGATCAAGCGGTTTTATAAAAATAGCGTTTTTCATATTTGCTGATTTAATTTTATTTTTTTTCCAATCGCTCGAATCACCATCAACAGAGATGGCCTTTTTTGAACTGTTTGGATCAAAAGATAATAAACCAAATTGCTGCTCACTTGTTTGAACGTTAGACCAAAATGGACGACGATCAGGATCATCTAATTCCATATTATTCCATGTTCGTTTAAACCATTCATCTTGCCATGAAAAAACAATTCCTCCTGCCATTCCCTCCGTTTGAATGTCTTCAAACAGATGAGTAACGATTTTCCCTTGTTGTGTTTCATTATGAAATCCTTGATTCCATCCATAGCGATTTCGATGAGTCATTCCACGAGAAGATGGTACTCCAAATTCTGAAATTAAAACTGGCATATTATGTACGTTTCTTAAATTATGTAAATATCCAGCATAACTATTCTTCTTTCCCCGGGAATCAATATAGTTCGTATATGCTAGTTCATAATTCAAAAATTCAGGGTAATATGGGTATACATGATAGGAAGCAAAATAACCGGGATACAATGATGATTTTGCGCTTACATGATTTGGATCTAATGAAACTAAATCTTCATTTTCCATAGGTTCATTAGGATGATGAATCGGATCGGTAGTCACCCAATTCGCAAAACTAATTGGTCGTTGCCAAGAATACTTTTCTGATTCATATTTCACAGTATTATCTAAAATACTTGCGAGCCAATTCTCAAAAGGCGTTGCATTGTTTGTTTGAAAGTATTGACCATTAAAAACAACATTTCCTTTATGCTTATCATTTGTTGATTTCATCATATTTGGGTCCCACTCGATCCCTAAAATCCATCCAATCACGTATTTTGAAATATTTGAGTGATATTTACCCGAAGCATGACCAGGTTTTTGAAGAATGTTTGCTTTGCCATGAATAATATCTACAGTTTGGTAAATTTCATCTTGAAACTCTTTAGTAAGACTCTTATTGTAAATATCTCCAAGTGAATTTAACATTTCCTCATTAATCCAAACTCCATGAATTAGATAGAGAGGGCGTTTTGCTTTTTGATTATATTCAGATAATGCATCATAGAAAGCAGGAGGATGGATGGTATACACTCGAATAACATTTGCATTCATCTTTCCAATTTCTTTAAACCACCTCAAGTATTCGGCCTTTGTTATTGCTGTTTCTCCAGGAAAATGTCCTGGATTCGCAATTCCAAGATTTACACCTTTGAGTAGGAGATTATACGGCATCTTTTTCTCATCAAAAACTTGGAAATATTCTTTACCAATTTGAGCGGGAATTGTAATGTTGTTAATTTGATTCGTGTAGGTATTAGTATTTTTGTTTAATGTCCGATTTTTTGATTGATTGAAAAGTATGTACACTACGCCAATCATTAAACAAAACAGTATTAAAGTGAATGTTTTTTTATTTCTAAGCTTCATTTTATTCCTCCGAAAGCATTTCAAACTTATTCAATTATTATGCTTTAAGCTAAGTTCTGATATGCGAAAGATGAAGTAAATCACAAAGAAGTAAGTAAATCATCATTTAAAATACATAGGTAGAGACATAAAAAAAGTTAAGTATGGTCAAATTAAGATTATCACTAAAAAAAGCATCAATATGTAATCGGTGAATTTGTAAGTTCGGTAAAGTTAAATATAGTTTAATTAACGTTTAGTTTTAATACTGAGAGGTAATCGAATGATTAAAAATGATGGTATAAAACCTTCACGAAAATATGCTACCGGAACAATTCATGAGACTGCAAGCGGTAAGTTTAAAGTGTTAGATCGTTACTTACAAGATGGAGTTATCATGATAAAACTTCAATGGTTAAAAAGCGATATTATAGAAGAAAACAAAGAAGTGAATGTTTCTGCTTCAATTTATAAATTTCAAAAAAACAATGGTGTTAATGACAATACTGCTCTATCTCAGCCACTAGAAGTTCAATTATTACATGATATTAAATCAAGTTTGGATCAATTATTTGAAGTGTTAGATTTAAGAACTGAGCTATTGAACCATGCATTAGAGAAAATTGATGAAAATAGAAGTAAAATTGATGAGAATAGAGAAACATTAAAATCACAACAAAAAATGATAGAGGAACAAAATAGAAGAATTAACACAATCGTAGATAAATTGATTGAAAAGATGTAAAGTGTAAAAATTGCTAAAGTTTCTGCTCCCTTTAATAAATAGAAAACCGTAGTTGGAAAAAGCTCGAATTACGGTTTTTTGTTTTGTGAATTGTCATCTAAACATTATTCATTTATTGGTAATTGTGTCTTAAATTCCCACTCAAAATAACGTTGAATGATTGTTAGTTCGGAGTTAAAATTAACTTATTCTTCGTATGCTTTTAACTTTATGTGGTTAATTATGACGTTAAAAGTGAGTTTAATTCACGAAATGTATTAATAAAATCATAATGCGAATGTTCACCAATTTCTTAAAAAATAATACTAACTAGATTAAAGTGAGCAGGTGGTAATAGTGAATGATATTCTAGCTGAAAATCCTATTGTAATGTTTATAGGAAATGAAGAGAAATTTAATTTTCAAAACTTTTGTGATGTAAATAAATATAACTATAAATTGGTTCAGCCTGTTCAAAATATAGTAACTCTCTTTGAAAAAATAGATTTTGTTAATCCAGATGTACTAATCATATTGATTGAAGAATTAGTAGAAACATTTAATATAGATAAATTTAATCAATTAAGAGACTTTTGTGAAAGTCGGTATATTTCAACCATTTGTATTTGTAATATAACTGATCATATGACAGTAAATGCACTGATGCTTGATGCAGTTATTAGTGAATCAATCGCTGAAGTAGAACTTCAATATTATATTAATAAATTTGCTCAACGAAGATATCGAATAAAAGAACAAGTTCTTATTGATCCAATAACGGGAGTATACAATTATAGTCATTTAAAAAATGAAGTGACTAAACAACTTGAGGATTTAAAACGTTGCTACGAATCATTTTCGATGGTATATGTAAACATTGATGAAAAACAAGACTATAGTTTAGATAATTTAATCGTAAAAAGTTTTTTACAATTTATAAAATGTAAATTAAGACCTACCGACTTGTTAGCACATTACCAAAACAAAGGGTTTGTACTATTACTTCCAAAAACAGTTAAAGCAGATGGAATAAAATTAATGAACCGATTGTCACTTTCATTTTCGGAAGTTCCGATCACTTATGAAAATCAGATTCACTACGCTTCTTTTAATTATAAAGTACTTGAAATTCCAGATTCCAATATTACAACTGAAAAATGCTTAACTTTACTAACATCTGATTTAACGGATTCAATCGATCGTTTTAACGGTAAGGGAAATAATAATGAGATGATGAATCGTAGGCTAAAAATAGCTGTCATTAATGAGGATCGACTGATACGTGAAATGTTAAATCATCAATTATCAGATTTAGGTGGAGAATTATATGATGTTGAAATAAAGGTATATACAGATGGTGAAGAATTTTTAAATGATCCTTGGCACAAACAAAATGAAAGATATCTAATCATACTCGATCGTATTTTACCTAAAATGGGTGGATTTGAAATAATACGTAAAATGCGCACTAACTATGACCGAAGAAAATATTTATGTTTAATGATTGGTAGTAAAAGCTCTGAGAATGATAAAGCAATCGCATTACAAAGTGGGGCAAATGATTATTTGGAAAAACCATTTAGTTTGAAGGAACTACGTCTCCGTTTAAATCGAATGTTAGGAATTACAGCCAAATGAACATATTTATTATCCTATATATAACAGGATTTTTATTTCTATTATTATGTTCAATCTATATTTATTTAGTTTTTAATAAAATCATTAAACAGCATAAAAATAAGCAAAAAGAAGAATGGTTAAATAGAAATATCGTATTTATTGAAAGTTATTTGATAAAAGGTGAATTATCAGCTTCGTTTATTCCAAAAAAGGAAATCGAGTTTGAAGCATTAGAAAATATATTTAGCAGTTTTATGAGTATTATCAAATTTGAAGAAGGATTTGATCCAATTAGACCAATTGTAAATTTATATTTTATTCCTAGATATAAATATAAACTTAAGCATGGTAATTGGAGTGAACGGATGAATTCTTTGTTATTTATAAAGCAATTTAATATAAAAATGATGCAAGCTGACTTAATTCAACATTTATCAAATAAAAAATGCTCACTTGAAGAAAAATTTGATATTTTCCTTATTTTGGCTAGTTTTAAATATGATAAATTAATGGAATTATTAGTTAGCCAGATAAAAATCCCCTCATTTTTATTAACGGAAATTTTGGATCTACATGTTAATGAGGAGAATATTCACGAATTGCTAAAAGAATTTGATCATTTACCTGAAAGTTATAAAAATTCTATTTTAGACTTAATTAGAATTAAACATTTTCGTTCTGAGCAAATCTATTTTTTTCTTGAAAAATTAATCACTTCAGAAAATAGTGAATTAAGAATACGTTCCTTAAAAACAATCGCATCGTTAGGATATATTTCTTCCCCGAACTTGATTACACAACTAGTAGAATCTTATAAAAATGAAGGACATCCAGATACGCAATTAAGTAACGAAGAAAAGCTAATGATTGCACGATTAATGGGAAATATTCGATATGATTTATTTTTATCTTATTTAACTGAGTTAATATCGGACAAAGCTTATATTGTTAGATCTGAAGCTGCTAAATCGATTAAAAAGTATAAGAAAGGAAGAGTAGTTCTTAATCAAATTAATGAAGAGCATCCAGATGCATATGCGAGAAATATATCAAAAGAATGGTTGGAGAGGACTCCGGAGTATGATTAGTTTATTCTTTTTAATAATCAATAAAGTTATTATCATTTACGTGTTGCTCCTTTGTTCAACTTATTTAATCTTATTTATATTAGCATTTATGCGATTAAAGAGAGAAAAAGGTTTACATCAAATTGAGCAATATAAAAGATTAAAGGAATCTGCCTTTACTGCACCTATTTCAATACTTGTACCAGCTTATAATGAGGAAGTAGGCGTAGTTAATACGATTCTTTCATTGGTGACAGGCACCGGAAGGTTAGATTATCCAGAATTTGAAGTAATCGTCATTAATGACGGATCAAAAGATTCTACTCTTCAAAAAACGATTGACCGATTCGATATGACCGTGTTAAAAAACAAAGTAATTCATAAAAGTTTTGGTATTGAAACAAAACCAATTAAAAATGTGTATCAATCAACAATTTATCCTTTTCTATTTTTAATTGATAAAGAAAACGGTGGGAAAGCTGATGCTTTAAATGCTGGCATTAATTTTAGTAAATATCCTTATTTTGCTTCGATCGATGGCGATACAATCCTTGATTCTGACTCATTTCTCAAAATTATGAAACCAATTATTGAAAATACAGATGACGAAATACTAGCTACTGGTGGAAATGTATTAATTGCCAATGGAAGCAAGACCTCGCTTGGTAAAGTAAATGAAATGCTTCTCTCAAAAAATCCACTTGTAGTCATGCAGGTTATAGAGTATATGCGCGCATTTTTAATCGGACGAATTGGACTAAGCAATAAGAATTTATTACTAATCATATCTGGGGCATTTGGCGTGTTTAAAAAGTCAAGAGTAGTTCAAGTAGGAGGATATTTAACAAATACAATTGGTGAGGATATGGAGCTAGTCGTTCGACTTCACCGTAAAAATATAGAAGAAAATTGGGGGGCAAAAATTGAGTATGTAGCCGATCCAGTTTGTTATACCGAGGCACCAGATTCTTTTAAAATTTTAAAAACACAAAGAGTAAGATGGCATCGAGGACTATTTGAGAGCTTGTGGGCACATCGTAAAATGATTTTTAATAAAAATTACCGTTCAATCGGTTTTATTGCAATGCCATATTTTTTCTTTGTTGAATTTTTAGGCCCAATCATTGAGTTTTTTGGTTATGTGTCGTTAATAATAAACATAACTTTACACAATATAAATATTCTGTATTCCATTGCATTTTTAATACTCATGATCATCTACGGCTCATTTTTCTCAGTTAGTGCAGTGCTGCTTGAAGAATGGCGGTTAGAAAAATATAAAAAAATTAGTGAGTTAAATCGTTTATTTTTCTATTCATTAACAGAAGCAATCTGGTATCGCCCAATTTTGACATATTGGCGTGTTATAGCGACATTCAGTATATTTTTAGGTCAAAAAAAAGGTTGGGGAGAAATGAAGAGAAAAGGAGTTTAGCCTTATATTGTATTATTCAAAAGACTGCTTAGTGGTCTTTTTTTTTATGCGCTTTTAATTTGTTTATTTTCTAGTGCTACTAAATTTCATTATTTTGAAATTTACAAGCTGAAATCAAACCCCATATTTTAACTATAAAAAATATAGTTGACACTTTTAACTGTAAAGAATAAAATTACAGTATACTCATTTTAATTGAGCAGGGAGATCAACTTAATTTGTTTTAACAGATTATAAATCATTTTTATCTTAACTGTAATTTTTTTTATTACATTTTAAAAATAAGGAGCGTGTAAAAGAATGGTGAATCTATATGTAACACCAAGTTGTACATCATGTCGTAAAGCAAAAGCATGGTTAGATGAACATAATATTGAATATAGTGTTAAAAATATTATGAATGAATCAATTACACTTGAGGAGATTAAATCTATTCTTCGCATGACAGAAACTGGAACGGACGAAATCATATCGAATAAATCAAAAACATTCCAGGAATTAAATATAAATATTGAATCGCTTCCACTTAATGAATTATATCAATTAATCATAAACAATCCAAAAATGTTGCGAATGCCAATAATCCAAGACGAAAAAAGATTACAGATTGGTTATAACGAAGAAGAAATTCGTAGTTTTCTTCCTCGTAAGCTACGAACAGTCTCATTCAATAAGTTACAACAAGTAGCTAATTAATAATCGTTATAAAAGGTCAGTTTTCTTGACAAGATAATCTGTAACAAATAAAATTACAGTACTATTTAATATCATCGAAGTTTAAATAATGATTATAGGAGGCAGGCCATGAATAGTGATTTCACTCTTGCCATTCATAGTTTAACGTATCTCGCGCTACAGCAAGATCGGATGTCCACAAGTGATGCAATATCAGAGAGTGCCTGTGTTCATGCTGTACGTATTCGAAAAGTGCTTAGTTTGTTAAAAAAGCATGGATTTATAAAATCGAAAGAAGGAACTGGTGGTGGATTTATATTTGCCACAGATTTAAATGAAGTGAATCTTTGGGATATTTATTTGATCACTTCTGAGGGTGCATTGCAGCCAAAGTGCCCCGAATCAAATGAAAAGTGTGTTGTTGGGGCAAACATGCAAAATGTTCTTTTTAATATTTTCATAGGTGCAGAAGAACATCTTGGAGGATATCTAAAGCAATATACTATTAAAGACATTGTCGATCATATCAAATATGAGAAATGAGCAGTTAAAAAAAAGTGAGGGCTTAGCCTTCTTTTAATCGAAATGTAATAAAAAAAATTACAGTTTGTTCTAAGTGCATTTTTGATCACAAATTTTTTAACTTATAACTCTAAAAAAGAAGGTGCAAAAAATGAATTTAAATAACGATACAATTTTAAAAACAGGAGACTGGGTTAAAGGTATATCAATGGGTGGAGAATTAGTACTAGGTTTTATCGAATCCTTTACGATTCAAGATGAAATAGTAAAGGTAAATGTAATAACTTCAGATAATGAAAAGACTGTTGGGAAAACAATTAACATGCTAAATAAAAACGTAAAGAAATTGCCTGATTCGAAAGTGACAAACAAAGAACAAATTTCCTTTCTAATTGACTTAGCCCTTTCAACTGGGGATGAGGATTGGTTTGAGGAGCTATCATCTCAGTTAAACTCCATGAGACAACTTGTTAGTGGATTAAAATAGCGCTAGCCTATTTTTCTTAGAAATGTAAATCATTTAAACTATATAGGTATGGTTTAAAGTATGATATTTAAAGGCTAGATTTAGTTGAATAAAGGTTACCTAAAAGTTGTCTAATTAGACAACTTTTTTTTATTTCATAATTAAACACTGAATTTTTCTGAGCCATTAAAAAAATTAGTTAATAATTTAAATAATTACTCTATCTATACTTTAAAAAAGGAAATTTAACAATTTTAATATAACTATTTTTGTCATTTCAATGGTTGTAAAAATTAATTGTTCTTGTAAATAATTACATCTCATATGATTTTCAATAATTTTATTAAACTAAAAAGTCAAAATGATAAATATATATGATTAATAGAGCATAAAAAGAGTATAGCGGAGGAGTGAAGAATGACTAAAGGGTTAAAATTAGTGGGGCTAATCGCTTTCATAAGTATTTTGAATGTGATTGTATTTTCTCCTGGATTAATCGGAATCCAATTAACTAAGTCAAGTGCGTTTCAAACTGCTTTTGGTGTTTCGTTCATAATAGCGAATATATTTGTACTAATTTTTAGCATGTTCCATCTATACTTTAAATCTGTAGAAGAAAAACCAATCAGGAAGCTAAAAACGAATGAAGACTATGTGGAGGCTCTTAGTCGCTTTAAAAATAGTAAAGTTTTAAAAGATGATATTATTACCTCAATCGAGCAAATACAGCGAATGAAAAAGAAAAAAGGATTGTTTAATAGTTTACTCTCTAATCGTTTTTCACCAACAGAAATTACATACAGCAAGTTTGCAGCTGTTGTGGACGAGGTTGAAACTTTATTTTATTTAACGATTAGAAACATCTTAAATAAAATCAGTACTTTTGATGAATCTGAGTATAGAAAGATCAAAGGTAAAGATGGCTTTCGATATTCAAAGTCTTTACTGCAAGAAAAGATTAATCTGTATAATGAGTATTTAGAATTTATTCAAAGAGCAGTTGAAATGAACGAGGAGATTCTAGTCAATATTGATAAATTAATTTTAGAAATTTCTAGGCTTGATGAAATCGGAATTGATGAAATTGAAAATATGGAATGTATGAAAGAAATTGATTCTTTAATTCAACAAACAAAACATTATAGACAATGAATGAAAGGATGAAAAAAATGAAAAAAAGTAAATTTTTTTTCGCATCTATTATCGTTATCGTTATTGTTTTTCTTCTTGTCTATATCGGAGTAAATTTAACCTCAGATAAAAAAGTAGTAAAAATTACAGATAAAAATAAAAGTCAGCAATTAGAAAAAATGATATCTAAAATAGATATTTCCAAGGCAAAGCCAATTAAAGGGCAGATTGACTTAAATACAGCAGATGTAGCAAGTGAACTTCCTGATATTTCAAAATTTCCTGTATCAGTTGAAAATACAACTGAAAACTATGTTGAAATATTTTCGTCAACAGAAAAATCAAGTGATGGGAAAAATGGTTGGTTAAATGAAGTTGCAAATGAATTTAATAATGCAAAATTCAATTTAAATGGTCATCAAGTATCTGTAAAAATTCGAAACATAGCATCTGGAACGGCAACGGATTTTATTAAATCAGGTAAATACGTCCCGGATGCATTTACACCTTCAAATGAACTTTGGGGTCAAATGATTACTGCAAGTGGCGTTAAAACAGAAACAATTTCGAGCAGATTAGTCGGCAATGTACCTGGAATTGTCATTTCAAAGACAAAATATGATGAATTGATGAAAAAATACGGTAAAGTCGATACGAAAACTGTTATTGATGCGATGACGAAAAATGAATTATCCATGGGTTATACGGATCCATTTACTAGTTCAACAGGTTTGAATTTTTTAGTTACTGCTTTAAATTCCTTTGATTCAAAAGATGTTTTAAGTGAAACTGCTGTAAAAGGTTTTGAAAGTTTCCAAGCAAATGTACCTTTCATTGCTTCAACAACACTTCAAATGAGTGATGCTGCGGAATCGGGTGTTTTGGATGCATTTGTATTAGAATATCAATCATTTGTTAATTTACCAGATTTAAAAAATAGATACGAGTTTATCCCGTTTGGGGTACGTCATGACAGCCCACTTTATGCATTAGGGGATTTACCGAAAGATAAAATTGATATTTTGAATACATTTGCAGAATTTACAGGTCAAAGTAATCTTCAAGAACTTGCAAAAAAAGATGGGTTTAACGGGTTAAATAACTATACTTCAGAGCTAAAAGCAATCGATGGTAATACATTAACTGCTGCACAGAAACTTTGGAAAGGAAAGAAAAATACTTCAAATCCAATTGCTGCCGTATTTGTAGCAGATATTTCAGGAAGTATGGATGGAAAGCCATTAAATGAGTTGAAAGAATCATTACTAAAAGGTCAAAAGTATTTAGGAAGGGATAATAGTATTGGTTTAATCTCTTATTCTGCCGATGTAACAATCAATTTACCGATTGCAAAATACGATGCGAATCAACAATCAAAATTCGTTGGAGCGGTATCTAGCCTTGATGCCGGCGGAGATACTGCAACAAATGACGCAATACTCGTTGCCATTAATATGCTCAAAGTAGAAATGAAAAAGAATCCAAATGTAAGGCCACTCATATTTGTATTAACAGATGGTGAGACGAATCATGGTCATTCATTGAAAAATGTAAAAGGAATTATTAAAGCATATAAAATTCCAATTTATACAATAGGATATAACGCTAATATTAAAGCTCTTGAAAGTATCTCAAATATTAATGAAGCTGCAAATATTAATGCGGACTCAGATGACGTAATCTATAAAATTCGAAATCTATTTAATGTTCAACTCTAATTGGTAGGAGGACTCTAGATGTCATTTTCGATGCAAGTTGTAAATGAAGAAGAAATCAAGGCAGTAATAGAAGAGCAAGTTAAGCCTGTGCCTGAGGAATTAGTTAAATTAAAAGAAGCAGCAGAAGCAAATGTTGCGATGATTATGGAATTAAATACCGTTTCAAAGGAAACATTTGATCAACGTAAAGAGATCCTACAATCGATAGAAGCATTCGGGCTTCAAACCATGAAATCTTCTGCGAATAAAAATTCGCTACTCAAGGTTTCTCTCGGTCAATTAGCTAAAAGTGGTGATGAAGGTGGGCAAGTTGCAAAAGGATTAGCGGATTTACAGCTTCAATTAAAAGATTTAGACCCAGGAGCAATTGATTTCGCAAAAACTGGTTTTCTAGGAAAGTTATTTAATCCAATCCGTTCATATTTTCAAAGATTTGAAAAAGCAGATATCGCAATTGCTGATATTGTGAAATCACTTGATAAAGGGAAAAAAATACTTGAAAATGACAACACAACATTAGAGCATGAACAACTTTCACTCCGCATGCTGTCTAAAACGTTAGAAAAAGAAATTCAATTAGGAACATTAATGGATGAGTCGATTGAGAATCAAATTGAAAAAGCAAAAGTCGAAGGAGAAGATCAAGAAAAAGTAAAGTTCATTACTGAAGAAGTTCTCTATCCACTACGACAACGAGTAATGGATTTACAGCAAATGTTAGTAGTCAATCATCAAGGAGATATGTCATATGAGGTGGTAATTCGAAACAACAGGGAGCTAATACGTGGTGTTGAACGTGCAAAAACAGTGACCATTTCCGCATTAAACACAGCAGTAACAGTTGCTAGTGCATTATATAATCAAAAAATTGTATTGCAAAAAATAACTGCTTTAAATCGAACTACAAATACAATCATTGAAGGAACATCCAGATTATTAAAAGAACAAGGAGTTGCCATACAAAAACAAGCGATGGAATCGGCGGTTTCTGTTGAGACGCTTAAAACTTCTTTTACAAACGTTATATCTGCGTTTGATTCAATTAGTACATTTAAACAAGAGGCATTGCCAAAAATGCGCCAAACCATCTTGGAATTTCAAGAATTAGCTGAAGTCGGATCTCAACAAATTCAACGGCTTGAAAAAGGGGACCGACTTGGTTTATAAAAATGCTGGAAAAAGACATGTAAAATGAAGCATGTCTCTTTTCTATTTAGGCCTTAGTTCTAAATATGTACAAAGATTAATAGGATACTATAGTGGGGAAAAGGAGGGGGAATTGTGAAGCAGTATAGGGTTATTGGAAAAAGTGTACTTAAAAAAGAAAGCTGGGATAAAGTAACCGGGAGAGTAAAATATATTGATGATGTTCAAGAAGTTGGTACTCTTCATGCCAAACTGTTAACAAGTACTCATGCACATGCAATTATTGGTGAAATAGATACAAAAGAAGCATGGAAAGTTAAAGGTGTACGAATGATCATTACTGGAAAGGACTATCCGCTTTTATTAGGTACAACGATTAAAGATCGGCCATTGCTTGCATTTGATAAAGTACGATATTACGGAGAACCAATCGCTATGGTTATTGCAGATACGGAAGCTATTGCAATAAAAGCATCTACTTTAATCTGTGTTAAATACGAACCCCTACCTGTTGTAAATTCACCCGAAGCGGCATATCAAAAGGACGCTCCCCTCGTACATGAAGATGTCGAACAATATTTAATTGACGAGTCATCTGGATTAACAGGTACGTCTGGTGGGATTCAGCCTATACCTGGTACAAATATAGCAAACATACAAGGAATTCGAAAAGGAAATATCGATCGAGGATTTGCAAAATGTGACATAATTATAGAAGAAGAATTTTCTTTTAACCAAGCTGATCATACAGCAATCGAAACAAGATGTGCGGATGTAGAAATTAAATCGACGGGTGAAGTTATTATTCACTCAGCATCTCAAGAACCATTTGAAATGAAAGAATTAATTAGTGAAACATTTAATATAGAAGAAGGAAAGGTCACTGTTAATATACCGTTAGTAGGTGGATCGTTTGGTGCAAAAACGAGTGTCCAATTAGAACCGTTGGCATATGTAGCTTCTAAGTCTGTTGGTGGTAAAAGAGTTAGGCTTCGTAATAGTCGTGAGGAAGATATCGTTACATCTCCAGTCCATATTGGATTACATGCTACTGTTAAAATGGGGTGTACAAAAGAAGGGAAAATACAAGCTCTAAAACTCTTTTTTTTATTTGACGGTGGCGCTTATGCTGAAAGATCAGTTCCTATTACGAAGGCAGCTGCATTTGACAGTACAGGGCCGTATAAAATCGATAATGTATGGTGTGATTCATTATGTATGTATACAAATCATCCGTTTGTAACCGATTTTCGAGGATTTGGTCGTACTGAAGCAGCATTTGGCGTAGAAAGAACGATGGATATAATGGCTAAAAAACTTGGGATGGATCCTTTAGAATTTCGTCTGAAAAATGCGATCCAACCAGGGGATACTTCTCCTACACAAGTACTTTTGAATAAAAGTAATCTAGGAGATATAAAGGAATGCTTGTTTCAGCTAAAGGAATTGATGGATTGGGATAAAGGACAACGAATAGAAATTTCAGATCGGTTTGTCCGTACAAAAGGGATTAGTTGCGCATGGAAGAACGGGGACCCACCTCCGGGTGTAAGTTCAGGTGCAATCATAACATTTAACAAAAATGGAAGTATTAATGTCATCAGCGCTGCTGTAGAAATTGGGCAAGGAACGAAAACCGTATTAACCCAAATGGTTGCTGAAAAAATGAATATGGACGAAGATGAAGTGTTTATTCAAATGGAAGTAAAAACCCAGGATTCTCCTGATAACTGGGAAACAGCTGCCAGTCGAACAACTTTCATGTCCGGCAACGCTGTACTTAAAGCATGTGATGATGCCATTAGGCAATTAAAAAGAACTGCATCAGTCGTACTGAAAGTTCCAAAAGATGAGCTAGAAGTGGCTAATAAAAAAGTATTTATGAGAACGGACCCTAGTATTTCAATCGATTTTTCTGAGATTGTTTTAGGATATATATACCCTAATGGGAAAGTTGCTGGAAATCAAGTAGTTGGAAGAGGGACATATATGATTCCTGGACTTACGGAAATGAATCCAGTTACCGGAAAAGGTGTTCAAGGACCTGAGTGGGGTGTTGTAGCACAAGGAGTAGAAGTAGAATTTGACAAAAGAGACAACACATTTAAGTTATTAAGAGCTGTAACTGTTGCAGATGCAGGTCAAATTTTGAATTATAAAGGCGCGGAGACACAAATTACTGGTGCAATGAATATGGGACTTAGCTTTGCGACGAGAGAAGGATTTATCTTTGACGACGAAGGAAAAGTTTTAACGACACAATTTCGTTCCTATAAAGTGATGCATTTTGGAGAACAGCCAGAGTATATCGTTCGATTTGTTGAAAACCCGGTTAAGGGAGCCCCATTTGGATCTCGAGGTCTTGGTGAGCACGGTATAATGGGGATGCCATCAGCGGTAGCAAATTGTTTATCTATTGCAGCAAATGTATCACTTAAACGGTTACCTCTTACTCCAGAGTTCATTTGGAAATCAAGGCTAGAAGCTGGGGAGGTGCACTAATGCTCCACTTCAATTTTGACTATTATAGACCTTCTACAATTAAAGAAGCAGTAGATTTATTTGTTAAGCTCGATAAAAGAGGAAAGAAACCAATCTATTTTAGCGGTGGAACGGAGGTTACTACTTTAGGGAGATTAAATTTAATTCATACTAAAGCTGTAATCGATGTAAAAGGAATTCCTGAATGCAATGACTTGGAAATTAGGGAGAATTACGTTGTTGTTGGAGCAGCCCATACTTTAACTAAAGTATTTGAATCAAAAATTTTCCCACTACTCGGCGAAGCGTGTGTACGCATTGCAGATCGCACTTCAAGAAATCAAATTACCTTTGGTGGTAATCTCGCTAGCGATATCATATATCGTGAAGCTATTCTTCCGTTGCTACTTTCAAATAGTACATTAGTAATTGCAGGGATTGATGGTGTAAAAGAGTATCCAGTTGAGGAAATTTTTAATGAAAAACTGCGCTTAAAGCGAGGAGAATTTTTAGTACAAACAAAATCTGATGGAAAGTATAGAAAACAACCTTTTTTCATTGATAAAAAAAGAAAAAGTGAAAAGGTTGATTATCCTCTTATTACTCTTGAATTATTAAAGGTTAATCGCTCTTATCGGTTAGCAATTAGTGGATTATGTGCATACCCATTTCGTTCGTATGAGATGGAGCAAGCATTAAATAACACTAATTTATCAGTTGAGGAGCGGATTAATCAAGCAATTCTTGCAATTCCAGCACCAGTCATCAGTGATATACGTGGCTCGAGGGATTATCGTATTTTTGTCTTAAGAAATCTACTTCTAGATGGATTAGCTTATTTAGGAGGAGTGAGAGCATGATACAAAAATTGAATCTTGATATTAATGGAGAACAGCGAACGGCGACTATCAGAATGGCCGATACACTTTTAGATGTATTAAGGGAAAAACTCGACCTAACAGGAGCAAAACGTGGCTGCGAAAACGGTGATTGCGGATCTTGCACGGTTATAGCGGATGGATTACCAGTAAAGACCTGTATGATGTTAGCAGTTGATGCTGTTGGAAAAAAGCTTACCACAATTGAAGGATTACATGACGATCCAATGCAGCATGCATTTGTGGAGAAATGGGCTTTTCAATGTGGGTATTGTACATCTGGCTTTATTTTAAACGCTCATGCACTAGTGACAGAGCATCCTGACGCAACTGAAGAGGTTATAGAAGAATGGCTTAGCTCAAATATATGTCGATGTACTAGTTACCAGGAAATAAAAGAAGCCGTATTATCGGTTTTAAATGATCAACGAGGTAGACCAAGAAATAGACGTTAGTAATCACTTGATTTATTGCACCAGCGAATTGGACATTATACACAGTTGCACCAATGTTCTTAACTATGTAAAAAAAGCCTACGTTTAGATAAACGCAGGCTTTTATATTTTTTTAGATTTACAGTTTAAAAGAACGAAACTATAAGAGAGTTGCATGAAAGTTGGATTTTTAACACTTTTTAAAATAAATTGGAATCGTTCCAATCGGCGTAATCTGGTATGGAATAGGATTTAATACAACTGGAACTGGTGGAAGACTGGAAATTACATTTTTCCGATTTTTTTGACGTGAACCTCGAACACTAACCTTTGCACGGTCAATTGTGGATTCGTTTTTATAAATGTCTCTATCACTATTTCGACCAAATAAAAAATCATCAAAATTTCTATTTGAAACCATATTAACACTCCTAAATTCAAATTTTCATATGTATAACTAATATATACAAATTTGGGATTATTGAATGGGCATTATAGGAGTTCTTCTTCATGTCATCAATGTATTAATATATTGTAAAATATTAGGTTCTCAGATTCTAATAAACTGTTCTTATCGTTTCAAAAAAAATGTGAATAACGATTTTAACATTGTTATTTTGCTTTCAGTCGTTTAATGTCTTCTTTTGGTGGGAAACCAAATAAACGAGAATATTCTCTACTAAATTGGGATGGACTTTCATAGCCAACTCGGAAAGCAATTTCAGCAGCATCAGAAGATTCAGACATTAATAATAGTCGTGCTTCCTGCAATCTTAAATGTTTCTGAAATTGAAGAGGACTCATCGCAGTTACTTCTTTAAAATGTCTATGAAGTGAAGAAACACTCATATTTGCTATATCAGCAAGCTCTTCAATACGTAAAGAATTGTAAAAATTCATTTTTATTTGATCAATAACTCCACTTATACGATTTGTTGTGCTACCTTCGATTGCAATTTGTTGCAATATTCCCCCGTGTTGCCCTCGTAAAACTCTGTATAGAATTTCTTTTTTAAAGATCGGAGCGAGAATTGGGATATCTTCAGGTGAATCTAATAATCGGACTAGTCTAATCACTCCATCTAAAATCGATTCCTCTAATTGACTTACAAAGATCGCTCTTTTCGCATTTTCCTTTGAATTAGTAGAAATTTTAGTTTCAGTTAAAATTTCTACAATCTGATTTGGACTAAATTCAAGTCTAAAAGCCAGATACGGAGAGTTTGGTGTAGATTCAATAACTTGTCCTGTAACTGGTAAATCAACAGAAGCGACTAAATAATTTCCGGGGCCATATTTATAACTTTCATTTGCTAGTAATAATTCCTTTACACCTGAAACTACAATACAAAGTGAAGGTTTATATACCCTATATTTAGGTTCAGTAATGTTTGATTCTCGGATGAAAAATAATGAGTCAATTACCGTCTCGTTAACCCCTTCATGGCTCGTATAGCGCTCAATTAGTTCGGTTAATTCATTTTGTTTAGAATAATTTATTTCAGACATAAAGCCCTCCTTGTTTTCTTATATTAAAAAGTCACATGAATTTTCTTTGGATATGTAAATGTTAGAGGATTAGGCAATCATTTGAGAGGATTAAGTTAACGGTCAATTGTTATTTTAATGCATAATTAAGTATAACAAACATATCTTCAAATCTATAATATTATCATTTGACAAGATCCTCATCTCTTATGAATCAAATTAAAAACATATTTAGGGAGAGATTCTTATGAAACTTATCGCTTTAGACTTGGACGGAACTACTTTAAGTTCTAATAAAATAATAAGCAAAGAAAATTTAAGTTCAATCAAAAAGGCTCAACAGCAGGGGCATATCGTTATGATTTTATCCGGTCGTTCACCAAGTTCTATTCATGATGAAATGACAAAATACGGATTAAATTGTCCTATTGGAGGTCATAATGGATCCGCATTATATGTAGATGGAAAATTAATTGAACTAAATACTTTAGGAAGAAATCAAATACAAAAGCTAGCGTTAGAAGTTGAAAAAGAAGCCTTACCTTACAATATTTCTACTAATAAGGGTATTTTTGCACCTCGGAATTGGAATGAACGTTTCGAACAAGTTATTTCATCGGGGCGAGTTCCGGAAGAATACTTCGAAAATAAACACTTCAAAATGTTTACTACTTCTCCATATGTATATGGGCATTCGCTTTTTAATAATGTTCAAGAAGTTATTAATAATGATGATTTTAGTATCCTAAAGTTTCTTATTTTAGCACTAGATCCACAACAAAAAGAGAGGATCCAAAAGAATTTAAGACTAATAGATGGGACTTTTGTAACTAGCTCATCACCATTTAATCTAGAGGTCACACATCAAAATGGAAATAAGGGATATGGGTTAAAAGCAATGGCTACATATTTTAATATTCCTTTAGAAAATACAATTGCAATTGGTGATGAGAAAAATGATATACCAATGTTTAATATAGCGGGCTTATCAATAGCTATGGGAAACGCAGAAGAAGAGGTTAAGCTTTCAAGTGATCTTGTTACATTAAGCAATGATGAAAATGGTGTAGCTTATGCAATTGAAAAATATATTTTTAAAGAGTCAAATGTACTATAATAATAAAGGAATCTAAATACAACTAAAGCATTAATATTTTCCTTGGTTAAATTGGTGAGATAATTTAATTTTTCCAGGGATGTTTTTGTGTTCTATTTTAATCAGTCGATTAAAATATTGAAAGGTTAGGGGGCTTTATATTGGTTAGACGGATAAAAGATCTATTTGCAATTAAGGGGTATAGTTTATTTGTCATATGTTTGTTGTTTGTAGGGATCGGGCTTTCTATTACAACTCCTTATTTATCGCTGTATTGTACAAAATACCTTGGCATGAGTACAGGAGCATTTGGAATCTTTATGGCAGTGATTTCATTAAGTGGAGTCTTAGTTAATTCAATTATTGCTGAACGTTCTGATCGAGGTTTAGACAGAAAATGGATTATTTTGTTTGCGATGATTTCATCAGCAATTGGATATGCTTCCTATTTAATATTTCATAACTACTTTATATTATTGGTTTTTGTAGGGGTGTTTAATGGATTAGGTGCAGCGGCCATGCCTCAAATTTTTGCATCTGCACAGGAATCCGCTAACGCAAGCCAATCAAAAGATAAGACATTAGCATTATCAACTTTACGATCACTAGTATCTTTAGGCTTTTTAATTGGACCTTTAATTGGTACTTTAATTTTAAGCGCAAAGGGCTATGACGGACTTTTCCTTGGAACATCTAGCATTTATGTTGTGATTGCATTTCTAGTATTTTTCTTTTTAGAAAAAAGAAAGCAATCCCAAAATAATGTGAAGAAGAAAAATAAGACAGCAGTCTCACAAGCAAAACGAAAACAGTTAAGATTACCATTTATTGCTTTTATCCTATTATTTGCAGTTAGTTCAATTAATTGGATTAACACACCACTTTTTATTGTAAATGAACTACATGGTACCAATAGAGATGTCGGATTTGTCGTTAGTTTATGTGCAGGCTTGGAAATTCCAATCATGCTGATATTGGGGGTTCTTTCAAAAAAAATCTCTAATCATATGTTGATGATCTACGGCTGCTTTATTGGTTTAGCCTATTATTTAATCTTAAGTGTATCAACACACACATGGGAATTAATCGTCGCACAACTATTACAGGCAACATATATCGCAATTGTGATGGGGAATGGTATAAGCTACTTCAACGACCTACTTCCTAATTCACCAGGCTTTTCTGCGTCAATTTATGCAAATTGCTCCACAATCGGAAGCTTAGTTGGTAATTTAGGTGGAGGAATGTTTGCTCAACTTGCAGGTTTTCGAAACGTTTATTTCCTTTGTCTATTTTTTGTAGTTTGCTCACTCTTTATCTTATGGAAATCAAAAAACAATGTGGAAATGGAAATATCGACAAGTCACAGTCAGTCGGTATAGTGAAACGAGCTACTTAGTAGCTCGTTTTTTCATGTTGAAATAAAACCTAGTCAATATTGAAAAATGAATTGAAGATACACATGACCGATACACGCGATCGTAAAATACTGTAGAGTGTTCATGAGTAAGAAGAAAGGCAGAAATCAGAAAAAGTGTTACTCATAGAGTGTTCATAAGTAAGTAAAACAGACGAAATCTGAAAAATAGTTACTCATAGAGTGTTCATGAGTAAGTAAAACAGGCGAAATCTTAAAAAGTGTTACTCATAGAGTGTTCATGAGTAAGTAAAACAGGCAAAATCTGAAAAATTGTTACTCATAGAGTGTTCATGAGTAAGTAAAAAGGCAGAAATGTGAAAGAATGTTACTCATAAAGGAATCATGAGTAAGTAAAACAGGCGAAATCTGAAATAGTGTTACTCATAGAAGGTTCATGAGTAAGTAAAAAGGCAGAAATCAGAAAGAATGTTACTCATAAAGTGTTCATGAGTAAGTAAAACAGACGAAATCAGAAAAAGTGTTACTCATAAAGTGTTCATGAGTAAGAAAAAAGCACAAGTTCAAAAGGATCAACTCATAAATGGCCGTAGAGGAAAACGATTTAAACTACCCTTACTTAACATTGCTAATGTTGGACACTTATTGAGAAACTAAATTTTCAACAGTCTTAAACGAGTTACGAGTTACTTAGTATCTCGTTTTTTTGTTAGTTCGGTTAAGTAGATTGTTGATTGTCATATTGAATTGGGAAGTTTATTGCAAGAGTCTATATAAAATCATAGAAAATAGAGAAATTCCCCCAAGTCAAACATACATACTCTCTTGGTATAATTAAAAGAACTAATAAGCTACTTAAGGGAGAGAGGCTTTTGGCATCAAAAAAAAGATTAGCAGATGCTAATCTATTACTCGCTATGGTCATAATGGTTATGTTTGTAATTAGCTTAACAACAGGTACTAAAAATCCATTGCTTTTTACAATAATATCGCTGTCAATTATCCTTGGAGGAATTAATAATATAAAACTTATAAAACCGGGAATCATCGGTTATTTTACATTATTTATAGGTATTTTCTTATTTATTATGTCATTGAGCTCTCTATTAAAATATTAATTTTTACGTCTCATACATTTATTGGAATACAACCTTAGAAGAAAATCTTATTGAACAGCCGTGTAGGTTAGATAAATATTATTCAATTCCAATATTGTAATTCAAGACTTCTTTTCTTAATTACATTTCGAAAGGTAAAATATTGCAATCCTAATACGAATAAATAAGCAAATAAAAATGTGACTGTAAAAGTAGTGAACACTTTGTTAAAGAAAAAGAAAAAGCTGCTGATTGCAGGTAAGACCCAAATGATTTTGTTAAATTGTTTGAGCCATTTAATCCGTTGAAATGTCCAATCTTTAACTGAAAAGATGTAAGCATTAAACCCAATCGCAAGAAAGATCATACAAGCTAAATAAAGAACATCTGGTTCTTTCTCAAAAAATGCCCAACTACCATCAATGATTGCACCACCGAGGAAAAGGAAAGCTCCTTTAAAAGCAGTATCATATTCCATCGTATTTAAGTTTTTACTTGATGGAATAGATTGTTCTTTCAGTTCAATTCCTAATTTTTTTGCTGACCCGAAAGACTCGATTGCTTCTTGAATAGCTTGGTCACTTGGTTTACCCGAATCGATTTTTTCTTGAATTAATTCATTTAGATGTTCCTGAATTTCACCTACTATCTCTTTTCGCTCCCTGGAAGGGATGTCAATTAATTCTTGATTTAAAGCTCGTAAGAAACCATTTACTTTTAAGTTCATATACTTAGCTTTCGCACTCCTTTTTTAATATTGAAACCGAATGGAACAATAACTGGAACGTTTCCATGCGTTCGTCGATCAAACTTTCTCCAAGTTTAGTAATGCTGTAATACTTCCTAGCGGGTCCTACCTCATTTTCAACCCAGTATGTATTGACATAATCATAAGAAACCAACCGTTTTAAAACAGGATAAATTGCTCCTTCAGATACACCAAAAAGTGGGAGGTCATTCAAGCGTTTGTTGATTTCATAGCCATAAGTGTCCTTCTTTTTTAAAATTAAGAGGATGCAAAGCTCGAACAACCCTTTTTTTAATTGATTAACGAATTTATCGTTTGAATTTTCCATAAATTCACTATATATCATTAACATATAGGTGTCAATGATACATAGTGTGCATTGTTCAATTAACTTGGACAATAAATACAATAGAAAATCGATTATTAACTATAACAAATTTTACAAAATAAAAGGGCCAACATGTTTTCTTAAGTTAGTTAACTACTATAAAAAAATCTAAGTTATACTACTGAAGCATGCATTAGTTTGAATCTAAAATTTAGTGACGGATATTTTTTCGTTTAATAGAGATTTAAACAAACTTAAGGAGATCATTGATGGAATATTACCCTTTTTTATTTATTATTAAGCAAAAAGAATTTTATTGTATTTGGTACAGTGAAGATAAAGATGGTTTTGTTACGGAAAATAATAAAGTAAAATTTTTTGAAACTGAAAAAATGTTATTTGATTATGCTAAATTAAAAAATATTGAATTTATGGAGAATAAAATAACTTCTTTCTCAATAGATCAGGCCATAAACTGGCTTACTCGTAAAAATGCAATAATTAAAAGTGATTATTTTTTGGATTTTTGGAATCTGATAACTGATTTGGCTTATTCGGTGGGAGATAATTTTTATGGAGATGCAAAAGAAGAAGCAATACATAAAGTGTATGACAAATTGTTTTGGGGTAATAACTTGCCTGCAGTAACACCGAAAGGCAAAAAATTTAAACCAGTTTTGGAATACAAACAAAGAAAAATATTAGTAGATATTGTTAAAGACGGTATTAGAATAATAAATTCATTAAATTCATGTATCAGGAATTAATGCTTAGATAAATTGAAAAAGCTTTATAAATTCCATATAGCTATAGTAAGAAACCCTATTTGAAATAAAGCAGATATTTTTATTTTTTTTAGTGGATTTGATTATTGAATCATTTATTGTTAATATAGATATATTAAAATGTGTGTAACTCACACAAGGAGGAAACATTAATGGAACATGGTAAAGTAAAATGGTTTAATGCAGAAAAAGGATTTGGATTCATCGAGCGTGAAAACGGTGATGATGTATTCGTTCACTTTTCAGCAATTCAATCTGAAGGATTTAAATCTTTAGATGAAGGCCAAGCAGTTACTTTTGAAGTAGAACAAGGGCAACGCGGAGCTCAAGCAACTAATGTTAAAAAAGCATAATTAACTAAAAGAAATCGGATTCTATCAAGTAGAATCTGATTTTTTTTATATCTTATAAAATAAAAACCCTTATTCAAAAGTTGAATAAGGGTAAAATTGAACGTGAATCTCGGTAAAGAGAATGGTTTAAAGTATTATAGCCCATATAAAACTAATATACAAATGTCTTCAAATAATAGAAAAATCATTTATACCTATTTATATTTCAGTCTGTTCAACGACGAAAAAGCATCCAAATTAATTGGATGCATATTTTAGAATTCCACTTAAAAAGAGTGAATCTTCTTGCTGTGTGCACTCTTTTAATTTGATTAATCCATCTTGCTCTAATTCCTTAGCGAGTTTTTTAATCAAATCGGTATCATTTTCTAAGGAATTTTTTATATTGATTAAAAAGAAATTTCCTCTTGTAGCAAGTCTCAAGCTCTTTAATAGATTCTCTTTACTCATTTTCCAAACTCCCTTCTAATTTAAGATAATTCGACACAATGGAGGTCTTCTCCTGTATATTCAGATTAAATAGTAATTTTTTGCAAATACTTTTTTCACTTTAGTGCTATACTTTGGCAAATAGCACGAAGATGATATATTACTTTTATATTCCAATTTTAATAAAAAAAAGTTTACATATGTGTGGGGAAGAAAAATGAATGATTCTGTGAATATTTTAGTTGTTGAAGATGATGAGGATATTAATCGATTACTATGTGATATTATCGTTAAAAATGGCTTTATTCCAAAGGCTGCCTATTCAGGCACTGAAGCTCTAATCCATTTAGAGATTCAAAATTGGGATTTGGTTTTACTAGATTTGATGCTACCAGGATTATCTGGTGAAGAATTATTAAAAAAGATTACCGAGGAAACTAACATCCCAGTTATGATCATATCAGCAAAACTTGAAATGAAAACAAAAATAGACATTTTAAGAAGCGGAGCAGATGACTATATTACGAAGCCTTTTGATATTGAAGAGGTTTCTGCTCGTATTGAGTCATGTCTAAGAAGATATCGACGCATAGCAAAAATTACAGTAAATAACCAAATACGGCACAAGGATCTTTTGATCGATTTGGATTTAAAAAAAGTGTCAGTTAACGAAATTGAGTTAAAACTAACAGCAATTGAATACCAGATATTATGTTTACTATTATCATCACCTAATAAAGTCTTCACAAAAGCTAATTTATTTGAAAGTGTTTGGCATGAAGAGTTTTATGGAGACGATAACACGATAAATGTACATATGAGTAATATTAGAAGTAAACTGACGAAAGCAAATCCGACTGAAGAATATATAGAAACAATTTGGGGTATGGGCTACCGACTAAAAACTTAAGGTTTTCTTAAGATTTACCTTAAGACATTCTTATGTTTTCCTTCTTATAGTTAAAAGTGTTCACAATTAAAAATTGGTTCCAAATGTTCATTTAGATAATAAAGCATTTGGACAAGCGATAAAAATTTGTGTTAGGAGGAAAACTTATGAATGAATTTATACTTAAAACTAATCAATTATCTAAGAAGTATCAAAATAAAATGGCCCTTAATAAAGTAAATTTATCGATAAAAAAAGGAGCTATTTACGGTTTTATTGGGCAGAATGGTGCAGGGAAATCAACATTAATACGATTAATTACGGGACTAGGGTATCCGACAACTGGTTCCTTTGAATTGTTTGGAGAAAATAGTGAACGAGGGTTGATTGAAGCAAGAAAAAGAGTTGGGACAATCATTGAAGGTCCTGCTTTATACCCTCATTTGACGGCAGCTGAGAACTTAGAAGCACATAGGCTTTTAAAAGGAATTCCTGGGAAAGAATGTATCAAAAAAACACTTAAGCTAGTTGGGTTAGAAGATACAGGTAAAAAGAAGGCCAAAAATTTCTCTTTAGGGATGAAGCAGCGACTTGGGCTTGCAATCGCATTATTGGGAGATCCCGAATTTTTAATATTAGATGAACCAATTAACGGGCTTGATCCGATGGGTGTTGTAGAAATACGAGAATTACTAAAGAAACTAAATAAAGAGTTTGGTATAACTATTTTAATTTCGAGTCATATTTTAAGTGAACTTCATTTATTAGCAACGCATTACGGAATTATCCATGAAGGTGTGTTACTAGAAGAATTATCACTTAAGGAATTAGATGAAAAATGTAAACACTTTTTGCATATTAAAGTTGATAATCCAAACAAAGCTGCTACTGTAATTGAAAGATTTTTTAATACGCAGAATTTTGAAGTATTGCCTGACGGTTCGATTAAATTATTTGAATATGTTGATAGAGCAAGAGAAGTTTCAAAATCTCTAACAAGTGAAGGCTTAATTATTGATGAATTTATGCCTATGGGTGAAGATTTGGAAGCCTATTTTACATCTCGAATCGGAGGTGTAAATCGTGGGTAATTTATTGAAAACAGAACTATATAAATTAAAAAAAGATCGTTCATTTCGAACTTTAGTTTTAATATTAATTCTTTTTTCTGTTTTATATCCTTTTACGACTAAAGCAAGTTCAGCGGCTAAACTTACTTTAGATGAATATTATATCTATAACATTTTAAGCATTAACAATGATATTATTAAGCTTTTACCATGTATATTTGCAGGCTTCTTTATAACAAGTGAATATTCGACCGGAACAATGAAAAGTATTGCTTCCTCAGGAAATAGTAGATTACGAATTTACTTTTCAAAGTTAACGATGTTTTCGATTGGTTCAATCATCATCTTATTAATCCTTCCAGTCTTTATGACGACAACTGCAGGAATTTATTTTGATTTTAATGGTACAACTGATTGGATGTATATCCTTAAGACATTTGGTCTAATAGCAATCTATGGAGCTGCGTTTGCTTCAGTTATGACGATTGTTGCCACTGTTTTTACTGACAACGGAAAAACAATAGGATTTCTACTAATGTTTTTTGCTTTAATTAATTCCCTTTTAGATTTTATAGCTTCAAAATTAACTTTTCTTAAAACAATTATTCACAATTCAGTATTTATGCTATATCCAGGTATATATAAATTCAATCAACTCGATGATCGCGAATTGTTTACACTTATAATTGTTCCAATTTTGACATTTATTGTACTTGGCGTTCTAGGAAGTTTTATATTTAGAAAAAAAGAAATTAAGTAAGATAGAAGGTGGGTGAGTTTGATAAACTATGTAACTATAATCGTTAGTATACTTTTATTGTTTTTTCTCACCCGGTATTTTTTATTAAAAAAAGAAATTAAAAGAACTCACCGACAGTTGCATGAGCTAAACAAACATGCAATGGATAAGAAAATAGATTTGAAGTATTTTGATAAGGATATTGAAAATCTTGCCGTGGAAATAAATAATCAAGTTGATTTAACAAGGAAGTCAAAAGCAGAAAAGCGCTTAAGTGAAAATGAATTAAAACAGGCGATCTCATATATTTCGCATGATATCCGAACACCTATGACCTCAATTTTAGGATATATTCAATTTTTAGAGTCCGAAGAAATAACGACAGAAATGAGAAAAGAATATACGAATATCATAAAAAATAGTGCCCAAAGATTGAAGGTACTGCTTGAAGACTTTTTTGAACTCTCAATTATAGATCAAATTGATTATCCAATGAAGCTTGAAAAAATAAAATTGAATCAATTGATACTAGAAGTTCTTTTAGGATTTTATGAGGAATTCAATAAACGGAACCTAGAACCTACGATTGAGATTCCTAATACAGAAATCATGATAATGGCTGATTCATCTGCAGTAAAACGAGTAATTGAAAATTTAATCATAAATGCGATTAAACATTCATACGGAAATATAAATATTTGTCTTGAAAAAACAAAGGCTTCAACTCAATTGACGATTAGTAATTCTGTTAATGAATTAGGTGAATCAGATTTACAACGAATGTTTGATCGTTTTTATAAAGCGGATCAGACGAGGACTCGGAAAGGTACAGGTCTTGGTTTACCAATTGCTAAAAGTTTAATGGAAAAGATGAATGGTAATATTAGTGCTGAATATAAAGAGAATAAATTATTTATGAAATGTGAATGGTTTAAAGTGTAGTCATTAAAGGTAAGTTTATTAAAGGTTAAGTTCCTTAGTGAGTGGGACTTAATCTATTTTTATTATTAAATTGTGAACTTATTATTTAATACTTTAATATGTCCTTCTATTTATCCTACGCTAAAATATTATTGCTGTCTTTAATAAAATTACAGACCGTTAAAGATATCCTTTTTTGGTAAAATGATCAAAAAAGGATATCTTTAGTAAAGAATCGAATACTTTAAACGGGACTTTAAGCTTATGAAAAAACAATTAATTTGTAAAGGATGGTCTAATTTGACTCTTAATTTAACACAAATGAATAAACAAGATTTTCAAAGATTTCTAGATTTAGCAACTGTTAATTTTGCGAAGGATAAAGTGAAAAATGGGAGCTGGAGGGAGGAGACAGCTTTAGATCAATCTAAGGTGGCTTTTCAATCATTATTGCCTGAAGGAGAAAAAACTGAAAATAATCATTTGAAAAATATAGTTTTGAATGAGCAAGTCATTGGCTATATTTGGTACTCAATTAATCTAAAAGAAGAGCCAAACTCTGCGTATTTATTTGAGATTCTCATTTATCCGGAATATAGAGGGCAAGGGTACGGCAAAGAAGCGATGAGTGCGTGTATTAAAGAAATTAATGAAATAGGAATAGATGACGTATTGCTACACGTTTTTGGTCATAATCAAGGCGCATTAAAACTTTACCAACAACTCGGTTTTGAAATTACAGACTATAACTTAAAGGTTAGTTCAGCACGATTTAAATAAAATACGAGAAAAAATAGGCTAATTTCTATTTTCAACTATTAATACAAAAAAGGAGCTGTTATTCATACAGCTCCTTTCTTCATGCAATGCAATATAAGAACGTTTAACATTTCATCTGATTATCGAGATATTGTGATAATACTTTTAATCCTGTATCTAGCTCATCTAAGGAATGTGTGGAAGAAAGTGCAATACGTACATACTTTTCAGAGGAATCATGCCCACTTAGAAAACGATCAGAATGAAATACACGGATTCCTAGCTTATTTAAATTCGCTTCAAAACTTATTCCATTACTATGTCCATGTATTGGAAGCCAACGATAAAAACAAAGTGGATGCCCACTCGTATTTAAAGGAAAATAGGATGAATAAAGATCGTTTACGGTTTCAGCGAGCTGTTTTTTTTGATGAACGATCTCATGTGCTTTTCCAGATAAGATCAGTTCAGTGATCACCTCAACATCAAGTGAAGATGTCTTGACATTAATATTAAAAATACCATGCGAAATTTTCTCTCGTAGTGCCTCACCAAAAACCATATAAGCAACTCTCAACCCAGAACATATAGACTTTGATGTACCACAAATATATACGCTTTGTTCTGGAACTAGGTTATACATAGGTTGTTGATAATCAGCTATTATTCCAGCAGTTAAGAATGCATGAATATCATCTTCAATTAAAATTAACCGATACTTTCGTATGATTGAAGCTAATTCATGTTTTCGAATGTCAGAAATCATTACTGTGGTTGGGTTAGAACATGAAGGCATTAGGAATATTCCATGTATATTTAACTGGCTACATTGCTTTTCAAGTTCATCAGGCATCATCCCATACTGATCTCCAGGAATTGGGATTAATTGAATGTGAAGCATCTTTGCTAACTCGATAAAATTTGAAAATGTATAAAAATCGGTTGCAATTCGATTGCCTGGCTCAAATAAACTTGCCAAAGCAAGCGTCAATGCATTTTGAGTACCAGACACAATTGCTACATGTTCTTGAGCAGCTTTTATACCGAAGGCTTCCATCCAGTTAAGTGCCGCTGCCTTCTGATGTGGAATACCGGTTGGATCATTGTAATTTAATAATTGATCTAAATAGTTTTTATTGACTACTTTCTGGATAGCTTCTGTCACAATATTGTTTGTTTGTTCAAAAGATGCCACAAATCCAAGGTCAATATAGTTTGCTGTTTTATCTGTTGAAATCGTAATCGAACGGGCTGCATTTGGGGCTACAAATGTTCCGCTTCCTGTAATAGCATAAATTAAACCTTTTACCTCACATATTTTATAGGCTCGAGTAATCGTTGTAAAATTTATGTCAAGATAATCCGCTAATTCTCGTTGCGGTGGTAGCTTTGTGCCAGGGGCCAAAAAGCCATTTATAATATCTTGTTCAAGAAGGAGTGCAATTGAATGATAGTAAGGCCGTTTTAATGACTGTTTATCGGGTTTCCAAGACATCGGATAATTTTCAAATGAATTTACTGGCATAAATTTTCCACCCTTATATATTAATTCCATACAATTATATCATTTTTGTATGGAATTCTAAAAATAAGATTCATTTCCAGTTTGAGTAAGAATCTATGTAAATAAACCATACACTTTACTTGATTTAATTTTTAGAAAATTGTAATCCATACAATTAATTCGTTTTTTGTATGGATTTTGTATGTTAAATTATAATAAATTTAACGATACAGGAAGTGAGTCTATGAAAAAAGGAAACAAAATATGGATGGCATTTCGTATAGCTTTTCCACACACAGTACCAATATTAGCAGGATTTTTATTTTTAGGAATTGCCTATGGCATTTTCATGAACTCATTAGGATTTAGTGCGATTTACCCGATATTGATGAGTTTAACCATCTTTGCTGGATCTATGGAGTTTCTTGCAGCAAACCTTTTACTCATGAGCTTTAATCCGATTAACGCCTTACTTCTAACCTTAATGGTGAATGCACGACATTTGTTTTATGGTATTTCAATGCTAGATAAATATAAAGATAGCGGAAAGAAAAAGTTTTATTTAATTTTCGGACTATGCGATGAGTCTTTTTCGATCAACTATACTGCTGATATACCAAATAATGTGGATAAGAGCTGGTTTATGTTTTTTGTTACATTTCTTAATCATGTGTATTGGGTTATCGGAGCATCAATTGGAGGGATTTTTGGTTCACTTGTAAAATTCAATACTAAAGGACTTGTATTCGTAATGACTGCTCTTTTTGTTGTCATTTTCATTGAGCAGTGGAAGAAGGAGACTAAACATATAAGTGCAATAGTTGGAGTTGGACTTTCAACTATTTGTTTAATAATTTTTGGAGGAAATAATTTTATTATTCCTGCGATGCTTACAATTCTTGTGACTCTCAGTGTACTTAGAAAACCACCTGAGAAAGTTGAGGAGGTTTCAGTATGACGATGAATGTAACACAGCAAATTATTACCATATCAATGGTTGTTTTAGGTACAATACTTACAAGATATCTTCCATTTATCATTTTTCCAGCAGGTAAGCCTACACCAAAGTATGTTCAGTATTTAGGTAAAGCCCTTCCACCTGCTGTAATTGGGCTTTTAGTTGTATATTGCTTTAAAAATGTAAATGTATTTTCTGGTAGTCATGGTATTCCCGAGTTTATTGCTGTATTAGTTGTTGCCTTTCTCCATCTTTGGAAGAAAATGATGCTACTTTCTATAGCGGGAGGCACGATTATTTACATGATTTTAGTGCAATTTTTATTTTAAAAATTAAGGGGTGAAAAGGTGGAAAATTATAGATGGAGTAATAAACAAATAAGAGACCAAGTAAATGTTCTTGATGAAGTAATAAATCCTCACATCATTTTAAAAAATGCAACCTACTTAAATACATACTTGAATCAATGGATGCATGCAAATATTTGGATTTATCAAGATCGGATTATATACGTTGGAGAAAATCTTCCGGAGAACTTAGAAGGTATTGAAGTAGTAAATTGTGAAGGTCAATTTTTAGTTCCGGGTTATATAGAACCTCATTCACATCCATATCAGCTTTATAATCCACTAACTTTAGCAAAACATGCAGGTCAATTTGGTACAACAACTTTAATAAATGATAATCTAAAATTTTTCTTAGAATTGCCTACTAATGCTGCATTTGAACTATTAAATGATTTTAAAAACATACCATCAAGCATGTATTGGTGGTGCCGATTCGACGGACAAACAGAATTTCCGAATAATAATGAGATTTTTAATTCGAAAGATGTAATTTCTTGGCTCGAAAATGAATTAGTTTTACAAGGTGGAGAGCTAACTGCGTGGCCGAAGCTATTCAACGGTGATGATCAAATGCTTACCTGGATACAAGAAACAAAAAGACTAAATAAGAAAATCGAAGGACATTTCCCTGGTGCATCAGAACGTACATTAGCGAAACTAATGTTATTAGGTGCAGATTGTGACCATGAAGCAATGACAGGAGAAGAAGCAGTAATGCGTTTAATGCAGGGCTATACTGTATCACTTAGACACTCGTCAATTCGACCTGATTTAGAAGTTCTTTTAAAAGAAATTAAGGAATTAGGGATCCAAAAGTTTGATCGATTTTTCTTCACTACCGATGGTTCACATCCTTATTTTTATGAAAATGGAATGACTGACGAACTAATAAAAATAGCAATTCGTCATGAAATACCTTTAATTGAAGCTTATAACATGGCAAGCTACAATGTTGCTCGTTATTATAATTTAGAGCATTTACACGGTTCAATTGCTACAGGGAGAATTGCTAATATTAATGTATTAGAAAGTAAAGAAAACCCAACACCTATAAGTGTTTTAGCAAAGGGTCAATGGATTAAAAAAGACGGAAAAGTGTTTGATCATTATTTGCCGATCGACTGGGAAAAACATCAGTTCTCTAAACTAGATTTAAATTGGTCTCTACATAAAGAAGATTTATCTATTACAAACTCAAATGGTATTAATTTAGTAAACAATGTGATTACAAAACCTTATGTAAGCAAACTAGAATTAGATTCTGATGAGTTATCCTTCGAACATGATGAATGCTTCCTTTTAATGGTTGCAAGAAACGGCACTTGGAGATTAAATACGTTAGTGAAAGGATTTGCTCATCATATTGGAGGGTTTGCAAGTTCTTATTCAGGTACAGGGGATATTTTAATTTTAGGTAAAAGAAAGTCAGATATGTTGAAAGCATTTGAACGAATGAAAGAAATCGGTGGTGGAATGGTATTAGTTGAAGAAAATGAAGTTCTTCACGAAGTATCTCTACCATTAAGAGGAAGCATGTCTGAATTAGAATTGGAAAAATTAATTAAAATTGAGAAAAAAATGATTAAATTATTAAAAGAAAAAGGATATCAATATGACGATCCTGCTTTCACATTATTATTCTTTTCTGCAACCCATTTACCTTTTATTCGCTTAACTCCTAGAGGTTTATATGACGTGAAAAACAATAAGATTTTAGTTTCTCCAATAAAAAGGGAAGTTCCTCAGAAAATAATTTAAGGAAAAAATAAAGATTGGAGAACTAATTGTTAATGTGTAACAAATAAAAAAATAGATAGGCTTTCGTTTTAGGCATGAATCTGGAAATGTATCAGATTCATGCCTTTTTATTTATATGAGATTGAAAAACTAACCTACCTAAAGCTAAGCACAATCGATTAGATTAAATTTCTTTACACTTATTATTTATTTAAACTCACAATTATGAAAAATAAAAAATAAGAGTATACTAATCGAGATAATTTATTGATTAGAGGATGATAGGGTGATATTTCTTAAATAGTTCTAAAGTTTTTAGCGAAGGGATGAAATGATTAGTGGATCGTTCAAATGGAAGAAACGAAAAAAATAAGAAAAATAATATCCATAATTTCACAATAAATCCTGATGGAAATATTAATGAAAACTTAGAAATCATAGAATCAATTTTCCCTACTTCTGACCTTGTAAAAAAAATTCTAATTATTGATGGAAAGCCTGCACTTTTAATTTATTTATCTGGTCTTGTAAATGAACAAAAAATTGAATCATTTATTAATAATATCATTTCGCAAAAGGAAGATTTTGAGATATTCGTAAATAATAATACGGAAAGTACGATTCGAATTGGTAAAATCGAAAAATCTGTATTAGATGGTAAAAGTATTTTATTTTTAGATGGGGTCTCATCTGCTTTTATTTATTCTACTGAGAATCCACCTCATCGGCAATTCATGCCACCAAATATCGATAATTCGCTGAAAGGTTCAAGAATTTCTTTTGTTGAAACGTATCAAGCTAACATTGCCTTGCTCCGCAGATTTATTCAAAATAGAGATTTTCGAACAAAACAATCTGAAATTGGAAATGAAAATAGAAGCATCGTGTCAATCGCTTATTTAGATAATGTAGTCGATGAGAAACTCCTATTATCTGTAGAAAATAGAATTTCAGAAATAAAAGTAGATTCAGTACTAAATGCAAATCAATTGGCTCAATTAATGGAGAGAAATCAATTCTCACCATTCCCACAAATATTAACGACTGAAAGACCAGATGAAGCGGCTTCAGCTATATTAAAAGGCAAAGTCGTTTTAATTTTAGATCGTTCATCTGAAGTCATTATTTTACCTTCTGAGTTTATATCTTTTTTTACAAGTATTGATGATTATTCTTCTAGAACTTTAGTAGCTTCCTTTAATCGTCTACTTAGAATTGTGGCATTCTTTATAACACTCTATTTACCTGGGCTTTATATTGCAATCGTCTCGTTTAACTATGAAGTAATTCCATTAAAATTACTTTTTTCAGTTGGTGAGTCTCGTGCACAAGTTCCTTTTGACCCTCTATTTGAAGCAATTATTATGGAAATAACATTAGAAATGCTTAGAGAAGCTGGAATAAGATTACCTGCACCAATTAGTACAACAGTTGGGGTTGTTGGAGGAATTGTAATTGGCCAAGCTGCAGTTCAGGCAGGGATTGTAAGTAATATTATGGTTATCGTAGTAGCATTAACAGCTATTTCTTCATTTATCATTCCTAAATACGAAATGGCATCAAGTTTACGTATATTAAGATTTCCTATTATGATAATGGCATCATTATTTGGCATTTTTGGACTTATAATAAGCACGATGATCTTAATCGTACACGGATTATCATTAAAGAGTTTCAATACTTCGTATACTTCACCACTATCACCGACTATTTTTAATCAATTAAAGGATACATTTATACGAATGCCATTAAACTATCTTTGGAAAAATCAAAACAAAAAACAGTAAAAAGGGCTAATTGAATATTGGATGTGATTAGTAAATGAATGGATCCAAATTGAATATTTCTTACTATCAATTTGTTCTTATGATATTTGGAGTACAAATAGGAATTGGAATGTTATCTCTACCACATAATTTAGCTGAAAAAGCAGGAACTAGCAGTTGGATTTCAATCTTATTCGGAGGGTTAATTTCTACATTACTTAGTATGTTATATATAAAATTAAGCCAAAAAGTTCCACGCGAAAATTTTTCGTCTTTAATGACTATTTATTTAGGAAAATTACTTGGAAAAATATGTCTATTATTACTATCAATCTTTTTCTTATATGCTGGTTATTTAGTTTTAATGTTATCTGTATTATTTGTACAAGCATATTTACTTCAACATACGGGTGCTTATGTAATATTGTTCTTATTTCTGATCCCGACTTATCAATTAGTAACAGGAGGCATTCCTTTAATTGCGAAATATATTGAAACGATCTTTCCATTAGTTATTTTTTTCTTACTCATGCTATTTTTAACATTAAAAGAGCCAAACTATAAAAATCTATTACCTATAATAAAAGAAGGATGGCTACCTATTTTAAAAGCTGTACCTACAACGACAATGTCATTTTTGGGAATGGAAATAATATTCATAATCTACCCATATTTAGATAAAAAGGAAAAAGCAATGAATGGAGTAATAATCGCAAATGCGATGAGTACGTTTGCATATTTATTTGTAACAATCATTAGTTTTGTGAATGCTAGCCCATATGAAATATTAGATATTTTTACCCCAGTTATTGCTATGTTAAGTACTATAGAATTTCAATTTTTAGAGCGAATGGATGTAATTTTATTATCATTATTATTTATAGTCATTTCAAAAACATGGGTTACTTATTTTTGGGCCGGATTGGACGGATTTAATGAGATATTTAAAATAAAAAAATTTCCACTTTTTGTTTTAACGATTTTTATCATAATCACCATTTGTTCATATCTATTCATTCCAACCTTTAAAGGAATTAATTTTCAATTGAAAATTCTTTCTTACATAGGTCTTATCGTTATTTTAGGATTACCTTTAACTTTATGGATAGGTGGAATAGTAAAAAAAGTTAAGTTTAGGGTGACAACAAAGTGAAAAAGATTGCCAAATGTTTGTTAAGTGTTATGTTATTAATTGGATTAACAGGTTGTAAAGATAAAATTAATATTGAAGACATTACAATAGCACTTTTATGGGGGATTGATATAGATCAGCAAGGTGAAGTTAATATTTATATGGCAAGTCCTGTTTTCAGTAAAGATGTAAAAGAAAAAAATGAACAATTTAAAGTTAAAAGTTTATCATTGAGAGAAGCTAGAGATATTATAGATTCAAGATCAACAGGAATCACAGCTGGTGGTAAGGTACAAACTGTATTAATTGGTAGAAAAGTAATAGAACAAAAAAATTGGTATTCGTTATTAGATTTATTTTACCGAGATCCAAAGATGCGTCTTAATGCGGATCTAGTAGTAGTTAATGGTGCTGTTTCAGATATTTTTGAATTTAGTCCGAAAAATAAACCAAGATTATCAATATTTATTCCACAGTTAATAAAAACAGCAAATTTTAGAAACGTCGCTGTGCGAGTACCATTGCGTTATTTTTACAAATTGAAATTTGAAAAAGGTGTTACTCCATATGTACCAGAATTAACTTTAAAAGATGACATTATGGAAGTCAGTGGAACTACATTATTAAACAATCAAAACGAATATCGAAGGACTCTTTCATTAAAGGAAACAATGCTATTAATAATTTTACAGGATAAAAATGAAGGCCAATTTTCTATGTTTTTAGAGCCAAACCAAATTAAAAAAAATGAAAATACAATATCGAATAACAGAATTAGTTTTTTTATACTTGATATAAAAAGGAATATAATAAAAAAATATCATGATGGTAAATACCAATTTAATATCAATTTTAAATTACCGGTAGCAATAACGGAATCTCCAATAAAATTAAATGACAATTCTGAAGGAAAGTTAATAAAGGAAATAGAAAATGATTTACAAAAAGACCTAAATCTGTTTGTTAAATCCCTTCAAAATGATAAGGTGGATCCAATTGGACTCGGTCTATTTGCAAGATCATTTAAATACTCAGAATGGAAAAAAGTAGAGGATAATTGGGCTAGTGCATTTCAACAATCAAAAATTAAGGTTAAGGTTAAAATTATTTTGGTTGATAAAGGGTTATCAATGTAAAGAATTAGCTCAAAAAGAAGATGACTTCTGTTTTTACAGGTTTCATCTTTTTTATATTAAACTGATTACATATAAATCCGTTGGTCTAATGTTTAGCTAAATTAATTTACTCAGTTTCTATCGCAATTATTTTATTTTCAAAAAACTCTTTACATTTTAATGGAATTTTTGATACAATATTTTTCCGTCTGAAAATTCGGCTATTTAATTATATATAAGGAGGTTTGAAAATGTCTACACAACAATTCGAAGAAGAACTTCAATATCTAAACACAATTTTAGATGAAATGGAACGGCAGCTAACAAAACTTGAAGGAATTCCAGTTTATTCTGGTAGTGACGTAACTGAGCAAGTACTTGAAGGAATTCGAGAAAACAATCGAAGAAATCTTCGTTTAGCTAAAAATGAACCATATTTTGGTAGAATGGATTTTGAAGAAGAGCAAAAGGAAACATTACCGGTTTATATTGGAAAAGTAGGAGTATCGGACCAAGCAACAGAAAATCCAATGGTAATCGATTGGCGTGCTCCTATTGCAAGTATGTTTTATTCGTTTACAGGAGGAGATGACCCAGCTTATTATGAATCTCCTGAAGGTATTATCGAAGGCATAATCTATTTAAAACGAAACATCGTAATCCGCAAAAAAAATCTCCAACGCGTTGTAGATACATATGTTAAAGGAAATCAAGATTTATCAGTTACTGATGATTTTCTACTTTATCGTTTAAGCGAAAACAAAGACAATCGTTTAAAGGATATTGTTTCTACTATTCAATCTGAACAAAATGATATTATTCGTTCATCTAAAAATACACCTTTAGTCATACAAGGGGTTGCAGGAAGTGGAAAAACTACTGTCGCTCTTCATCGACTTGCTTTTCTGATTTATCAATACCGCGAAACATTAACGGCCGATAAAATGATTATTTTTGCACCCAACAATATGTTTCTTGATTATATTTCAAACGTACTGCCAGAGTTAGGTGTAGGTGGGATCCAACAAACAACCTTCTCAGATTGGGCATTAACTATTCTCGACTATGAAGTAAAACTTAAGGATTCATCTGAAAATCAAAAAAAGTGGTTCGCAATTGGTGCTGATCGCCTTGAAATCAATGATACTACTCCAGGGAAATGGAAAGGCTCAACCCATTTTATGAATTTTATTGATCGTTGCATGGATGATTACGAAGCCTCAGCTGTTCCTGAAAATGATTTTAAACCATGGAAAAATAAATTGATTGATAAAGAAACACTAAAAAATTGGTTTAACATAGAATACAAGCATTATCCACTTGCTAAACGAAGAGAGCGCATTATAGCAAGGCTTAAGCAATGGATTGATAATGAATTAAAGTATATTGAAGAGACGAACATAAAAAAAGAGAAAAAGAAAAAAGCAACTCAATATTTAAATACTTATATGAAGCAATGGCCAAAGCATACTGCACTTTCTTTCTATAAAACACTATTCACAAACACATCACAAGCAGATGAAATACCAAAAGATATTATTAAAACGACTTCTTTGAGTTGTAAAAAGAAAGAAATGGACCAAGAAGATTTAGCACCACTTGTCTATATACATAACCGTCTTTTAGGAATTGAGTCAAAGCAAAAATTTCATCATGTAATTGTAGACGAAGCACAAGATTTTTCAGCTTTTCAAATAGCCTTATTAAGGCAATTAACAATCGGAAATTCATTTACCATTTTGGGGGATTTATCTCAAGCCATCCACGAATATCAAGGCATCAATACATGGGATGAATTTTTAGATGTTTTTGAAGAGAAAGAAGTAAAATATTACGAATTAAATCGAAGCTACCGCTCTACAATGGAAATAATTCACTTTGCTAACGAAATTATTAAAAAGGCCAATATACCTGTTAGCCTAGCTAATCCAGTATTTCGTAGTGGTGAAAAAGTAAAAATAATAGAAGTGAATCAAACAAATCGCATTCAAAAAATAATCAAATCAATTGAACATATGAAAAAAGATAATATGGATACGATTGCAATTATCGGGCGTACAGAGGATGAGTGTGCAATATTGCATAAAGCCTTATCAGACGCAGGGCAAGAATCAACCTTTATTCATGCTAAACAGAGAAAATACGAAGGTGGTATTTCTGTGGTACCAGTTTATCTCTCAAAAGGATTGGAATTTGATGCCGTACTGCTTGTCGACGTAGATGATCAGCATTACGAAGAGACTAAACAAAACGCTAAACTGCTTTATGTAGGTTGTACCCGTGCACTCCACAATTTATTAGTATTCTACTCAGGAAATAAATCTCCGCTTCTTGAGAATATTAGTGCACCAGAAGAATAACACGAAGTTTTTCGTTAATGGAAAATATTTACTTTAGAACAGTTTCAATTGTTTATATAATGAGTGTCCCCTTAAGCATTAGGGGGCTTTTTTTTGTAAAGAAAAAGGGGAATCGCAATTAAAAATAGAGAATCGCAAATAAAAATGAAGAATCGCAATTAAAATCTAAAATCACCAATCCCGACAAGGAATAGCAGTCTAAATGGATCCTATTTTAGTTCATTTCAAATGGAAAACATCAAATTTGCTTTTATTCTATTTGATTCGAACAAAAAATGAGAAAAATCAGCTACTTTTCAATAAAATGAACGATAATATCTATTACAAAAAAGAAATGTAATACTCGATTACCCTTCAGATAAGGAAAGAAAGTCGAACGACAAAAAAAAGGTTCGAAGATCAGCGGTTATGATTATGTATATAAAAGTGGAGGATCTTATTGGGGGTCATATTATGTTCAGTTAATACTGTTCAAATTAATTAATCGAAAATCGATAAAACCTTAGATTTATACTTTTTAAAATTAAACTCCGGTTCATAGTCCTTACATAATTTTCCATATAAATCCTGAAATATGGTATTTCTTACTCATTTCAACTTGAATATTAGTCTATTAATATTAAGGTAATAACTAAAAAAGTGGGTGACGATCATCGAAGCAAATGAAGAAGTTGTATTATGTTTAAGGGATTTGAGAAAGGATTATGGAGCAAAATCAGTTTTAAAAGGGATTGATTTAACCGTAAATCGTGGACAAATTATCGGCTATATAGGACCGAATGGAGCTGGTAAGAGTACGACTATTAAAATATTATTGGGGCTAGAAGGGGACTATTCTGGTAGAGTAGAAATTTTTGGCGAAGAGGTCACTGTTCAAAGTGTGGAATATAAAAAGAAGATTGGCTATGTACCTGAAATTGCCGAGCTATATGATAATCTTACGGCTAGAGAGTATTTAACTTTTATTGGTGAGTTGTATGGAATGGAATTTAATGAGGCGGATGAAAAGGCTGCAAAACTAATGAAGGTCTTTGGGTTGGAGGAAGTTTATTTATCACGAATTGCTTCTTTTTCAAAAGGAATGAGGCAAAAAGTCCTGATTATTTCTAGTTTAATCCATAATCCAGACCTATTGTTTTTAGATGAGCCACTCAGTGGACTTGATGCAAATAGCGTAATGGTATTTAAAGAAATACTAGATATTCTAGCAGCTAATGGAAAAACTATTTTTTACTCTTCACATATTATGGATGTTGTTGAGAAGATTAGTAACCGAATTATACTAATCAATGACGGTAAAATTGTAGCAGATGGTAGTTTTAAAGAATTAAAGGAACAAAATGTAGAAGGATCGTTGGAACAAATTTTTAATCAGCTCACAGGATTCAATGAGCACCAAGCATTAGCTGAGGAATTTGTTTCCATCGTAAAAGGGGGGTAAAAAGTGAAAGACTTCCCAATGTTAAAAATCTTAGATTTATTCCGGCCTATATTTGAATTATTTGGTATCGAGTTTCCAATCATGCGGAAAATTTTAGTTGTTAAATTAACAATGGATAGCCGTAGGACACCGACAATTTTTAATCAAAACAACAAGAAAAAACATAAGGATGAAGATAATGGCATAATAAAATCCTTAGGAATGTATGTGTTACTAAGTCTTATGCTCATTCCTTTAGTGATTTTTGGAAAAAGTTACATCTTTAGTATGAGTGCTTTTTTCGGAGTCGTTATGTTTCTCGTGATGACATCGATGATTTCCGACTTTTCGAATGTTTTACTAGATATTAAAGATAAAGGGATTCTTCATACGAAACCGATTGCAAAAAAGACAGTTACCGCCGCAAAAACTGTACATATATCAATCTATCTGTTATTAATAACCGCATCCCTAACTGCTTTGCCAATAGTTGTTGGTACATTTAAGCATGGATTTTTGTTTTTAATAATGGCAATTTTTGAACTTATTCTTCTCAATTTATTTATTGTCGTCTTAACCTCGATTATTTATTATTTTATATTACGATTTTTTGATGGTGAAAAACTAAAGGATATAATTAATTACGTTCAAATTGGCCTATCAATCTCAATATTAGTTGGGTATCAGCTCGTTGGTCGAGCTTTTAGCTTAGTTAATTTAGATATAAAATTTTCTCCAAGTTGGTGGCAATTTCTAATCCCACCTATTTGGTTTGGGGCTCCCTTTGAGCTAATTTTAAATCGTCACTCGAGTATCTATCTTACATGTTTTTCCTTATTGGCAATCATAATTCCTATTATTGCAATCGGAGTGTATAACGCAATGATGCCTTCGTTTGAAAAAAATCTTCAAAAATTAACAAATAATAGTGGGATCGTCAAAAAAAAGGAAAGCAAATGGAAAAATTGGCTATCTAGCGTAATTTGTAGTAGTAGTGAAGAGAAGGTGTTCTTTAGATTTGCAGATCTAATGATGCGAAATGAAAGGGAATTCCGTTTAAAGGTATACCCATCCTTAGGATTATCAATTGTTCTACCGTTCGTTTTTTTATTTAATCAATTACAATTGTCTTCGTATCATCATCTTGCATCAGGTAAAAGTTATTTAACAATCTATATGTCTTGTTTAATTATCCCAAATGCAATCGCAATGTTAAAGTATTCTGGTAAATATAAAGGAGCATGGATTTATAAAACTGCACCAGTATCAAATCTTGCTCCATTATATAGCGCAACTTTAAAAGCATTTATTGCGAATCTATATTTCCCTGTATATATTATTTTAAGTTTAATATTTATTGGTATTTTTGGCATTAAAATCATTCCACATATATTGGTTGTATTTGTCAGTTCAATATTGTATACAGTGATCTGTTCAAATTATCTTAAAGGAACGCTGCCATTTTCTGAATCGTTTGATGATGCACAAGCAAATTCTGGAATTAAAATCTTTATTGCAATGATCATAGGAGGAATTTTAGCATTAATTCATTATGGTATAACTTTTATTCCATTTGGTGTATTTATTTACTTACTAGTGTTAATTATTGTAACTTTCATTTCATGGAAGCAGGCATATAAAACGATTTGGAAGTATTGAAATAAAAAAATGTGGGATAATTATTTCATAATAAAAAGTAGAAGGCAAATGCTTTCTACTTTTTTTATTTATGGACTTATTGAGTGATTAAACTGGAAATTTTACTAGCGATCACTACTAAGCAGTTAATTAGTACTTTATGCAAGAGTGGGATATTATGGGAGTGTACACTTATTAGAATGTTTATGAAGGGAAGTTGACTATGTCAAATTTATTCAAACCGTTTAAATACAAAGGATTAGAATTAAAAAATCGAGTTGTAATGCCGCCTATGTGTCAATATTCAGTTCATTTAAAGGATGGAATTCCAACTGATTGGCATTTTGTTCATTATACTAGCCGTGCAATTGGTGGTACGGGTTTAATTATAATAGAAATGACTAATGTTGAAGACCGAGGTCGTATTTCAGATTATTGCTTAGGGATTTGGAGCGATGAGCATACTTCTGCTTTTAAGCGTATTATTGATGAGTGTCATAAATACGGTGCAAAAGTAGCGATTCAGATTGCTCATGCGGGCCGTAAAGCTGAGGATGCGCCAAACCCAGTATCATCATCACCAATCGCTTTTAATGAGAATTCAAAAACTCCACATGAGTTAACGACTAATGAAGTTAAAGAAATGGTCGAAAAGTTCAAAAAAGGTGTAGAGCGTGCAGTACTTGCTGGTGTGGATACAATTGAACTTCACGGAGCACATGGCTATTTAATTCACCAATTTGCTTCTGCATATACAAACCATAGATCAGATGAATACGGTCAAGATAAGTTTTTATTTGGGAAAGAAGTCATCAAAGCTGCTAAAAGCGTAATGCCAGAAGATATGCCACTGATTATGCGAATATCTGCAGTAGAATATGTAGATGGAGGCTATGATCTCGATTATTCAACTGAAATGGCTAAGGCATTCCGTGATGCTGGTGTGGATATTTTCCATATTTCTTCTGGTGGTGAAGGTCCAATTGGTTCTGGAGGAAGACCTGGTTCGCATCCTGGTTACCAAGTTAAATTAGCTGAACATATAAAACAAGAAGTTAATGTTCCTGTCATTGCAGTCGGAAAATTAGATGATGTTAACGTTGCAGAAACTGTTCTTGGTAATCAAGAGGCTGATTTAATTGCTGTAGGTCGTGGAATGTTAAGCAATCCTTATTGGGCAAACAATGCTTCAATAGTACTTGACGGAAAACCACTTACTCCTAAGCCATATGAAAGAGCTTATTAATTAAATAGTAGATAAATTTTTCAGACATGGGGCAAGTATATTCATACTTGCCCTGCTTGTCGTTTTTTTGTTGTTTGGAAAAAATAGCGTTCATTTGTATAATAATTCAATTCATAAACAAATAGATTTTTGAAATCTATACAATATTTACTATAATATAGGTAAAGAACAGACGGGTGGTGAGCGGACTGGCTATGAACAAAGAAGAGCAGGTTTTAATGGGTTTCAGGGAACTATATAACAAAATGTCTTGGCTTAATAAGGTTAAGATGGAAGTCGGTCTTAATGGTCATAAATCTTCAGAAGTACATTGCATCGAATCAATTGGTAGAATTGTTGATCCTAATGTAACAAAACTTGCGGAGTCTTTATATATGACAAGAGGAGCCATAACAAAAATTACTAAAAAACTGATGCAAAAAGAACTAATTGAAAGCTACCAAAAGCCGGATAATAAAAAAGAAATCTATTTTAGGCTTACAGAGCAAGGTAAAGAAATTGACAAAGTCCATGCTGAACTACATCAAGAATTTCGTGAACGAGATAAAGTTGTATTTGAACAAGTAACCGAGGAACAATATGATAGCATGCTTCATTTTATAGAAAAATATAATGTACATTTGGATACGGAAATAAAGAAACAAGGTATAGAACTTAAGTCAGAATAAAGTAAAGTAGCAATAAAATAATGGAAACAAAGGCAGCCAGCTTAATTGAAAAGGCTGTTTTTTTATTTCGATTTTTTGTTGACGAGGAAACAAAATGGCGATATGATAAATATGTTTCCAAGGAAACTAAAATGCGATTCTTGAAGGGAGAACTTGATGGTCAAATCTAATTCACTCGATGAAATGAAAATAAAACAATCAATAGATAAAAAAGCGTTACTATTCGGACTTATGTCAGTATTTCTATGCGGATTAGGGTTCAGCATTATTGCACCCGTCGTCCCATTCTTAATAAAACCATATGTTAGTAATCCAAAAGATCAAGCTATTTTTGTTACGATGCTAAATTCTGTTTATGCAATCTGCGTGTTTTTTGCAGCACCAGGACTTGGAGCGTTAAGCGACAGATATGGTCGTCGTCCATTACTTTTAGTATGCCTTTTAGGTTCAGCTATTGGATACTTTGTTTTTGGTATTGGAGGAGCACTTTGGGTACTATTTGCTGGACGCATAATAGAAGGAATAACAGGTGGAAGCATAAGCACGATTTTTGCCTATTTTGCAGATATTACACCACGAGAACAACGCACTAAATATTTTGGGTGGGTCAGTGCAGTTTCAGGAGTGGGGGTTGCTATTGGGCCAACATTAGGTGGATTACTTGCCAAGTTTGGCTATTCAGTACCGATGTATTTTGGTGCAGTTATTACTTTATTAAATTTCGTCTTTGGATACTTTTATATGCCTGAGAGTCTAAAAAAGAAGAATAGACTGAAAAAGATTACATTTGAAAGGTTGAATCCTTTTACACAACTTGTTAACGTACTTTCTATAAAAAATTTAAGTAGACTTCTTGTTTCAGCATTTTTACTTTGGATACCTAACGGATCATTGCAGTCAGTATTTTCACAATTCTCAATGGATACTTTCAATTGGGAGCCTGCAGCTATCGGACTTATGTTTTCGATTTTGGGTGTGCAGGACATTATTTCACAAGGATTTATTATGCCTAAACTGTTAAGGAAGTTTAGTGATGTACAAATAACAATTCTTGGAATGGTTTCGGAAGTTTTAGGCTATATTCTTTTTGCAGCTGCAGCTATATTTACATTTTATCCTCTATTTATCATTGGAATGGTTATCTTTAGTTTTGGAGATTCGATCTTTGGTCCTTCATTTAATGGAATGCTCTCCAAATCTGTCGACTCAAGTGAACAAGGAAGAATTCAAGGAGGTAGCCAATCTATTCAATCACTAGCGAGAATAATTGGTCCAATCATTGGAGGTCAAATCTATGTCTCGCTTGGTCATGCCGCACCTGCTATAATGGGGGTCATTCTTATTTCAGCATCAATACCAGTTTTGTATAAGGTATCGTTTATAAAAGGATAAATTATGCCTTGAATGAATTTACGAACAAAAAGGATTTTGAAACGGATCGAATTCGTTTCAAAATCCTTTTTAATTAGTTTGAAGATTATAGGCTTAAATAAAAAATATTATTTAATGAACAATCTTATTTTGAATCTAATTCATTAAAAAATGGTTTGTTCGCGTAAAAATACATAACCGCCATCATAAATTCTCCACCTATAAGATTTCCAATTGTAACTGGAATTAGATTATGAAGAATTCCTGTAAATGAAATCGTATTAGGATGATGAATTACAAGTGCAATCGCAAAAGAACACATATTTGCAATGCTATGCTCATAACCAGACATAAAGAAGCAAAATACGAATAACATCATAGCTGTAATTTTTGTTCCATTTTCTGTCTCTCCAAAAGCCATAGGGATAAAAAAAGCAAGGCACACAAGCCAATTACATAAGATCCCTCTAGCAAACAAATGAAAAATGGAATTATCAATTTTATGTTCAACAACTGATAGTAGAAACGCGCTTGAGTCAGGTGCGTCAAATAGTCCAGTAGTATAAATGATAAATGCAAATAAACAGGCACCTAAAACGTTTCCGATATAACTGTATATTAGAAGTTCAAAAACTTTGGGCCACTTCATTTTATCCCGTAATGCAGTATACGTATAATAAAACGTATTTCCAGTGAATAGATCTCCTCCACCGTACCAAATCAAAACTATTGCAGAACCAAAGGTCAATGCTGCAATTGGATAAGCAACAGGGGAATTTGCTAAGAAAAACCCATTACCTGTTTTAAATGCTACCATTACACCAAAGCCTATAAACATACTTGCTAGCATACTTCTTAATACATAGCGTAAATGACTTTGTTCAAATATTTTTAATTTCTTTAAGGCCAATTTTTCAACTTCTAATAATGGTTTAATTTCCATCTAATCACCCCTTATTAATTTGAGGTTAAAGATTAAGAAATATACGAAATTGTTAGTATGAATAAGAATCTAATAATCTCTATAAACAAGTTTGGAATTATTGTCGGTGTTCTTCACAAAAACAGAGAGTATTGATTTAGATCAGCAAATGATTGGATTTTATAAAATGAGCGCTCAATTTCGTACTTTTGTATATTTTTATAGTATAATTTAATTATTAAGAATTTTCCGCTAGTATCATGTATTCATGCGTTTCTTTATTTCTTTTTTTAAAAGTAAAAGGATTTGAAACTGATTGGAAAAAGCTTTTTATAAAGAGAAAAGATTATATTGGGGGAGTTAGTTTGAAAGAGGTTATTGTAAGACCATATACATTTGAAGATGCAGAAGCAAAGCTTGAGCTTCATCAAGAAAATAAAGATCATTTTGAAAAATGGTCGCCTACGTTAAGAAAAGACGACTTCTATACAGTAGAAGGACAATTAAATACGATCAAAGAGTTTATGGAAAAAAGTGCGGAAGATGCTCGGTACGATTTTGCCATTTATGTAAAAGATGATGATGCTACTACTTTAATAGGAGAAGTTCAGTTTATATTTGTTACAAGAGGTCCTAAACAAAGTTGTATGGTAGGCTATCAAATTGGAGAAAAATTTAATGGTCAAGGATATATGACAAAAGCTTTAAACGCGGCTCTAAAAATCGCTTTTGAAGAATTGAAATTTCACCGTGTAACTTCAGAAGTTAATCCAGAAAACTTAGCTTCTTTACGAGTACTTGAAAAAGTTGGATTTGTGAAAGAAGGTTACTATCGAAAAAATTTAAAAATTAGAGATCAGTGGTATGACCATGTTTGCTTGGCAATTTTAGAGGAAGAGTTTGCGGAAAAGATCGCACATAGTTAAAAATACTTTTAAAAGATAGACAGTTTAGCTGTTTATCTTTTTTTGTTGAACAAATACTTAAAATTGTTGTTTTTAAATACGTTTAATTGATAAAAATCTTGTAGAAGGAAACAAATAATAATAGAGAGATTCGAATTTTAAATATTGCATATAAAGGATTTTTTCGAAATGAAGAAATATAATTTGAATCAAACAAGCAGTAGTATGGGTAGTAAATTTAAAATATCATTAGATAATACTTTCCTTTTTCGGTATGTATATTTTGTAAGTTTAATTTTAGTACCTTTGCTAAATTATTTTGTATATGGATTAACTGACATAGAATTATATCCACTTTACCATGTTGAGTCGATTCTTTTAGGTCTAGGATTTTGGAATAAGCCTAAATCTTTTTTGTTTCTTAATTTAACTGTTATCATATTTGTTCGATTGTATTTTACAGACTCAATCTTAAATGTACAAAATTTTATTATTTTGTTCTTTGTGTTTTCAATTGGAACACTTTTATCTGTTGAACTCGTAAAAAACTATTTGAAAACAAATAAAAAAAAGTTAGATGTGATTATCTCTTTAGCTAAAACGCTTGAATCAAAAGATCCATATACAAGAAATCATTCTGAAAATGTAGCAAGATATTCTCTTTTAATTGCTATGGAAATGAATTTTACTGAAAAGCAGTGTCGAGCATTGTATATTGGAGGTTTGCTTCACGATATTGGTAAGATTGGTATTCCAGAACATATTTTATTTAAAAACGGTCGTTTAACAAAAGAAGAATTTGAGGTAATTAAAGATCATCCAATAATCGGTTACAAAACAATGGCCCACATTACTTCTTTTATCGAAAATGGAGTATTAGATATGGTATTGTATCACCATGAGCGAATTGATGGGAAAGGCTATCCATTCGGCCTCAGTGGGGAAGAAATTCCAATTGTTGCAAAAATCACAGCAATTGCTGATACATTCGATGCAATGACTTCAAATCGAGTTTATCGAAATAAGCTAAACTTTGACTCGGTAATAAATGAAATAACGATCAATAAAAACTTACAATTTGATTCAGATATTGCTGACACTTTCTTGAAAATTTTACAAAGAGAAGGCCCAAATATCTTAACAAAACAAATCGATGAAAATGTAAGAAGAAATTTATTGATCGGACATTAAATAATTTGATTTCAAGAAACGGCTGATTTTAAATAATTAGCCGTTTTTTTTGATGGAATTTACTAACTATAAGAAACGCTCTAATTTGCACTTCCACCTTTATTTCAGTTACTCATTCTTGTAATTCTTTTCAATAAATCTAAAAAAAAGAGCCCATAAATTGTTACACTTTCTATCTGTATACAATTAAAAAAACAAGAATTTAACAAATCATTTTATTGTAGTGTTTCGAGAGTTTACGACAATATTTCCAGATATTACAAAATTTTAACAATAAAAATAAAGGGATTTTGGCAATTATTATCTAATTAGTAAGAAAGGCAGTTTTTATACTCTCTTTTCTAATTTCGATAATTTATTTTTTTGTAGGATGTCCAGAGTAAAATTATAGTGAAAAAAGAGGAGTGGTAGGGATGAATTTCTATATTTTATCAGAAGAACATGAAAACCAAAATATTCATTATTATTGTATCGCTGCAGGTAGCCATCGCTACGACTTTGCAGTTATCTTTTCAGAAAAATTTCTCGGGAAAGCAATGGTAATCTCGATCCAAAGTGGAAGAATGGTCTTACTTTGTAGAGAAGATATTGACCGCCCAGAACATTGGGATCAAAAACTTGGCATTGCAACAGAAGACATCTCAGAACTTGAAATGTTTTTTCATTCAATCTTGGACCAAAAATTGTTTAGTGATCAATATTAGAAGTAAGAGTCTCCGATTTTTTCGGGGGCTCTTTTTATGTAATAAAAAAATACATATTTAATAGAAGAATCTATGGAAAAATGTTTCACACTAAAAAAATTTACGACTTTAAACGCTACAATTATTTTATTTTAATTAAAAATTAAAGTACTGCAATAAAAGCATTCCGTTTTTGAATGTTTTTTAGTAGTTCTTTATTCCTATCTTGATTTCAAAAAGGTAGGTATTTACATGTGAAAAATTTCCAAATATATAAAAATTCAAATTCAAAAGTTCTATTTTTTGCTGATTTAAAAGGAATTTGCAAATGTTCACTAGAAAATAATTCCAAAGGAAAGGGGGTAAATGATATGATAGTTTAATAGATTGATATAAAAAAATGAAATTAATTCGAATTAATTTCATAGATAAATATAATCAATCCTTAAACTTTCAAAGAATTGGTTAAGTTTTTTTACTATTAAATAGTTAAAAGGGGCGCAACAATGAAGAAAAAAAATTATCTAGCTTTACCTGTTTCGACTATGCTGTTATTTTCTAGTATTTATGCTGGAACTGTTCAGGCTTCTTCACTAACGGGTTCAAATTCGGTAGTGGCGAATCAGGTAAACTCTGGGAAAAGTCTTAGAAAAAGTCAAATGAAGGAAGTAACGAGCGCGAGCAATAAAGTAGTACATGCTAAAAAGTCTGAATCTGCAATCGAATCAAAATTAAGAGAAAAGTTAAAAAATAACCAATCTCAAATCAATCATAATTACCAAACAGGCGAAGTAATTGTTAAATATAAAAAGCATGTGACTTCGGCTGCAATCTCGACATTTCAGAAAAAATATTCATTAAAATCATCAAAGAAATTCAAGTCTTTAAATGCAGAAGTAGTTAAAATACCATCTGGCGAAAGTACGAGTGAATACATAACTAAACTAAAAAAGGATCAGAACGTAGAATCTGTCCAACCTAACTATAAATATTTTGCTTCTGACATAAATAGTGCTCCAAACTATTATGATCAATTATGGGGCCTTGATAATAAAGGTCAAACAATAAATGGAAGCACTGGTGTAGAACATATGGACGTAGATGCACCAGAAGGCTGGAAGAAATATAGTGCAAAGCTATCTGAAGTTGTTGTTGGTGTTATCGATACAGGTGTAGATATAAACCATCCGGATTTAGCTGGTAAAATTTGGACAAATAAAAAGGAAATTCCTAATAATGGGATAGACGATGACCATAACGGATATATAGATGACGTTCATGGTTGGGATTTTTATAACGATGATAACACTGTATATGATGCACTTGATGGAGACGAGCATGGTACACATGTATCCGGAACAATTGCTGCTGCATTAGAAGGAGCAAGTACAGATGATAACAAAGGTGTAGTCGGTGTTGCTCCAAACGTAAAAATATTACCTTTAAAATTCATTGGTCCTTTTGGTGGTTCATCTGCTGATGCGATCGAAGCAATTGAATATGCAAAAAATATGGGTGTAAAAATTACGAATAACAGTTGGACTGGTTATGATTACGATCCATTACTTCAAGAAGCAATTGAGAATTCTAATAGTTTATTCGTAGCTGCCGCTGGTAATGACGGAATGGATGTCGAAGAAGGTGGAGCATATCCTGCAGGGTTTGAAAGTTCAAATATTTTATCAGTAGCTGCAGTTGATAACAAAGGCAAATTAGCAGATTTTTCGAATTATGGTGCTGATTCAGTTGATGTAGCTGCACCTGGAGTTGATGTTTTAAGTTCAGTTCCTAAATATCCACTTGATGAAATTACAAAAGCATTGAAAATTGTTCAAGCAGGAGCATCAGCTCAAACTACTGGTGATAATTACAAAGCGATCTTTGATGGTATTGGGTATGAAAAAATATCTGATTCACAAAGACAAGGTGCATTTAACAACGCCTTAAATTATTTAGATTTAACGGATACGAATAAGAAAATTTTACTTGTACAAGATGATGAAAATGATATGAGTCAATTCTTCTCAGATGACCCAGAACTTTCAAAAATCTTTAAAAACTATTTACCAACCTATCAAACTCTATTATCAAAATATAATTCTGTAAAAACAGTTACAATTAACTCGGATGAGTCAATTTCTGATTATATGAGCGCAAGCGACTTATCATCGTATGATGCTGTAGTTTGGTTTACAGGAAATGCTGTTGGATTTATGTCAGATGAAGGTACTACTTTAACAAAAACAGATACTGATCTGTTAAAAGGTTATTTAACTAATGGTGGTAAATTATTATTATCTGGTGTTAACTCATTATCAGGGCAAGAGAAGTCTTCACTAGTAAAAGATATGTTACATTTAGATGTATACTCTGATATGGGACCTAGTTTGAATGTAGAAGGTTTAACTGATGGAATCTATAAAGATACAAAATTTGATGTAAATAAATTTGATTTCCCGTACTATATGGCTGATTTTGTACAATCAAATGATCCAAAAACAATCGTCAATTCAAAATATGTTTCAGATTATTCACAAGCATATGATTATTATAGCGGGACATCAATGGCAACTCCTCATACAACTGGTGCAGCTGCTATTTTATTAGGATTAAATCCAAACATGGCTCCGGAGATGCTTAAGTTATACACTAGTGCAAAAGGTAAGAAACTTGATTCCTTAAAAGGTCTTGTAGGCACGGAAAACCTTATAAAAACATCAAATCTAGATAAATTTGATGATAATGAAACACCAGGAGTTCCGTTAGATAAAAGTGTATTAAATGGTAGTTTAAATTCAAAAACTGATAAAAATGATGTATATGCAGTAGCATTAAAAGAAGGACAAGGTATTAATTTCACTTTAAACGGTCAAGCAGGAAGCGATTTCGATTTGTATGTGTATGGTGAAAAAACACCTACTGTAAATAATAAAAATGGCATGGTTGCTTACTCAGAAAATCAAAAAACATCGAATGAAACAATTAACTTTGTAGCACCTGAAACAGGTATTTACTTCGTGAATGTGTACGACTACAGTGGTTCAGGAAAATATAAGCTTTATACTGGTAATTTCGGTGGAACGTATGGTGTTGAATCTAGTGCAATCACTTACAATGGAGGATGGATGCCTTCATTTAATTCAAAAAAACCAAACGAAATGGCTGCAATGATTAATTCAGTTGGTGATGCTAGTTTTTCATTTGTAGGATATAGCGTTGAATGGCAAGGCTTCAAAGATTCATCTCAAGGTATTGCTGATGTTTATATTGACGGTAAAAAGGTTGCTTCACCTTCACTTTATTCGAGTACATTAAAGTCTAATCAAAGTCTATTGAAATATAATTTTACGAATTACGGTACACACTCAATTAAAATTGTTTGGACTGGTAAAAGTGACCCAGCTGCTAGAAAATCTGCTTCAGGGATCAATTTTAATAAATTTATTGTTAAAAGTAACCCTGTTTCATTAAAGTCTTCTTATGATACTTCTAAGAAAAGTCCAGTTATTTCATGGACAGCAACGAAATTAGCTGAATCATATAGCATTTACCGTAAAGAATCTAAACAAACTGATTATGTACAATTAAATAAAACACCTATTACTACAACATCTTTTGCGGATACGACTGCAGTACCAGGAAAATCTTATAACTATGTAGTAGTAATCAACACACCTGATAAAACAGAGTCACCTTTCTCATCTGCTATAACTTATGTTTTTGATGATGATATTAAAGGTAGTCTACCATTAACAGGTTCAGCAAAAGGAACATTAAACAGAGATGCAAAAGATTTAAACGACGTATGGTCTAAAACACTAGAAAAAGGCAAAACATATGAAATTGCCTTAACTGGTCCTACTAACACTAACTTTAATCTTTCATTATTCGATATTGGTACTACAACAATTTATGGTAAAAAAGCACTGAAAACATCAACAAGTTCAGCTTCTTCTGAAAAAATTGTATTTAAACCATCTAAAACTGGAAAATATTTTATCGTTCCTACTACATTAAAAGGATCAGGACAATATAGTATTTCTGTTTCGGTTCAAACAACGAAATCAGTAGAAAACACAGATAAAAATGTTAAATATTCTGGAACTTGGAATAAACTAAAATATACACATGCTTCTGGTGGAACGATTAATGAAACAAAAGGATCTAAAGGATCTCTTCAATACAATTTCACTGGAACAGGAGTTACAGTATATGCTTTAAAAGATAAAAATATGGGTAAAGCTGACATCTATATTGACGGTAAAAAAGTAAAACAAATTGATCTTTACTCATCAAGCCGCAAATATAAAGTAAATGTATTTAATACTCAAAGTCTATCAAATAAAGCACACACGATTAAAATAGTTGCTACTGGAACAAAATCTCGTGCTGCAACAAATAAATTAATAAATGTTGATTCATTTAAAGTTACACAATATTCGATCGTTAAATAATAAAGGTTTCGATTGATGCAGAAAAATCCTGATTCACCCTTTTTAGGGTAACAGGATTTTTTTGTTTGCTTTTATTCCTATATATAAATTTACTTTTTTAAAGGAAAATAAATGTTGGAGGTTTTGATGGAATTTTCCGAATAATATAGACGTTTTATAAATGAATTTGGTAAAATTAAGCAAAAATAGGTTGCTCATTCGTTGGCTAGTCTTTTAAAAAAAGTGAATTTCACAATACATACTTAATACGCTAACCTATTGAAAATAGTATGGTACTAACTGTCACTTTTTCAAGTGAAGAGTATGATTCAAATGATTTAACTGAAGACGAAAAAGACTTCCTATTAGGAAGAAACAAAAGATTAATGAAAACAATCAACGAACTTTTTGGAGGTGTTTCTGTATTACTAGGTATATTAACTTAAATGATGCTAAAAAAGAATTTAAGAAAGATTTCTATCCAAAAGTTGAAAAAGATATAGGTCAAAAAGGACTTGCTGATTTTAATGGTAAAACTGAAAAAGGCATTGTTGTCCTTCGTCGAAAAGCAGAGTATGGAACACCAGATCAAATGAAAGCATATTAATTTAAAATTTAAAGGTATTTTTGAAAATAGTATTGATATTTGAATAAAAAAAAGAAAGTTTGGTCCAACCAAGCTTTCTTTTTTTATCTTATTAAATTTAAAATTACTGTTTGAACGAAATCTTTAAAATACACATCCAATATTTAACCGAGTTTTTCCGCCAACTCTAAAATAATTCCCTCTGGACCACGAACATAGCATAACTTATAGCTTTCCTCGTATTGCTCGATCTCACTAAAGATTTCCGTTCCCCTAACTTTTAATTTTGCAATAATAGCTTCAAGGTCTTCAACAGCAAAGCAAATATGTCGTATACCCAGCGTATTTGCAAATGGTTGCTGATGGTCACTTTCATCTGATGGTGTAACAAATTTGACTAGCTCGATCCATGTCTGCCCACCTGGCATGCCCAATCCTACACATGCCGTTTTAACATCTTTAAGCCCAACTATTCTGTCCAGCTGTTCTCCTTCCAATTCCCATTCCGCGTGCACTTCAAGTCCTAAATCTAGAAAAAACGCTTTGGCCCCTGAAAGGTCATTTACGTTTATACTCACATGATCTATACGATTAACCTTCATATTCATACCTCCTAGTTCTTGTTATTTCCATACTTGTATTTGTATAAGGTTTGTTTGAAATTCTAATTCGCTTAAACTAGAAAATATCCTTCTTTAACAAACCCATTTACTTGAATAATAAAATAGCTATATTCATTCATTACCCATTAATTTTATAAGCTTCGATTCTGTGTTCGTATTTTCAACAGGTGTATAGACACTGCATCTTAGATCAACATTTCCTTGCACTTGTAATGAAGTTAAGTTAAATTGCATTTTCCCTGTTTTTGCATGTCTAAATTCAATTAAGACTTCAGGTGCAGAACTTACTTCGCTTTCATTCCATAGCTCATGAAACTCAGGATAGTTTTCCTCCATTTCACTAATAAATGATGTATACCAGCGATCTCCTACATATTGACCATAATATGTACGGAAAATTGATAAAAATCCTTTTACAAAATGCACCCAATTCACTGCTAAAGTTTTAAACTCTTTTCTAGAAAAAAGGAGCTCAATAAGATTGCGTTTTTCTGGTTCAATTTGAGAAAAATCTAGGAAAACGTGGGCCGCTGCTTGATTCCATCCAACAATATGGCATCTTCGATCTGAAATAATGATTGGGCAATATCGTAGTTCTTGGACTATTTTTTTTAGCGCTGGACTAATAATCGTTTCCTCTTCACCTGAATATGAACGCTTTTCCACTTCTGGTAGGGCAAGTGCATAAAAATAATTGCGTTCATCTTTATTTAATTGCAAAGCATCTGAAATGGCGTCTAATACAGAAGTAGAGACTTTTATATCTCGTCCTTGTTCTAGCCACGTATACCAAGTAGTACTCACTCCAGCGATTTGAGCAACTTCTTCTCTTCGTAGCCCTGGAGTTCTTCTACGAGTACCTAGTGGAAGGCCAACCATTTGCGGACTAAGTTTAGAACGCTGTGTTTTTAAAAACTCTGATAGTGCTTGAAGTCGGGTCTCTGGTTTCATATTCAAACTCCTTTCTAAATCGTAGTATAAATTATACTAGGATAAACTACAACTTGTAATAGGATAAATACGCGTTAAAATAAAGAAAAACACTTGGAGGCATTAGTATGAAAAGAATTGTAATTACTGGTATGGGTGTTATTTCACCTTTAGGCAATGATGTTGATACGGTATGGAATAACCTATTAAAAGGTCAATCTGGTGTCAGTACAATTGACACGATTGATGTGTCAAATATTAAAACAAAAGTAGCAGGTATTGTCCGTGATTTTGATGCAGAAGAACGATGGGGGAGAAAAGAAGCTAGAAAATTAGATCGTTTTTGTCAATTTGCTTTAGCAGCTGCAGAACAAGCACTGGAAAACTCACAAATTCAACTTGATAAAATTGATCTCGAACGATTAGGTGTTTATGTAGGTTCAGGTATTGGAGGAATTAATACTTTTATTGAGAATGTGAATCTTTTAAATGAACGTGGACCAAGTCGAGTAAGCCCAAGCCTAGTACCAATGATTATCTCAAATGCAGCTGCAGCTCAAATTAGTATTCGTTTGGGAGCATTAGGACCATCTTTATCTCCTGTAACAGCTTGCTCAATAGGAAATTCGTCAATCGGTGAAGCCTTTAATACAATTCGTAACGGGGAAGCTGACGTGATATTTGCGGGTGGTACTGAAGCAGCTATATCACAATTATCCTTAGCTAGTTTTGGTAACGCAAAAGCTTTATCGACGAATACAGATCCCACTATAGCTAGCAGACCATTTGACGCACAAAGAGATGGATTTGTAATGAGTGAAGGTGCTGGATTATTAGTATTGGAATCTTTAGAGCACGCATTACAAAGAAATGCAACAATTTTATGTGAGGTAATTGGATATGGAGCAAGTTCGGATGCGTATCATATGGTAGCAACCCACCCAGAAGGGCGCGGGGCTTATATTGCGATGAGAAACGCATTGAATCGAGCAAATATTACGATTGAAGATGTGGATGTGATCAGTGCACATGCTACAAGCACACCATTAGGCGATGTTTCAGAAACACTTGCTATTAAAAAGCTGTTTGGCGAACAAGCTAAGCAAATTCCAATCACCGCTAATAAATCAATGCTCGGCCATATGCTTGGTGCAGCAGGTGGGGTAGAAGCAATTGCTTTAGTGAAAAGTTTACAAGAAGGTATAATACCTCCAACGATAAATTTAACACATCCTGATTCAGAATGTGATCTAGACTATGTATCAGAAGGAGCAAGAAAGAAAAATTTGACGATTGGTATCTCCAATTCATTTGGATTTGGTGGACACAATTCAGCAATTGTATTGAAAAAGTATGAATAATACATTGTAAATGATAAAAAAAAGCCTTTTTTTATAAAGGCTTTTTATTTTGGATTTAATCTCATTCACATTATTATTTAAGATAATTTTTTAATTTAACCTATTATATAGAATTTTGTTCTAATATATTTTTTAGCGTTTTTAATCGGTCAGAAAATGTGTTTTTTCCAATCATTTTTGATCGTATTTCAGTTGTGATTTTGTCCCTATAAGAAGAATCATTAGTAAATTTATGAATTAAATGGATACAATTTTCCTCATCAGAATAGCGAAATAAACTTTCTATTTCCTCATCGACAAAGGGATCTATTTTGTCATTAATCAACTGAAACCCTCCGCTTAAAGCAATATCAAAAAATCGATTATTTACACTACGATTGGTTACATTAAATCTATTTTTATTTAACAAAAAAGTAGACTCTCTATGAGGGTTTAAAATGATTTTTGCTCGATTGTACCAATAATTAACGATATTTGGAGGAATCCAATTCGTAACAAATCGAATGTTTTTCTTATTTTGAATTGAAATATTCAAGTATTTTCTCCAATTCTTTCCGATTAGGACTATTGAATAATTTGTTGAATCAATGATTGCTTGCACTAATTTAATTCTACTTGGATAAGGATAACCTATTAATAACAAATCGATATCTTTATTTCGATTAATCGGCTTAAAAATATTCTCGTTTGTTGCTAAAGGGAGATAATGAATCTGCTTATTTCCAAGTTTAGAATAAAATTCACAAGATGACTGATCAATGGAAAGAATACAATCTGCATATGGTAGCAAATCATAACTAACATCAATATAGAAAGGATCTTCTGTAAACCATAGAATAAGAGGGATTTTCATCTCATTTATCAATTTTAGTAAATGGATTGGTTTTGAATTACCAATCATCATAAATATATAGGTTGGTTTAATAGTTAAAATCAAATTCTTTAACATTGTCTGATTCGTACTTATTGGAATACTGATTAGATCAATTTGTTCGGAAACTACTTCTTTTAGCCATAAATCAAAATAAGAATAGATGCCCTTATAAACTGACTGAAAATATAAAACTTTCATCTACTAATGATATCTAATAGATTCTATTTTTGATGCAATCAAAGCTACGACGACTTCCTCACTCGGAGAAAGTGAGCTAAATTCTTTCAATGTTATAATATTTGTCAGCGCGTTAAATGTAACGAATTGCGCTGGTCCAATAGTGTCTCCCGAGTCTGTTGTGATAATAATAACTTGTCCTGCTATAAGATTTTCAACTAAGTGTTGGAAACTGTTCAAATTTTACCCACCTTTTTATAAATTTTCAATTCAAAACTAATATATGAAAAGATTTAAAAAAGTTACTTGTTTTTATGTATTCGTTGAAAATTAGTAGATTTAACTAAAATTTTGTTAAAAAGCGTAAAAGGTATAGCTTTAATTACTAGTTTTGATATGAAATATAGTAAATTAGTCACGCGATTAGTCTACCAATCGTTCTATTTTTTACGATAATTCTACTAAACTTGTTTAATATAGTTTTCTTTCCTATTACATTTAATAAGGCAGTTCATATTGTATAGAGAATGTTAAAAAAAGGAGGGGATGTTTTGACAAAAGTTTCAATCATAATGACTAGTTTTAATAAACCAGAATATATTTCAAAATCAATTCAGTCGATACTAAATCAAACTTTTACTGATTTTGAACTACTATTAATGGATGATAATTCAAGCGAGGAAACATTAAATAAGATCAGGCCGTTTCTATGTGATCAGCGAATTAGATTTTTTCAAAGTAATATAAAAACTATGAAACAAAGAGTAGAAAAGGTTCGATATGCGGATTTAATAAATCAAGCCTTAACGTTCGCAAAAGGTGAATATATCTCATATGCGACTGACGATAATTGCTATCGAAAAAACCGATTAGAAAAAATGGTCCACTATTTAGAGAATCACCCTAAGGTAATGATTGCCTACTCAGCTTCATTAGTAAATATTTTAAATGAAAATAAAGAAATAATTAATACAAAATTAAGAGCAACTCATGGTATTGTTTCGGTAGCATCATGCCAAATTGATCATTGTTCTATTATGCATAGGAAATCAATTCTACCTATCATATATAAAAAGTTTGGTTCTTATTGGGATGTCGATCCAACATTTTATCGAATTGGGGATGCTCGATTTTTTTGGCGACTAAATCATTTTTGGGATTTTTATCCAATTGCGGAAATATTAGATGATAATTTTATTACTGAACAATCAATTCATTTTCAATTGGCACAAAAGGAACAAAATGAGTTTATTAAACTGTTGCCAGAGCAGAGAACATGTAAAGAATTAAGAGAAGATATAAGACTTAAGAAAAAAAATGGAGGAATAAGATGAGTCATTATCTCTCAAATTATTGGTTACTTTATAGTGAATTTATCAACCAATTTAAAGCTTTGACATATAGAGATATACCAATAGCAATCATGACCAATTTTTATCAACAAATCGATGAAGAACTTAAATTATGTATGGTGAAAAAAGATTTTCAAACACAATTAAAGCATGCAACGTTAAAAGACACTACTGATATTCAACCTTTTTTTGCTAATCTAATTCCTAAAATGACGAAATCGAATAAAAATGTTGAAAATGGAAAAGTGTTAATTAACCTAGACTATCTTAGAATTACGGGTAAAAAAATAAACGAATGTTTCAATAAAGAAAAAACCGTCATCCTATCCCGCTCAAAAAATCCTACCTACTCAGATCTCCCAAATTTATTTATAGGAAACTTTAAAATCGATACAACCGAATCCTCAAAAAAAATAATCGAAACTGCTTACGAACTATTTAATAGATTGAAAGAACATCCAGCATTTGGTAATGCATTTTTTAAAAACACATTTTTACAAAGAATTCCTTTAATTGTTGATGCGATTGAGACAGTATTTAATCTATACGAACAGAACGCTATATCTACAACGATCGTTGGAACGACAGAGGATATGGTTAGTCGCTCTCTTGGAATTGTTGGGTTAATGAACGGTATTCCTAGCATCTGTCTTCAACATGGAATCCTAATGGGTGAAGAAGCATTCATGCCAGTGTTTACTAGCAAAGTCGCCGTTTATGGTGAATATGAGAAGAGATGGTATATAGAACGTGGACTTGAATCAAAAAGAATTGCAACAATTGGTCATCCTAGATATGATGACATTTTTAACTATCCAAAAGTTAGTAAAAATGAATTTCTTAAAAAATATAATCTAGATGAAAATAAAACAACAATCTTAATTGCAACTGGTCCAAATACAAATTCGAATCAGTTTAAAAAAATGATTGATTTACTTGTGAATAATAAAACTTTCCAACTATTGATAAAGCCACATCCGTGGGAGCTAGCAAAAAATAGAGTTAAGTTATATGTAGATTTAATGAGACAATATAAGTCTGTTCAAGTAGTTACAGATCGTAGTGCTAATACGCATGAATTAATAGCCAATTCTGATATCACAATTGCATCGTTATCTACTGTCGCTTTAGAAAGTTGCTTATTCAATAAACCTACTTTTGTTTATTACTTTGTCATAAGTAATCGGCACTATGAATACTTCGAACGATTAGGTAAATACACTCAACATGACCCAGAAGAATTAGTAAAGACACTATCCACTTACTGTTATAATTCTGAGGAAAAACAAAATTATGAAAATGTAAAAAATAACTTTCTAGCAGATTCCTATCATGTGAAAAATTCTGGCAAAGAACTTTTTAACTTAGTTTGCGAATTAGCAAGAGGTGAAAACTAATGTTTTTTAAGAATAAAAAAATTTTAGTAATCGGTGGTACAGGTACGATTGGTAAAAGTATCGTAAAGGAACTTTTAAATGAAGAGCCAGATGTGATTAGAATATTTAGTAGAGATGAATATAAACAATTTAATTTAAAAATTGAATTTAATCATGATGCAAGATTAAGATTTTTAATAGGCGATATTCGTAATTATGAACGTTTAGTAAGTGCAATGGAAGATATTGATTATGTATTCCATACAGCTGCGATGAAGCATGTTGAATTTTGTGAATATAATCCATTTGAAGCTGTCTTAACGAATGTAATCGGCACATACAATGTCATCTCTGCTGCAAAAAATCAAAATGTTAAAAAAGTCGTTTTTACAAGTACCGATAAAGCTATTTCACCAACGAATAATTATGGCGCAACAAAATTAACTGCTGAAAAGCTCATCTCTTCAGCGGAATATTCTAAGGGGTCAAAACACACAATTTTTTCAAGTGTTCGATTTGGCAATGTAATTGGCTCGCGAGGTTCAGTCATTCCATTGTTTATAAACCAAGTAAAAGAGAAAAAAATCGTGACTGTAACTGATTTAAATATGACGAGATTTATGATGACATTAGAACAAGCTACAAAACTAACAATTGAATCACTGAAAATTGCTCAAGGTGGCGAAACATTTATCTTAAAAATGCCAGTCATTAATTTAAAAGATTTAGCTGAAACAGTTATTGAAGAAACGTCTATAAAATATGGCATCGAACCTTCTGATGTAAAAATGATCGAAATTGGTTTAAAACCTGGTGAAAAAAAATATGAGGAATTAATGACTTACGAAGAATCACTCGTCTCGTTTGAATTGCCAGATTTATATATTATCCCTTCATTTTTTTCAGCAAATAAAACTTATATAGGAGCTAAGAAGACAAAACCAGGAACATATAGCTCAGCAGGTGAAATCCCTATAAATAAAGCTCAAGTAAGAGAAATAATACGAAAAGAAAATCTGATCTAAGGAGGAGTTTAATGAACGTATTAGTGACTGGTGGAACTGGGTTTATCGGAAGATGGGTAGTTGGAAAATTACTAAAAGATGGCCAAAAAGTATGGATTGTCGATAATTTATCTAATTCATCTATTGAAAATGTCAATGAATTTATTGGGAATGAGAATCTCAAAGGGTTAAGAATTATCGATTTAAAAGATCGACAATCAATTCAGGACCTGTTTAGTAGTATAAAATTCGATATTTGCTATCACTTAGGAGCAAGTATTAATGTGCAAGATAGTATTGATGATCCAGAAACAACTTTTAAAAATGATACACTTGCAACTTTTTATTTATTGGAAGAATGTCGGAATTATCATGTGAAATTAGTATTTATGAGCACTTGTATGGTATATGAGAAAGCCTACAGTGATGATGGAATCAATGAGAAATCACCAACTAAACCCGCTTCACCTTATGCAGGCTCTAAAATTGCTGCAGAAAATATGGTATTATCATACTTTTTTTCCTATGGTTTACCAGTAGTTGTATTAAGACCTTTTAATACGTATGGACCATTTCAAAGAACCGGTGGTGAAGGTGGCGTCGTTTCCATTTTTATTCATAATAAATTAAAAGGATTACCAATTAATATATATGGCGATGGGACTCAGACTAGAGACTTACTTTATGTAGAAGACTGTGCTGATTTCGTTGTAGAAGCAGGATATAATAATCTATTAAACGGAGAAATTATTAACGCTGGGTCTGGAAAAGATATTTCAATTAATGATTTAGCGACTAAAATTTCAAAAAAACAAGTTCCTATTTACCACATTCCTCATATTCATCCTCAAAGCGAAATTCCAAAACTATTATGTAATTTTCAAAAAGCCGAAAAAATTATGCTATGGAAACCAAAAATAACTATTGATGAAGGTCTACAAAAAACAGAAGAATGGATCAAAAAAACGATTGCAAATGTGAGTGATTCATCGAATGGATAAAGAGAAATTAGCTATTTATGGTGGACAACCTGTGCGCGATCATTTCTTACCTTATGGGAAACAAGTCATAAATGAAGACGACATTCATTCAGTTATAAAAGTATTAAGTAGTGATTTTATTACAACAGGTCCGACGCTTGAACGGTTTGAAAGAGAGATTGCCGAGTATACAGGTGCTAAATATGCTGTGGCATTTTCAAGTGGAACCGCTGCTTTACATGGGGCTTGTTTCGCAGCAGGAATTGGTAAGGGTGATGAGGTTATCACAACACCAATGACATTCGCTGCAACTTCAAATTGTGTCTTATATCAAGGGGGTATTCCTGTATTTGTTGATATTGATCCAAAAACCTATAATATAAACCCTTCACAAATCAAAGAGAAGATAACTAAAAAGACAAAAGCAATTATTCCTGTTCATTTTACAGGACAACCAGCGGCTCTTGAGGAACTTTTGGAAATTGCAAAAGAGAATAATCTTATTATGATTGAAGATGCAGCGCATGCTTTAGGAGCTAAATATAAAAATAAGAAAATTGGGTCAATCGGTGACATGACGATGTTTAGTTTTCATCCAGTTAAGCACATCACAACCGGAGAAGGCGGAATGATTACAACTAACAATGAAGATTACTATCAAAAATTAATTCAATTTAGATCTCATGGTATTGTGCGAGCTAAACATTTATTGAAAGAAAATCATGGTCCGTGGTATTACGAGATGCACTCACTAGGCTTTAATTATCGAATGACAGATATTCAAGCATCACTTGGCATATCCCAATTAAAGAAACTAGATTCATTTATTGCTAGACGAAAACAAATTAGTCGTTTTTATACGCATGAATTAGCATCACTTAAAGATCTAACATTACCTTACCAAGATAAAAACGGGGACTCAAGTTGGCATTTGTATATAATAAAACTTAAATCTCGTAATCTCAATGCCAATCGCAAATTTATTTTTGAAGCATTACAAAAAGAAAATATTGGAGTAAACGTTCATTATGTACCCGTTTATTACCATCCTTATTACGAAAGTTTAGGCTATAAAAAAGGTAGTTGTCCAGTGACGGAATCTTGCTATGAAGAGTTCATTACATTGCCATTACATGCAGGAATGAGTGATCAAGACGCCAAAGACGTTGTAAATGCTGTAAAAAAAGTTTTAAATTATTTTTCGAAAAGTAGATTGTAAGGAACGATCAATCTCTATTTAAATGGGAGTGTGAAAATGAAAGTTGTCGCAATTATTCAAGCACGAATGGGTTCTACAAGATTACCTGGTAAAGTACTGTTAAAAGTATTGAATAAACCTTTATTAGCTTATCAAATAGAACGGGTCAAAAGAGCAAAGCTAATTGACGAAATCGTAGTAGCAACCACTACAAACGAAATAGATCAAAAAATCGTGGATTTTTGTGAGTTCATGTCTCTATCTTACTACCGGGGGTCAGAGGATGATGTTTTATCCAGATATTTTGAAGCAGCATCTTTGTACAATGCAGATTTAATCGTTCGAATCACTTCTGATTGTCCTTTAATCGATCCAACTATTATCGACACGGTTATCAATGAATTCAAATTAAATATGCATCATATTGACTATGTTTCAAATACTGTTCAAAGGAGTTTCCCTATTGGGATGGACATTGAAGTGATGTCTTTTTCTTTAATAAAGACAATTAATCAGTTACAACTACCTGAATCATATCGAGAACATGTTACCCCCTTTATATACCGCTCACAAAAATATTCCATTAAACAAATCGTTCAAAATGTAAATAAAAGTCATATTCGACTTACCGTTGATACTCCTGAAGATTTTAAGTTGATCAGTACGATTATCGAGGAAATCTATTCAACTAATCCTTTCTTCACATTACTGGACCTATACGATTTATTCGAAAGAAAGCCTGAATTATTAACGATTAATCACCATATTATACAAAAGCAAATAGAGGAATTTAATGGACAATAAAACGATTTTTTTTCGAGTTGATGCTTCTTATGAAATCGGAACTGGTCATGTTATGCGCTGCTTGACTCTTGCTAATTTATTTTCAAAATATGGGATTAATATTGTGTTTATTTGTCGAGATTTACAAGGTAATTTAAATTATTTGATTAAAGAACATGGTTATAAATTGTATACTCTACCAAATGGAGCTAGTAATCAAAATTTCCCTCAAAAACTAGAAAATCCTTATGAAGCCTGGTTGTCAGTTGATTGGAAGACAGATCTACTACAAACAGTAAACGTTATGAAGAATAATCCATCAAGGTCGTGTTTCATTATTGACCACTATTCGATTGATTCCAAATGGGAAGAATTACTGTATCAGCTAGTCGGAAAAGAAATAATCGTAATAGATGATTTAGCAAATCGAAGTCATTTTTGTCATATTCTTTTAGATCAGAATCTTTCTAACAATAGTGAGCGGTATCACGATTTAGTACCATCAAACTGTGTGAAATTCATAGGCTCGCCATATGTCATACTACGCAAAGAATTCATGGATGAAAAAATAAATTTACGAAATAGAAACGGGAATATAAAAAGAATTCTTGTTTTTTTTGGCGGCAGTGATCCTACTAATGAAACACTTAAAACATTAAACGTATTAATAAAATCTATCTATTCACACATCCACATTGATATTGTTGTTGGAAATAGTAATAAAAATAAGGAAGCTATTAAATTACTTTGTAAAGACAAAGCAAATATTCATTTACATTGTCAAATTAGTCATATGGCTAAATTAATGAATTTGGCTGATCTTTCCATCGGTGCAGGTGGGACAACTACATGGGAAAGATGTTATTTAGGTTTGCCTACATTAACAATCGCTACGGCTGATAATCAAGTCGATATTATAAATTTAGTAAACGAAACTGGTGCAATCTACCATTTAGGTAAAAGTACAGTAGTAACTTCAGAACTAATTGAGAAAAAACTGAATTTATTAATGGAGAATCCTTTAAACGTATTAAAGATGTCTCAAAACGCTTATAAATTAATGGGAGAAAATCGCTTAAATAGTTTTATAGAGAAAGTTGTTGAATGTTTAAATGATACAAATTGAGGATTTTAAACTAAGTAATTTAGAACAGAAAGATTTAAATCTTATTTTAGCGTGGAGAAATTCCGATCGAATCAGATCTGTTATGAACTCTGATGAAACGATTACTATCGAACAGCATACGAATTGGTTTCATTCTTTAAAAGATGACAAAACGAAAATCGCAAATCTTTGTTTATATAAGAATAAACCAATTGGATTTATTCAATTTACAAATTTAAATAAATTACACAGAACTTGTGAGTGGGGCTTTTATATTGGAGAAAAGACTGCACCACGTGGTTCTGGGACGGTTTTGGGGATATTAGCATTGGATTATCTTTATAATGAGTTAAACATGAGGAAAGTAAGTGCGTATGTACTTGGATTTAATTTGATTAGTTTAAATTATCATAAAAAATTAGGATTTATTGAAGAAGGTAGGCTTGAAAAACAGATTCTTAAAAACAATCAATTTGAAGATTTAATTATTTTTGGACTATTTAAAGAAAGATGGCAACAATATTGTGCATTTTTAAAAAAGGAGGTTATTAAAGACTTTGAATGAAATTTTAATTGGGAATAAAAAAATCGGAGAAAATCATCCGCCGTTTATTATTGCAGAAATGTCAGGTAATCATAATAAATCACTTGAACGAGCCTTACAGATTGTAGAGGCTGCCGCTAAATCAGGTGCACATGCGTTTAAAATACAAACGTATTTGCCTGACACAATGACTTTAAACATTCGTAAAAATGAATTTATCGTAAATCCGGCAAATCAGCTTTGGAAAGGAAAATCTTTATACGAATTATACGAAGAAGCATATACCCCGTGGGAATGGCATGAACCAATTTTTAAACGATGTAAAGAATTAGGCATGATTCCTTTTAGTACTCCGTTTGACGAAACCTCAATAGAATTTTTAGAAACACTCGAAGTTCCTTGCTATAAAATTGCTTCATTTGAAAATATTGATCTTCCGCTTTTAAAAAAGGTCGCATCAAAAGGAAAACCCATTATTATCTCTACTGGCATGGCAACAATTTCAGAGATTAGTGACATGGTAGAAACTATTAGAGGAGCGGGCTGTAAAGAGATTATATTATTAAAATGCACTAGCAGCTATCCAGCTACACCAGAGCATTCCAATATTCGAACCATACCTTATTTAAAAGATTTATTTCAATGCCAAGTAGGATTATCAGATCATACGTTGGACAACGGTGTTGCTGTAGCTAGTGTTGCGCTTGGAAGTACAGTAATTGAAAAGCACTTCACATTAGATCGATCAGATGGAGGTGTGGATGCAGCTTTCTCATTAGAACCAGATGAATTTGCAAATCTAGTTACTGAAACTAATTCAGCATGGAAATCATTAGGGTCTATCTTTATTGGACCTACAGATGAAGAGAAAAAATCAATGCAATTTAGAAGATCAATCTATATTTCTGAACAGATTAATGCTGGAGAAGCATTAACGAAAGAAAATATAAAGATTATTCGTCCAGGCTATGGACTTGCACCGAAATATTTAGAGTTAATCTTAGGGAAAAAAGTTAATAGAGCAATCGAAAAAGGTACTGCCCTATGTTGGGACATGCTTATGGAAGGAGACTCGGAAGAATAAAACTATTAAAAGTGATTAAAAACTATTTTTTAAACTTGAGAGATACTAATCTAATCAAAATATTAATCAATCAATATAATAGATTGAGAGGTAAAGGAGGGGGATGGATTAAATTGGGATCAAATGAAGAATTTAGTAGACCTAGAAGTATTTGTGAGTTTTTATCTACTCTACCACCACAATATCCTATTAATGAAATTATAGTAGATGGCGTATCAGAAAGCGTAAATTTCTTTATTACTTTCGATTCTTCCACAAATCTAGCGTATTTTTCTAGTGTAAGTGGAGGACTAGTTATTGTAGATTGTAGAAGAATCTCACAAGTAGGAGTTCCGGGAGCTTAATACTTTTCACATTGAACCTTGCTTGAAAAAGCAAGGTTTTTATATTAATAGAAAATACATAAATACAATTGAACGAAATGATAATCTCAATATTTAACGTCCCATAACTATTTTGATGAATAAATTAAAACCTATAAATTCTTAAGTAAGGAAAAAAAGAGTTAGCTGAGGGAAACGTTGGAAAATACTTGTTAAATTAAATAATTATATCGCAAATAGGTTCTCAAAATTAATTTCTTTTTAATAAAATATAATTATATTATTGACAGTAAATTGTATACGTATTATGATTATCTCAGATTCAAGATACTTAGATTCGAAATACTTCGCGGAGGTGAAATAGTTGGAGAGAAAATGCCAAAATCAATCTTTTTTACTTTTAATGCAATCATCTAAAGCAATACACGATCGAATAAAGAAAGAACTGGCAAAAATCAATATAAGTATTACAGAATTTTCGGTGTTAGAGGTACTTTATCAAAGAGGGAAACAAACAATCCAACAAATTGGAAATTCAATACTGGTATCAAGTGGTTCTATGACGTATATTATTGATAAGCTTGAGCAAAGAGGTTTATTAATTAGAAGTGACTGTCCAGATGACCGTCGAATGATCCATGTTACATTAACTGTTGATGGAAATGGTTTAATGGATGAAATCATGCCGAAATACGATGTAATTGTTAATCAAATGTTTGAATTATTAAGTTCTGACGAGGCAGAGCTTTTAGTTAAGCTTCTAACAAAAGTAAAGAATAATGTGTAATCGTTCATTTTTTTTAATAAATTATCTCGAATTAAAGATAAATAACTATTAGGAGGATTTTAAGATGATAAATATTGGTTTATTAATTATACGTTTGGTAATCGGTTTACTGTTTGTAGGTCATGGTGCGCAAAAATTATTTGGTTGGTTTGGTGGCCATGGGTTGAAAGGTACTGGTGGATGGTTTGATTCGATTGGTATGAAGCCAGGAGTAACGATAGCACTTTTCGCAGGATTAGCAGAACTTATTGGTGGTATTTTGTTTACTTTAGGACTATTAACTCCACTTGCAGGAATTTTGATTGCAGGTACTATGGTAATGGCGATTATTAAAGTTCATGGGCCGAACGGTTTATGGGCAACATCTAATGGATATGAATACAACTTAACTTTGCTTGCAGTTGCGATTGGTGTAGCTTTAATAGGTCCTGGTAAATATGCATTAGATACAATTTTATTCTAATAACTTATGAATCAAGTTTTAAAACAGTGAAATAATTGTTCCAAAAATATCAACAAATTAATTGAGCTAATCGAGATTTATTCGATTAGCTTTATTCTTTTTCTTAGGCTAGACATAAAAATGAACTTTTTGGTAAGTACATAATTTTTTTGTCGTTAACTAAAACTTTAAACGATACATAAACATTGACTATATTTATGCCATTCAAAGTTCTTTTTTAAACTAGTTTTCACCGTAATAGTTTATACATAAGTTTAATAAAGTACGTACAAGACAATATTCCATAATTACTTTCATGAATTAGATGGGGAAATATTTTTTTTATTTGTTAAATACAAACTAGGAGGCATAAAATTGGATTTTCGAATTGAAAAAGATTCAATAGGTGAGATAAAAGTTCCTGTAGATAAACTTTGGGGTGCACAAACACAGCGTAGTTTTGAAAACTTTAAAATTGGTTCAGAGAAAATGCCTATTCAATTAATTTACTCTTTAGCACTAATTAAAAAAAGTGCTGCGATTGTAAATAAAAAACTAGATAAATTAGATCATGAAAAAGCAGACGCTATCATAGTAGCTGTGGATGAAATTGTAACAGGCAAATATGACGATCATTTTCCACTTGTAGTTTGGCAAACTGGTAGTGGTACACAAACAAATATGAATGTAAATGAAGTAATCGCTCACCGTGGGAATCAACTCTTAGTAGAGAGAGGAAGCAATAAGCAAATTCATCCAAATGACGATGTTAATATGTCACAAAGTTCAAATGATACGTTCCCAACAGCAATGCATATTGCCAGTACTGTTTCAATTAATGACCAATTATTACCCGCAATAAGTTGCTTGAAAAATACACTAAATGAAAAGGTAAGTAAATTTAATAATATTATTAAAATCGGGCGAACGCACTTACAAGATGCGACACCAATAACCCTAGGTCAAGAAATAAGTGGATGGCATCGTATGCTTGAAAAAAGTGAACAAATGATAGTAGAAAGTATGAAATTTATTGCTGAGTTAGCAATTGGTGGGACAGCGGTAGGTACAGGTATCAATACTCATCCTAAATTTGCTAAATTGATGGCAGAGGAAATAAGTTCATTAACTGGTTATCAGTTTATTTCTGCTGAAAATAAATTCCAAGCTCTAACAAGTCATGACGAAATCGTTTTTACTCATGGCGCTTTAAAATCATTGGCTGCAGATTTAATGAAAATTGCGAATGATGTCCGCTGGATGGCAAGTGGACCTAGAAGTGGGATCGGTGAAATAACGATTCCATCAAACGAACCAGGAAGCTCAATCATGCCAGGAAAAGTAAATCCAACTCAATCTGAAGCACTCACTATGGCTGTAACACAAATTATTGGAAATGACATGACAATTGGCTTTGCCGCTAGTCAAGGGAACTTTGAATTGAATGTATTTAAACCCGTCATCATTTATAATTTTTTACAATCAGTTCGACTACTTTCAGACGCAATGAATTCATTTAATGATCATTGTGCAAAAGGCATCGAAGCAAATATAGAAGTGATTGAACAAAATCTTAATCGATCACTTATGCTAGTAACAGCATTAAACCCTCATATCGGTTATGAAAAAGCGGCAACAATTGCAAAATTAGCATATAAAGAAGGTACTACACTTAAGGAATCAGCTTTAAAAACAGGTTATTTATCAGAAGAAGAGTTCGATCGAATTGTTAGACCTGAAAATATGATTTAGTCTAAAAGTTAACAGTTGTAACGGACGAACTAACTAATTCAATAAAGGCTTCCAATTTTCCAGTGAAATTGGGAGCTTTTTTTTTAGCTTTGATATTGATACAAAGTATGTTTAGAAGTCTGTATTAGAAAATTACCTGAAAATAAATAAATTGAAAACTTTTTTTGTATATAAATTGGTATGAACGAAAAAATTAAGTAGGAGATATAATGGAAATTCTAGCCAGACTAGATTGAATTCTCATTTTTAGTTCTTTTAAAGTAATAAATGTATTAATTCGACAATGCTGAGAACTCAAAGTAAATTCAAAAATAATACAATCTGTTGGGTGGTATAAATGAGTTTAAAATCTAGAGAACGATTTTTAAGTAAACAAGAGACCGAGAAAGAAACTAAGTCAATAGCATCAGTATTACTGCAGGCTGCAAAATCGAGCGATTTCTATCAATTTTCATTATCTGAAGAGCAGGATATTACAATTAGTTACTTTAAAAGTATGGTAGATGCAGATAAAATAAATAACCTTTTACTTCCGTCACTACAAGAACATATTAAGAAAATTAGTAATATTAATGATGTGAAAAAGTTGATTCCTTTCGAGGATGTCCAAATTACAAATAACCCACTAGATTTAGAAAAAATGTTAATAAAAGGATATGTAATTCTTGAATTCAAGTATTTCAAGCGTTTTTTGACGATAAACTTAGAAAATTCAAAACTTGGTTATCGTGAGAATAATGATACAGATAATGAATTTAGTGTAATTGGACCAAAAGTTGGATTTGTTGAAGACCTTAGTACTAATCTCCATTTACTTCGAAAAAAAATTGCTGCACCTGAGTTAGTTTTTGAGGAAATCAAAATAGGATCAATGTCTAAAACAGAAGTAGTTATTGCATATTTGGATGGAATTACGAATCCAGAATATGTTCAAACTGTTCGTCAACGTTTGGAAGATATCGACTTCGACGTTATTTTTGATAACTCACAAATTGATCAAATTATTTCAGATAACTCGAATACTCCTTTTCCTATTTTTTTATCTACTGAACGGACTGATCGGGTTGTATATGCGATGATTAGTGGGCAAGTTGCTATCCTATCAAATGGATCGCCTTACATTATTACTGGACCAACAACCATATTGGATTTTTTCATTTCTCCTGAAGATTATTATCTGAATTGGGTACTTGGTTCGTTTTTTCGAATCATTCGCATTATGAGCGTTATTTTCTCATTGTTTGCTACTCCGATATATGTAGCAATATTAACATATCACTATGAAGTTTTACCTGATGATTTATTGCAACCTCTAATTAGTTCAAGAGCACATGTTCCATTTCCTCCGATTTGGGAAGCCATTTTTTTGGAAACTACTATTGAACTGTTGAGAGAGGCAGGAGCCCGCTTACCGACAAAAATTGGACAAACATTGGGGATTGTAGGAGGTATTGTAATTGGCCAAGCTTCTGTACAAGCAGCACTAACGAGTAATATTTTACTTATCATTGTATCACTGTCGGCACTTGCTTCTTTCACAACACCTATATTTAAAATGTCAAATGCAATTCGACTATTGCGGTTTCCACTTATTTTACTAGCAGCATTTATGGGAGGTTTTGGAATAATAATAGGATTTATTCTTCTGCTAGGGCATTTATTAAAACTTAAATCCTTAGGAAATCCATATATGGTTCCCTTGTATCCTTTTAGAATAAAAAGCTTTAGCGATAGCTTTATTCGGTCATCATATCAGTTTACAACGACTCGAAGTAGATTTTTAAGACCTCTTTCACTAAAAAGATATAATCCTAATAAAGCTAAGGATGAACGTAATAATGAATAATATAAATCGAAAAAATATATGCTTTTTTTGTGTTTTTTTTCTACTTTTATTGTTTGTATCAGGTTGCTCTTTTCCACGGCAAAAAATTATTGATGAAGTGCAAATTATATCAGTTTACGGTTTTGACAAGGTCGATAAAAATTTTGTTGGAACGGCACTTTATTCTGATTTTACCCAAGTAGAAAACAAAGGGAGCAATATTTTACAGGGTAGTGGTAAAAAATCCCTATTAATTAAACAAGCTTTAAATGAACAATCCCCAAAACCGATTGAAATGGGCAAGTTGAACCTTCTAGTCTTTGGAAAAGAACTAGCTGAAAATGGGGTGTCGTATTTTGTTAAGGCGGTTTGTAGGGACCCCTTGATTGGAAGTAATGCTATACTAGCGATTTCAGAAGAACCAGCAGGAGAATTATTAAAGAAAAACAAAGAGAAAGACAGCAACTATATCTATAAATTAATTGAACAAAATTATAGGACTCAATTTGTTCCGCTTCCAACTTTGCATAGTTTTTTATTCGACTACTACGGAGAAGGTAGAGATGCTTCAGTACCATATATTAAGATAAATCAAAAAGAAAATATTGAGGTAAACGGGCTAGCAGTATTTAAGAAGGACAAACTTGCTCTTATTTTAAATCCAAAAGAAAGCTTACTGTATAAAATATTAAGAGGAAGAGTAATTAGAGGTCAAACAGAACTTAATATACAGAAAGGGCAGAAAATTGATTCTGCAATACTAACGATTTTAAGCGGGGAAGAAAAAAAATCAATTAAAGCTAATAAGGCAAAAACAAAAGTGAAATTTGATATTACTCTAAAAGGGATGGTAAAAGATTATCCAGAATGGCTAGATTTAATGAAAAGAAAAAATAATGTATTTTTAAACAACCAATTGGAAAAACAGATGAAAGTAGATTTTGAAAAACTATTATTAACCCTTCAAAAACATCAAGTCGATCCTTTAGGTATAGGTGATTTAGCAAGAGCACATTCAAAAAAATGGAACGAAAAGGAGTTTTATGAAAAGGTGTATCCTGCTGTTGAATATGATGTGAATGTAAAAGTAGTATTATTTCAATCTGGAATTGGTGAATAAAAAGTGAAGGAGATCGTCTATGAGTAAACAATTAAAAGAAAGTCTGACAGTATCTCCCTTTTTTTTATTATTTCTTATACATAGTACTCAAACCGGAGTTGGCTTGCTGAATTTTCAAAGTAGTATCGTAAAAGGAGCGGGACAAGACGCATGGGTTTCAGTCTTAGTAGTTGGTCTCTCTTTTCATATCATTATTTGGTTAATGTATTACTTGTTAAAGAAATCAAATAATGGAGATCTTATGTCTTTACACCAACAATTATTTGGGAAATGGATAGGTAACGTATTAAATATTTTTTTTTATGTATACATGCTTTTAGTAATTACTACTATAATTAGGTCCTACATAGCAGTTCTTATTACTTGGGTTTTTCCTTATTTTCCAATTTGGCTCTTATCACTTATTTTGCTTTTTGTTATCACATATTTGGTCTTTGGGGGATTTAGGGTCATTACAGGAATATGTTTTTGGGGAATAATCATTCCTTCAATCTTATTGTTTACATTTTACTTTCCATTGAAATATGCTTATTGGACAAATTTATTACCTGTTTTTAATCATAGTATAGGTGACTTTTATGTTTCAGCAAAGAATTGTATCCTGATGTACTCTGGACCTGAATTCTTACTTATTTACTTTCCGTTTATTAAAAATAATCAAAAATCTCAAAAATGGGCACATATTTCACAAGCGTATACAACCATTTTATACCTATTTATTACATTCGTTTCATTTGGTTATTTTAGTCATGGCCAACTTAGACATATAACTTGGCCAACCTTGATGATGTCAAAAATTATTCGCTATCCTTTTATAGAAAGATTTGAATATGTATATATTTTTTTATGGCTCTTAGTAATTCTTCCTCCTTGCTGTATGGCATTATGGGGAGGGTTTCGAATTTTAAAAGAATCGTTTAAATTTAAATCTAGAAAATCTTTATGGTTTTCTATAATTATTGTTCATTTCATGGTGATCAGTGTCAAAAGTAAATTGGATGTTGAGAGAATAGGAACGTTCATGACATACGTTACCTCTAGTTTTCTTTATTTTTATATACCAATTTTATTTTTGTTATTGCTTGTTTATCAAGCCTTTAAAAAAGCCGGTCGATTAGGTGGAAATTAGATTGAAATATAAATTGAAATGTTAGAGGATTTTTTTAAATGTGACGAATTATTGAATTTTTACCAGAAATAGGATTAAGTTAACTAAAGTTAACATAAATTCACATTAAGTTCACATCTTTTAATTATAATGACTTCATACTTAATTAAAAATTAAATTGAAAGAAGGCGGACTAAATGGAAACCATTAATACAAATACCGTAGATGAGATGCAAAAAATTGAAGAGAATCTTAAAAAATATAACTGGGTCTTAATCTTAATAACAGTGATCACGATTCCATTTATCGTAAGTAACTTGTAAAAGACATTAGTATATATACTATGTCTTTTTTTATTTTACTAACTCATGAAGCTATTATGAGTTAGTAAATTTCAACATTTTGCCTTTAAATTAGCTTATTGGGCCTAAGTTTGTGGGTTACTTTTATCATCGTGTTTTTAATCCATTGTTTTAACAACATATATATGTTATATTTACGCCAATACTTATTAAATGCGTTTAATAAGTTGCTTAAGGTGGTGATTTTAGTGAGTGAAATTATTCCAACTCCAAGTTCTATGAAGAAAGTAATCCTCCGTGGTATTCGTTCTACCCTTTTAAAAATAGGTAGTGCAACAAAAGTTGAACTAAGTCAAATGTTAGAAATTAGTTTCCCGACAATTAGCAAGTTTTTAGCAGAGATGGAAAAAGAGGGAGAAGTTTGTTTAGTCGGTCTAGATGATTCTAGTGGTGGAAGGCGAGCAAAAAGATATTCTTACAATCCTGAACATATGTTAGGCTTGGTCATATTTTTAGAAAGAACAGAAACGAATTTTATTGTTTTTAATTGTGCGGGTGAAGTAAAAGAAAAAGGTAATGCGCCTAGTGCTCTATTAGAGAATAGTTTAGATTTTTTAACTGCGACGATTGAAAATATAATGACCAATTATCCAAAAATAAGTTCAATGTCAATTGGTGTGCCAGCAGCGGTTGATCATGGAAAAATATTTTATATCCCGGGATACGAGCAATTTCAAAACATTAATTTAAAGGAATATTATGAGGAGCATTTTTCAATTCCTGTCGTAGTAGAGAACGATATGAATGCCGCGGTTCTTGGTTTTCACAATTATAGAGGGATAAAAGAAAAACAATCCCTTGTTTATTTGTATTCAGGTCAAAATGGACCAGGTGCAGGAATTATGGTAAACGGTGATGTTGTCCGAGGAAGTACTTTTTTCTCTGGAGAGGTTTCATTCGTTCCTCAATATGATGACAAAAATTTTGGGAATGCATTAAGAAAGGGAAAAAGAAATAAAACGCTAATAATTAGTGAGGATCATGAAATAGATGCAATTTGCAGGTTAATAGCCTCATTTGTAGCTATTATTAACCCTCATATTTTCATTTTTTGTAATGATGAAGTTGATAACACAATCTTAGATAAAATTAGTATTTCCAGTACAAATTACATACCTTCCGAACATCTTCCATCACTTACGACGAGTGATTGGAAACAAGACTATTTATTTGGTTTACAAAGTCTTTGTCTTAAACTAATGATTGATTGAATAATTTAATCAGGTATGGCTGCATTTAATTTTTTGCGCGTACAAATAGCTAAATGGAATGATTAGTTTATTTAGGGGTGTGATCTTCTTTTAATAGTAAGATTTAGTCATAAATAATATTTGGGAGTGAAATATAAATGAAAATTGAACATATTGCGATATGGGTTAACGATTTGGAAGGGATGAAGGACTTTTACCAGACTTATTTTAACTGTAAGTCAAACGATAAATATCATAATATCGAAAAGAAATTTGAATCTTATTTTCTTACTTTTGAATCTGGCGCACGTTTAGAGATTATGCGAAAGGATGGGGTAAATAAGACGAATCATGGAAATCAATTTGGTTGGGCTCATATTGCAATATCCTTAGGAAGCCAGGAGAAAGTTAATCAGATGACAAACAAGTTTAAAAATAGTGGATTTACTCTTATTGATGGTCCTCGTGTCACTGGTGATGGGTACTATGAGAGTGTAATAAAAGACCCAGAAGGTAATCTGATCGAGTTGACCGTATAATACTAGAATAATAGAAAACTTAACGTACTTGAATGGCAACTTATTAAATGCGTTTAATAAGTTTTTGTTCGACACTTTTTAAATGTCTTTAATAAGTTTTTTACTTTATTTATTAATCTTTTAACCATTAATTTAACTAGGAGGTCATGTATGCAATATTCATTAAATAATCGTCAAATTCAATTATGGCGTGTAGCCGTTTATTTTATTTTTGCATTGTCTGGATTTGCTGCAGCATCGTGGGTATCTCGAACGCCAGCAATAAGGGATGCTCTTGGAGCAACAACAGCAGAGATGGGAATAATCATATTTGGGCTTGCAGTAGGTTCAATAATCGGACTTACAAGTGCAAGTTTTCTTATTGCTCAAAAGGGCGGACGTTTTGTCATGTTATTAGGTCTATCGGTAGCATCAATTGGGATCTTAATTGTCGGAATCAGTAGCTCATTACTTGCAAATAGCATAATACTATTTTTGGGCTTAAGTGTCTTTGGTTTTGGGCAAGGAATATGCGATGTAGCGATGAATGTAGAGGGAACAGCAGTTGAGAAAGCCGCTAAAAAGTCACTTTTAACAGGTTTTCATGCCGCTTTTAGCTTAGGTACGCTTCTTGGAGCATTAATTGGATCAATCATGATTAAATCAAATATTTCTGTAGCGATTCACATGTCAATTACTGCTGTGGTAATCGTTTTAATTACTTTTTATTTATACCGTTTTATACCTGCTGACACTGCAAAAGAAGACAATAGTGATTCAGATAAAGCTAAGAGAAGTAAAGAACATTTGGCTGTTTGGAAAGAGCGACGAACAGTTATGATCGGTATTATAGTTCTTGGAATGGCTTTTGTTGAAGGATCAGCAAATGACTGGTTACCACTTATTATGGTTGATGGGTACAAAGTTACGCCAGCTATGGGTTCATTCGCATACGGTTTATTTGTAGGTTCAATGACTATAGGACGTGCAGCTGGAGATAAATTACTTGACCGTTTCGGCCGCGTTATTATATTACGATCTTCAGCGCTTTTTGCGATTGCAGGACTGATTATCGTTATATTGGGTAAAAGTTACGGGGTAGCAGCTGTTGGAATTGTTTTATGGGGACTTGGAGCAGCATTTGGATTTCCAGTAGGAATGTCTGCTGCAGGAGACGATCCACACAGAGTTGCTGCAAGAGTAAGTGCGGTATCGACGGCTGGGTACTTAGCATTTTTAGTAGGACCACCATTTTTAGGGGTTATTGGGGAACATGTAGGTTTACTACGAGCCCTAATTTTCGTCCTTATCGCTGTAACCATCTCAGGATTACTTTCTAAAGCAGCTACTCCTATAAGTAATCAAAATAAAGTAGAATTAGAGAATGTAACTAATTCAATGAAGTAGTAGTATATGAGTATTAGCTGGCCGCTTTGAATATACTCAAGCTTAAGATGAAAATTATAGAATCATACTGTAAAAAAATCCTTATACGACTCATATCTATAAGGATTTTTTGTGATTCGACACTTGGCTAAATGTTTCACATAAAATCATTAAAACGACAATCACACAATCAATTGAAAAATGATTTAACGAATATTCTCATATAAATCCTGTATTTGAAGGCGTACACATGATTAAACATAACTGGATTTAAAATTAGATTTGAATTAGATTATAGATTTCTTACAAATTATTTACAATTTTGAAACATTTATTTGCTATAATTTTTCCGAAGACAATATTGACATTTTACTATATTGAATTTAGAGGTGAAATTATGAAAAATAAGATTAAAAGATTATCAGTCATTACGATTAGTAGTTTCCTATTATTATCTGGTTGTATGGTAGTTAATGCTCAAAAAAATGAAAGTACGGCTAATAATACTGGATCTACTATAAAGAAAAATGTAACTGTTTCAAAAACTGACCCAGTCCTTGTTGAACTAAATAAATTAACGCTTAAAGAAAAAATCGGTCAAATGATTATTGCTGGTTTTGATGGTACAACATCGAGTAATGCAGATACACTTTTAAAAAATTATAAATTAGGCGGCGTAATACTTTTTGGAACAAATATAAAAAGTCCAAGTCAATTAGTAACATTAACAAATGATATAAAAACATACAATAAAAATAACAAGGTTCCTTTATTTATATCCGTCGATCAAGAAGGCGGTAGGGTAAATCGGATGCCTTCCACTGTTATTAATACACCAGCTGCTAGAACAATTGGAAATAAAAATAATGTACAATACGCTTATAATATAGGGAATATGATTTCAAAAGAACTATCATCATTTGGATTCAATACTGACTTTTCACCAGTATTAGATATTCAAAGTAATCCTAAAAATACTGTAATCGGAGATCGTTCTTATGGTACAAATTCAAGTACCGTTTCAAAAATTGGTGAGGGAATGATGGAAGGAATTAGAAAAGGAAACACAATTCCTGTTATTAAACATTTCCCTGGGCATGGGGATACTTCAGTAGATTCTCATTTAGAACTTCCAATCGTGAACAAAGACTTATCAAGTTTGAAGAAATTTGAGTTAGTTCCTTTCGATAATGCAATCAAAAATCATGCAGATATGCTGATGGTAGCACACATTTTAGTAAAAAAAGTAGATTCTAAATATCCAGCTTCCATGTCTAAAGCAGTGATAACGGATCTTTTACGAAAACAATATGGGTATAATGGAGTCGTAATAACTGATGATATGTCAATGGGAGCTATAGCTAAACACTATAACTTAAGTAATGCAGCAGTAACATCTATTAATGCCGGAAGTAATATTATTTTGATCGGACATGGCAATCAAAATGTTAAAACTATTTATAATAGCATCTATTCAGCTGTAATAAATCACAAAATATCAGAAGACACAATTAATAAAAGTGTCTATAAAATTCTATCTTTAAAACAAAAATATAAACTAAATAATAATAAAGTTCAGCCTGTTAATGTGACAAATTTAAATAACGAAATTAAGAAAGCCATTTCTATACAGAACACCATTTTAAAAAGTATTTCAACAAACGCTAAAGAAGGAAAAATAATCAATGCAGAATTTAATGTAATGAATTCAACTGTTGATTCAATAAAGAATAAATGGGGTAAAGAAGACAGTAGCATATATGTGGCCGCTGCAAAAGGTACTTATAACACATATACAAAAAGAAATGTAGTAGTTGGTTATCAAAAAGGTCATCCTATATTTGAATTACGTTCTTTTGATCCTCAGTTAAAGTATTTAACTATTACGAATGTAAAAAATTACTTTGGTTCACCAAGTTCAGAAGTTACTACCTCAAATAACGAAAAAATATTAACTTATTCTAGTGGATCATATAAACTTAAATTTGTTTTTCCTTTAAAGAATAAAAATCTAATTTTAGACCATTATTCAATTTATAATCCTAAAAATGTTAAAAACTAAATGTAAATTAAAAAGAGCTAATCGGCAAATATCCGATTAGCTCTTTTTTCTGTTGAGAAACAGTGTTGCATCAATTATTTCATCTTAGAATCATTGATTAGCTTCTCAATATTTTCATTTCTTTCTCCGCCATCAGAAAGATCTTCTGAAAATTCATGGTCTGCTTTTTTACCTATTTCATGATCTGCTTTCTTACCTAAAAAAAGCTCAGATGAACGAATTGTGCTAGATGGCAAATTATTATTTGCTGCTGCTTGTTCATTCCATTTAGTCATATTATCACCTCTGTAGATTAGTATTAGAATTTGTTCATGAATTTATTTAAACGAAAATTTTTCTTTTTTCAAAAACAACAAATTGAGTTCTTAAATAAAAAGGAAAATGTAAAAAGTTATTAATTTTAAAATGTTACTGTTTTGTTACCAATGTGATATTGAGTAACAAAGCCTGATGTATTACCTTTACATGAGTACATAAATTTTTTTATAGACGATTTGGTTTTAATTTAATTAATGTGAAAAAGGGTGAATTGTAATGTTTTATTTATTAATGGCTGCTGTAACTTTATTAGGGTACATTCTGTTAATTCTACCTGTATATGTATGCGCAATATTTCTTTTAGTTGGTTCATTGTGCTCTTTTATTGCAATTTATATTGAATTAACGATTTTAGAGAAAAAAGTAAAATCTGATTTATTATAAGCTATCTAATTAATAGGAAAATAAATAACTATTTTTAGTTAATAACTAAAATGTAAATATAATCATATGCTAAAAAGAGTGTAGATTTTTTAAAATTCTACACTCTTTTTCATTCGTTTAATCATTACAGTTCCTCTTGTTCAAACATATATCCATATCGAGGCACAGAAACTATCAATTGACCGTATTTACCTAATTTTTTACGTAATCTATATAAAAGGGTATTAATTTCTTCCCGTCCTACATCAGGCTGGTCAATATCATTAGACATTCGTTCTGGCCAAACATTTATTTTAATTTCGCTATAGCTAACTGCGCTATTGGCTCTTTGATATAACAACAAAAATAATTCTGTATCTTTACTAGTTAGATGGATTCTCACGCCATCAATTAAAATTTCTCTCTTAACTATATTCACAGTTAAACCCTTGAAATCGTTTATGTGTTTATCTAGGATTAACGGCATTTCAAGTGTGTCTCCAAGGTTCTGCTCTGATAGATTATGAAAAATAAGTACAGCGGCACCACTTGCAAGACTGATACAATCGCCATCACGAAGGAAAAATGGTTTGTTTTTCTCTATTAAAATATGATTTACTTGTGTACCATGTTTACTCATGAGATCAACGATTGTGTAATTTTCTTCTTTATCAAAACTAATTAAAGCATGTTTTCTTGAAATATATTGACTTGTAAAAGGAATATCTGGGAATTCATTATCCCACGTACGCCCTAGCAATGTTTCATTATATGTAATAGGAAATCTATTCTGGTTTGTGGCCGTTTCTCCTTGTTTGATCGAAAGATACACGTTTTGAATACTCATGAAGTTACTCCTTTGAAAACTAATCTAGTTAAACCAAATAAAGAGTATATCATATGCCGCTAATTTGTAAAGATAATTCATTGTTTATTGTGTCTTCTAAAAAGGATAAAAGTAGGAACTAGAATATTAGCTTTTAAGAAAATAAAGGGTACTTCAATTTCAAATGTTAAATTAATATGATAGAGGTTTGTTATCAATTTGTTATTAGTCACAAATAAAGAAATTATGTCATTGCTAGATTGAATGTTAAGTAGATGATTTAGAGTTAACATTAAAAAGAAAATTATATTTGTACTATAAATCATACAATTATATAATTGTGTGAAAAAAGGATGGGTATGATGTCGATTAATTCTTTCGAAAACTATCCGATGAGCTGGAAGCCATCGATTGATAAAAATAAAAAGCCCATCTATCAGGCGATAGCATGGCAATTGGAAGAGGATATTTTAAATGGAGTTTTATTACCAGGAACAAAACTTCCCCCACAGCGTGAACTGGCCGATTATTTAGATTTAAATCTCAGTACCATTTCAAAAGCGTTTAAAGTGTGTGAGTTAAAGGGGTTGTTAAGTGCAACGGTTGGAAGTGGAACATTTGTATCCTATGATGCTTTATCGAATGCGTATTTACTTGAAGATACTAAACCGAAGCATTTAATCGAAATGGGCGCAACACTTCCATACAATGCTTCATACGAGCCATTAGTACTCAAACTGAAAAATATGCTGCAAGAGACAGATTATGAAAAATGGTTTGGGTACGGTAGAGCAGGAGAAAGCATTTGGCAAAAGGATGCAGCGATCAAGCTAATCCGAAGAGGTGGATATGAAACGACAGTTGATCATATTTTATTTGCAAATGGGGGGCAAAATGCGATTGCTGCAACACTAGCAAGTCTTTGTAAGCCTGGTGATCGCATAGGTGCTGATCATCATACTTATCCTGGATTAAAAACGATTGCAGCACTGCTTAGTGTGCAAATTGTGCCAATTAAGTCAGAGAATAATGAAATGAGTCCAAATGCCTTTGAATATGCGTGTAAACATGACAACATCAAAGGTATTTATTTGATCCCAGATTATCATAATCCAACAACTACTTGTATGTCTGTAGAGAATCGCAAAAAGATTGCATCAATTGCTAAAATATATAATCAGTTCATCATTGAAGATGCGGCATATAATTTACTCAATGAAAAACCAATTCCAGCAGTAGCATCCTTTGCACCAGAACAAGTTATCTATATTTCGAGTTTATCGAAATCAATAGCACCTGGGTTACGGTTAGCCTATGTAGCGGTACCGAGTCGATTAAAAGAGTCAATTTCAAAGGCACTTTATAATTTAAATATATCAGTTTCTCCGTTATTTTCAGAATTAGCGGCACGTACGATAGTTTCCAATGAATTTGAAAACATCATTAAGGTTCACCAAGATGAAGCGATACTTAGAAACAAAATCGTAAATAAACATTTGTCAGAATATACTTGTTTAGGTTCTGAAACAGGTATATTTCGTTGGTTGCTATTACCGGGAAACATAACTGGTGCTGAATTTGAAAAATTAGCTGCACAACAAGGTGTACAAGTGTATGCGGCAGAACGTTTTGTCGTTGGAAATAGTTGTCCAGAGCGGGCTGTTAGGGTTTCAATCAGTGCAGCAGAAACCCATGAAGAGCTTGAGCGAGGATTGATTATTCTTAAAGGTTTACTAAAAAATCTTAATTAAAATTACTTAGGTAACGCTTATCATAAAATTGTGTGCCATACAATTATAATGTTGTATGGCTTTTTCGTGCATGTTAAGATGTTTGAAAATATGGTGAATTATATGAATAGAAATAGTTTTATAGAATGATTGGTTTAATGATTATAGGTTAGCGAATAATAATTTTAGAATATGCTTAAATGTAATCACTCACAAATTATAAAAAAAGGAATGGTTTTAAGTGGAAAATAAATTTTCTAATCGAACTGAATTAGTAAACTCATCTGAGACTCGTGAAATATTGAAAGTTACAGAAAGACCCGAAGTTATTTCTTTTGCTGGTGGTCTGCCTGCACCAGAGCTATTTCCTGTTGAAGCCCTAAAGGTTGCATGCAATGCAGTATTGAATGAACAAGGTGCAGCTTCACTACAATATAGCACGACTGAAGGATACATACCTTTAAGACAAGCAATTTGTCAAAGGATGGGTACACTTGGAATTCATCCTAATATTGAAAACATTCTTATAACATCAGGATCCCAGCAAGCAATCGACCTTACTGGAAGACTATTTATCAATGAGGGAGATACGATTATTTGTGAAAGCCCAACCTATCTTGCTGCAATCAATGCATTTAAGTTATACAATCCTAAATTTGTTGAAGTAGCGATGGATGATGATGGAATGATTATGGAGGAGCTAGAGAAAAAATTACAAGAGAACTCTAATACAAAATTTATTTATACGATTCCAGATTTCCAAAATCCTACTGGCCGTACATTAAAACTAGAAAGACGCAAAAGAATGATTGAACTTGCTAATCAATATGATGTGCTGATTATAGAGGATAATCCTTATGGAGCTATAAGGTTTGCTGGTGTGGAGCTTCCTCCTGTGAAATTTTTTGACACAGAGAATAGAGTAATTTATTTAAGTACCTTTTCAAAGATTTTTACACCAGGTCTTCGTCTTGGGTGGATTTGTGCTGACGAATCTTTCATTGAAAAATACGTTGCTTTTAAGCAAACTGCCGATTTACATACAGATAGCTTTGCTCAAAGAATTACAGCGAAGTATTTGGAGCTATACAATATCGAAGAACATATCAATAAAATCAAAGTTGTTTATAAAGAAAGATGCACAACTATGTTATCTTGTATCAAAGAATATTTCCCAAAAAGTATAAACTATAGCACGCCAGAGGGTGGATTATTTATTTGGGTTGAACTTCCAGAACATGTTGATTCTGGGGAATTATTCACTAAATGTTTGGAAAATAATGTTGCGTTTGTTCCTGGAGCTCCATTTTTTCCAAATGGAACAAAGAAAAATACTTTACGATTAAATTACTCGAATATGCCTAAAGAAAAAATTTCAGAAGGTATAAAGCTATTAGGAGAAGTATTGCATCGTGAATTAGAAAAAGAAACTACGCTTATATAATTCAGGTAAGACAGACGAAGAAACAAAGTCATTTTTTTTAATTTTAAAAAATGAAATTTGAAAATTTTCCTCAACCATAAAAAGATATATTTTCATATAGGGAAGCTCAAGCAAAATGGAGAAATATTAATAGGAATGACCTTTTCATAGTTTCGTTTATACAACATAGACACTGTCAGAAGGAGAAGTATGAACCATCCTGTGATCACATAGTGAGAGCGGGTTTAAATGACCTGCTGAAAGGAGTACTAAAATGAATTTGTCCTTTGATCACCTTGTTTGGTTCTTTAAGAAACCTGAAGAAGCAATTTTACCTTTAAAACAAAAAGGAATTCATGTTGTGAACGGAGGCCGACATAAATCTTGGGGAACATATAATACTCTAAGTTATTTTGGCTTAAATTATATTGAATTTTTAGGAATTGAAAATTTATCAATCGCGGAAAAACATGATGAAAATCGATTGATTACCCAAATCGTTGAACAGCTTGCAAAAGAAAATCGAGAAGGTCCTGCGACCATAGCGATCCGAACAAATCAAATTGAAGAATTAGCAATAAAGCTTAAATCAGAAGGACTTAAAGTATACGGACCTCTTACTGGAGAGAGAATTCGTGCTGATGGTCAATTAATCAAGTGGTCATTGTTATTCCCTGAATCCAAGGAACAAAAGGTTCTTTTACCATTTTTTATTGAATGGGAAAAAACAGATGAAGAAAGGTATTCAGAACTAGAACACCAAGGCCTAATAGGATCACACGCATTAGGAGAAGCCAAATTAGAAAGTGTTGGTTTTGTTGTAAATAATTTGGAAAAGACTTTAGAAGTTTGGAAGAATTTGTTTGACCTTAAACAAGGTGAAGAGTATATAGATACGGAAATCAATGCACGTTGCAGAATATTAAAATTGAGCGGTACTAATTTATTATTTTGTACACCTTTTGGAGAAGGTCCTGCAGCTAAGATTTTAAAAGAAAAAGGGGAAACTCCTTTCTTAGTGAACATTACGAACACTAATCAAAGTCGTTTTTTTGAAATGTTTGATGGTTATTGGAAGTTTCAATAATTGATTGAACGATGTTGAATAAAATATACATTTTACATAAGTTTGAGAGGGGCAGCAGAGCGACTCTTATATGCATTTGTAAAAGCGTCAAATTCCTGCTAGAATCCCGGTTTGACGCTTTTTTCTTCTATTAATGAACATGGACAGTTGGAAAAGGATTTTTAGAGAATAAGTAATACCTCCCTCCTAAGTAACTGAAAAATTCACGGGAAGATTTTTCAGAAAATTCTTTCTTTTTTCATTTCATTTTTATAATATTTGTTTACACTTAACAAGAAAGAAAGCTTCCAATCAGATCGTGGCATATGGCTCCGGATTTTTGCAGCAATTAGTGCTTGGCTTTCAGTGTCCACTGGGCCAGAGAGGGTGTTGATAATCGAATTGGTGTAATTGCTACACCATTTAAGGCAGGATTAAATGATTGCTCATGCACCAGATTATTCTTCAGGAAAAGATCCCGTAAAGCTAGTAGGGTATGTTGCATGTAATGTCATATAAGGACAGTAGAAACTGTCCAAAAGAATTAATTTTGAAAATGTGAAGACCCTGAGAATAATCTAAGGGCTCTTTACATTTTTTTATTGAATTTATTATACCCCAATAGGTATAAACGTTTAATAAAAATAAGCGGCATTATCATGAGGACTACTAATAAAATTAATTATTGTCATTGTTGGAGTTGCTAGAGGGAATAAATCTGAAACAAGATTTAAAAGACTAAATGAAGACGCAGAAATCATATTAATTGAACGTGGTTAAAATTTTTATTTGCAAACTGCTACAAATGAATTAAGAAGTAGACTACGTGAACATCAAAAATTAAAACTACTTGTAACGGATAAAGAATCACTAAATGAGCTTCCTTATTGGTGAAAAAAAGCAGTGCATATCATTTTAAAACCTGAAAAAAATTAGAATATCATCAAGTTCTATATAAGAAAGAATTGATAAGGAACCTCATGAATAAAAGGCAGCTCATCATTTTTTGTGCGCTGCTTACATTTAAAAAGAGCTTTTTAGATTTAAAAGTAATTTATTGACGACATACCCCATAGGGTATATAATCACTTTTGTAACATACTATTTTTTGTAAGTGAGGTATCAAGTTGTTTCTTATTTTCACATTAATTATGGGTCTAATCTTAAGAAAATTTTATATTAGATATTTTCCAATTTGGCATATAAAATGTACAAATTCATCATCCATCATAAGTAAAAAATCAACTCAAATTATAGATGTAAGAGATTATAATGAGTCTAATAAAATGCCTATTAAAAATGCTTTGAATATTCCTATCGGCTATTTAAAAAGATCATATGAAGATATTTCAAATATTGAAATTCATATTGTCGCTTCAAATAAACTTGAAAAAAATTTAAGTATTCGATTTCTTAGTAAACAAGGTTTTAAAATTATAGGTTATTCATTGACTTCATGTGATTGTAAGTAATTCAAAATGTAGGAAAGGAGGAATTATATGAGATATGACGATAAGATGAAAAATAGAATTAAACGAATTGAAGGTCAAATACGAGGAATATTGAAGATGATGGAAGAAAATAAAGACTGTAAAGAAGTCGTAACTCAATTATCAGCTATTCGCTCTGCAGTCGATCGTACGGTTGGAGTAATAGTAAGTTCTAACTTAGTTGAATGTGTTCTAGAATCAGAAAAAAATGATCATAAGTCGAAAGAAGTTATTACAGATGCAGTCAACATGCTAGTGAACAGTAGATAAAGATAAAAATAAATAGATTGACTAAATTTTTTTAGAAAATTATATACCCATAGGGGTATAGGTATATTTTTTGACAAATATAATACCCCTATGGGTATAAAGTGATTTGGAGGAAATCAAATGTCAGCAAAGAAAAAAACAACAATTGTATTATTTAGTGGAGATTATGATAAGGCTATGGCAGCTTATATTATTGCAAATGGTGCAGTTGCATATGATCACGAGGTAACAATTTTCCATACTTTTTGGGGATTAAATGCTTTACGTAACGATGAGAATATTGCTGTAGAAAAAGGCTTCTTGGAAAAGATGTTCAGTAAAATGATGCCAAGAGGTGCAGATAAAATGGGTCTTTCTAAAATGAATTTTTCTGGATTTGGACCAAAGCTAATTAAAAATGCAATGAAAAAGCATAATGCGCTATCTCTTCCTCAATTAATTGAAATGGCGCAGGAACAAGAAGTTAAGTTAGTGGCATGTACGATGACGATGGATTTGTTAGGGCTACAACAAAAAGAACTGTTAGATAATATCGAGTATGCTGGTGTTGCAGCTTATTTGGCTGATGCAGAAGAAGGAAATGTGAATTTATTTATTTAAAAAAGGTGGTAATTAGATGGAATATTTGAAATATATCATCCCAAGTCTTTTATTCATATTTTTCGTAAGAAGTGTTCTTCCCGTAAAAGGGATTAGACAAATTTCTACTACTGAGTTAAGAAAAGAATTAAATGATAAAAATAAACAATTTATCGATGTACGAACAACAGCTGAGTATCGTGCAAAAAGTATTCGCGGATTTAAGAACATACCCCTACATGAATTAGATGAAAAACTAACTGGACTTTCAAAGGAAAAAGAAGTTGTATTGATCTGTCAAAGTGGTATGAGAAGCAGTAAAGCAAGCAAAAAACTTAAAAAACAAGGGTTTAAACAAGTTACGAATGTAAAAGGTGGCATGAGTCTTTGGAAATAAATCATTACATTATGGAGGGAATAACAATGAAAGAAATGACTGCAAAAGATCTTGAATTATTATTAAATGAGAAAAGTGATTTAAACTTAATCGATGTTCGAGAAGTAGATGAAGTAAAAACAGGGAAAATTCCTGGTACGGTTAACATGCCTTTAGGTTTAATTGAGTTTCGTATGAATGAATTAGATAAATCAAAAGAATATATCATGGTTTGTCGTTCTGGTGGACGAAGTGGTCGTGCTACTGAATTACTTGAGAGTTATGGTTATAAAGTAATTAATATGGCTGGTGGAATGCTTTCTTGGGAAGGAAAAGTGGAATAAGTATTTACACAATATAGTTTTATTAAATCCAGGAGGTTAAATGATGAATATTAAAGTAAATATGTTTTTAGATGCAAAAGGATTAGCATGCCCAATGCCGATCGTAAAGACAAAAAAAGCGATGAATCAGCTTGAGGAGGGTTTTATATTAGAAATTCAAGCAACAGATAAAGGGTCAAAGGCCGATTTAAAAGCATGGGCTGAAAGTACAGGACATCAATATCTAGGTACAATTGAAGAAGGGGAAATTCTAAAGCATTATTTAAGAAAGTCATCAAGTTCTGAAACAAATGAAAAGCAGCATCCAATTGTTGTAACAAATGAAGAATTAGATAAGAAATTAAAAAACAATGAAAACATGATTATATTAGATGTAAGAGAAGTAGCGGAATATGCTTTTAATCATATTCATAATGCTATTTCAATTCCGTTAGGTGAATTAGATGAAAGATTAGATGAATTAAAGAAAGAAACTGAAATTTATGTTATTTGTCGAACTGGAAGCCGTAGTGATCTTGCAGCACAAAAGTTAACAGAAAAAGGTTTTTCAAATGTTTCGAATGTGGTACCAGGTATGAGTCAGTGGACTGGTGAGACAAATTCAATTTCAAATTAATTAATCGTTGTAAAAATTAGATGCATTTAAATTTTTTTAAATTAAAAATATACCATAGGGGGTATTGGAATGACTGTAAATACAATGACTGCAAAAGAAGTTACAAAAAAAATATTTAATAAGGAAGAACTATTTATTTTAGATGTGCGAAACGAAACAGATTTTCAAGACTGGAAAGTTGAAGGAGAGAATTTTGACTATTTAAACGTACCATACTTTGATTTACTAGATGGTGTTGATGAAATTTTGGGTAAAATTCCTTCTAATAAAGATGTTTTAGTTGTATGTGCAAAAGAAGGCTCATCAATTATGGTTGCAGAGATGCTATCAGACGCAGGTTTAACTGTTTCATATTTAAAGGGTGGTATGAAGGAGTGGAGTGAGTATTTAGAGCCTGTAAAAATTGGGGACTTAAATGATGGTGGTGAAATTTATCAGTTTGTTCGAATCGGTAAAGGATGTCTTTCATATATGGTTATCTCAAATGGAGAGGCAGCTATTATTGACTCAACAAGAATGGCTGATGTATATCTAAATTTTGCTAAAAACAAAGGTGTAAAAATTACACACGTATTTGATACTCATCTACATGCGGATCACATCTCAGGTGGACGTGTTATTGCAGAAAATACAAATGCAACATATTGGCTACCGCCAAAAGATGCAACAGAAGTAACATTCGAATACTCACCATTAGAAGGTGGTAGCAATGTGATGATTGGTAATACATCAATCAACATCCATGCAATTTACTCACCAGGTCATACAATAGGTTCTACTTCATTTGTAGTTGATGAAAAGTTCTTATTATCAGGAGATATTTTATTCATTGATTCAATTGGGCGTCCTGATTTAGCTGGAATGGCTGAAGATTGGGTTGGTGATTTAAGAGAAAGCTTATATAAACGATATAGAGAATTATCAGAAGAATTAATTGTACTTCCTGCTCACTTTATGATTATTGATGAGCTAAATGATGATGGAAGTGTATCACAAAAATTAGGTACATTGTTTGCAAATAATCACGGTTTAAATATTGCTGATGAAAATGAATTTAGAAAAATTGTGACGGAAAACTTACCACCACAACCAAACGCATATCAAGAAATTCGTGAAACGAATATGGGGAAAATTACTCCGAATGTTGAGAAACAACGTGAAATGGAAATTGGACCAAATCGTTGTGCAGTTCGATAATAATAAATTTTAGGAGGATATAGAAAATGAAAATTACAAAAGTATTAGATGCAAAAGGGTTAGCTTGTCCCATGCCAATCGTAAAAACAAAAAAGGCGATGAATGAAATTGAATTTGGTGAAGTATTAGAAATTCATGCTACTGATAAAGGAGCGAAAAATGATCTTTCAGCATGGGCAACATCTGGAGGCCATGAGTTATTAAAATATGAAGAGGATAATGATATTTTTAAATTTTGGATTAAAAAGAGTAATTAAAATAAATACCATGGCGCATAGATAAATGCGCCTTTCTTTCTCTATTTAGGAGGTTATAAAAATGGAGTGGACTTTTATTCTTTTATTACTACTAATTGGGTTTATCGGATCCTTCATTTCAGGTATGGTTGGAATTGGTGGAGCCATCATTAACTTTCCTATGCTACTATATTTTCCGTCCTTATTAGGTTTTTCACCTTTTACAGCGCATCAAGTATCAGGAATAGTTGCTATTCAAGTTTTTTTTGCTACGATTGGTGGCGTTTTAAGTTATCGTAAAAGTGGATATCTAAATAAAACAATAATTTTATATATGGGAACTAGCGTATTACTAGGGAGTTTTATAGGAGGATTTGGTTCAAACCTACTTTCTGAAGAAGGCATTAATTTAGTTTATGGTTTCCTAGCATTAATTGCTGTTGTGTTAATGTTTGTACCAAAAAAGGAAATTGATATTAATATTGAAAAAAAACTTACTTTTAATAAATGGATTGCCGGTTCATTAGCATTCATTGTTGGAGTAAGTGCTGGTGTAGTTGGTGCTGGAGGAGCATTTTTATTAGTTCCAATTATGTTGACAATATTAAAACTTCCAACACGTGTAACAATCGCATCATCACTTGCGATTACGTTAATTTCATCTATAGGAGTAACGATTGGGAAGGTTACAACTAGTCAGGTAGATATAATACCAACGATTATAATTGTGCTTGCAAGTGTAGTCGCTTCACCTTTAGGAGCAAAAATAGGGAAAAAAATGAATGTAAAAATGTTACAAAAAATTCTTGCTGTATTAATTGGGATAACAGCTATAAAAATTTGGATTACTATTTTAGAAACATGGATTTAAGTGAAAAATCGAAAAAAAGATCTTCTAAGAAATTTTAGAAGATCTTTTTTTCTTTTCTTCCATTTATACTTTAGAAACTGGTAATTGAAGTATGTTTATTGTATAGGTAATCCTATTTTTATGTGCTTTTTGTATGAAAGATTATCTACAAAGAACAAATAATACGTCAGTTAAAGTGGCATCTGCGGTATTAGGGCCAATAATGATATTAGTAAATACTCTACAATTCATTTTAATATAATGAATGAAATGAGCATTGTTACTACTGGATTCGATCGAAATAAATAACATTGAGTAGCAAGCAAAATTGCTTTTAATAAAGAGATACAAAATCAAGACACCAAAACTTTCATGTGCCACAAATATTTATCGATTTATTTATACCCATTAAATTTTTAATTATATACTTTGCGATTGGATAAACTTATTTAAAATATAAAATTAATGTTCAATTCAGTAAAAATGTGTGAGATACTAGAATTGTTATTGGAAATGATTGAGAGGACGCGAATCACATGCAGTATCAATTTCCCGTTATTTTAATACCAGCTCTTAGTCCAGATGATCGATTGATCAATTTGATTAAAGAATTGAAACTTAAATTTAACCCACATATTATAGTCGTTAACGATGGTAGTGATGCCAAGTACAATGGGATTTTTCAGAATTTACGACAAGTAGACCGTTGTACCGTCCTTGAGCACCCGCAAAACCTAGGAAAAGGGATGGCTCTTAAGACAGGGATTTCATATTTTTTAAAAAATTTCTCGAATTCGGCTGGTCTTGTGACAGCAGACTGTGACGGACAGCATACACCGAAGGATATTAATCAAGTGGCAAAAGCTTTAATGGCATCGCCAGATAATTTAATCTTAGGAGTGCGAAATTTTTCAGAAGAAAACATACCGTTCCGTAGTCGATTTGGAAACACTCTAACTCGCTCAATTTTTAAATATCTAACAGGTTTGTCTATTACAGATACACAAACGGGCTTACGTGGAATTCCCGTTTCATATATGAAATTTTTACTTAATTTGTCTGGTGCGAGATTTGAATATGAGTTGAATATGCTCCTGGGCTGTAAACAGCAGGGGATTGACATCAAGGAGACAACGATTGATACAATTTATTTAGATAAAAACAGCAGTTCACATTTTAATCCTCTTGTGGATTCAATCAAAATTTATTTTGTGTTCTTTAAGTTTTTATCATCGTCTCTAATTTCTTTTGTCGTTGACTATGGGTTATTTGTGCTATTTATTTTTTTATTAGAACATAGGATTGGCACAAGCGCGGCTGTGTTATGGGCTGGCATTATCTCACGCGTCATTTCATCAGTCGTTAATTACATATTAAATGCAAAAACTGTTTTTAAACATTCTTCTGCAAGGTCTGTCATACGCTACTATATTTTATCAGGGATTCAAATGATCATTTCAGCGTATGGTGTTACATTCCTACAAGATGCCTTCCACGGCGGAGCGAGTATATTAAAAATTGTTGTGGACTTATTGCTTTCTTTCAGTAGTTTCAAAATTCAAAACGAGTGGGTATTTGAAAAATCAAAGAAAAGTCAAAAAGTTAGCAAAGCGTAAAATTAGTCAGAATACTATGATTAGAACTTTTATGAATTAGGCGAATCAAGCTAGACCGATTCGCTTATTTCTTTGGAAAAATGCGCTGAATTAGTTTTTCAAAATCGAAAGAAAGGTAACTGTTATATGCTAAACAATTTCTTTAGACGAATCTTTATTGTGTTGTTCACTATTTTAATAATACTGACTATCGGACTCGGATTCGTACATAACCTAATTTTAGATAAAAAAGCAGTTGTTACAAATTCTCTGCTTCCGAAAGATTCACCAAAACGAATGATGCTAATTTTTCCGCATCCAGATGACGAGATTACCGTTTCTGGAGAAGTTTTTCGGGAGATTCACGAAGAAAACGCTAAGGTAACGTTGGTTGTTTTGACGGAAGGAGAAGCAGGAAAAACAGGTGGTGTAGTCTCGAAAGATGAGCTCGGAAAAGCACGCGAGAAAGAAGGAGAGCTTGCAGCAAAAACGTTAGGCGTAACACTTGTTCAAGCAAAATTCCCAGATTCCAAGCTTTCTGAAGTCAATCCAATCGAGTTGAAAAATTATATTTATCAACAAATAAAAAAATATAAACCTACGACGATTCTCACTTACGATGATGTTGTGGGATATTATGGGCACCCAGATCATATTTTTGCGGCAAAAATGGTTCGAGAAGTGTTTCGTGAATATAAGGACGATTCTTCTTTTTCTGCTAAAAGATTATACATGGTGACATTGCCCTCGAAAGTCTGGGATAGTCTTTCGAAGTTTGGAAAGAAACTTCGAGAAAAATATCCGCTTAGTGAGAATCAAAGGCCACCGACACCAACTAATGCTGTGATTGTTAAAGCCTATGGTAAGCAGATAGATGAGTTAGCAAAGGGCTACAAAACGCAGCAGCAGGCTGTAGATGCATTGCTTCCAGGGCATCGGCAGATTCCTTATTGGATTTATTTTAAGGTGCTAGATCGAGAGTATTTTTATTTGGCTGAAAAGAATTAATGCATTAGGTTTTGTTGTTTGTAAAATTGACATGAAAAATTGTTGTTTAGTAAAGCTCCCAAAGTTGATTTCGGGAGCTTTTTTCATGGTTAGACTTATTTGATATGAGGCAATTTGAAAAGACAATATTGGAAAGTAGAAAAAACAAATGGGAATTGACCTGTTGATGACAATTCTAGAGTTAAAGAACGTCAATCAAGAGTTACGTATCAATGAAGCATTGGTGGTGAGATAATGACTTTATTGAATTTGGTAGGTGGAGTAAAGTACTATCAGCAAGGTACTGAGACAGTCCGTGCCTTTGATGAAGTGAGTCTCAAAGTGAAACGCGGAGAAATTATCGTGATTTAGGTTGCTTCAGGAAGTGGTAAAACGACTCTACTAAATGAATTAGCAGGTCTGGATTCCCTGGATCATGGTGAATATGTTTTCAATGCCACTTCCGTAAACGGTATAGATACAAATCAACTAGCTGAACTACGTAAAGCACATTTTGGATTTATTTTCAATCATATAATTTATTGGAAAATTTGAATGTCACACAAAATGTGAAAGTGGGAGCGATGTTAAAAATTCCATACAAGAGACACATGTCCTTGAAATGATTCGTCTTGTTGGGTTAGAAGATAATCGTGATAGTTCCGTTTTGGAACTATCACGTGGTCAGCAGCAGCGTGTAGCTATTGCCCGTGCCCTAGCAAAGAAGCCAGACGTCCTGTTTTGTGACGAGCCGACGAGTGCACTCGATGAGCATACAAGTAAGGAGATCTTAAAATTGATGATCGACCTGAATGGAAAGTTGCAGACAACAACGGTAATTGTGACACACATTCCAATCATCGCAAATATCGCAGACCATATGATTATCATGCGAGACGGAAAAATTGAATCCAAGCGTGAGAATAAATGACAAGAAATTTTAAATTTAAATTGGTCTTTATAAAGATCTTTTGTTGAACAATAAAAAGAGGATGATCATTAAATGATTATCCTCTTTTTCATTTGGAGTATGAAAGGATTCCATCATCAAGCCGAACACCTTTTTTACAATAAGTAATAAAACCATCAAGCGCATTGTTTTTGTTCAAATTGCTTTTCTTTATAACGCTGATAAAACCAGATTGCAGTACTAATCCAAAATCCCCCAGTAAAGTAACCAGCAATTACATCGCTTGGAAAATGAACGCCTAAATAAATTCTGCTTATGACAATTAAAAGAATCATTATTAAACTTATTATTATCAATAGAGAACGCCCAAATTTTGTACGAATATTTCTCCACAATATAAATGCTAAGATTCCATAAACTGTCATAGCGTTAGTTGCATGCCCACTTGGAAAACTATATCCACTTATTTCAATTAAACGGTGTAAATCAGGTCTCGCCCTATGAAAGAAGAGTTTTAATAAAGTACAAAGAATATTTGAGCCAATAAGAGCAGCAATAAATAATATTAGTTCAGAACGGTGATCTAAGACTTTATAAAAAAAATATAGGATACCAATAGAAAGTACAATAATAAATATACTTGAACCTAAAAAAGTGAATACTTTCATAAAAGATGTCATTACAGGTGATTCAAGTCCTTGTATAAAGTTAATAACTGTACTGTCAAAATGATATATACTATGATTGCTCACTAGTAATGCCATGAATCCAAAACCTAAAAGTGATAAAAGACTAATTAAAAAAGCAATCGACAAAAAATACTTTAAATTCATTTAAAAATACCTCAAAATTATCAAAGTTGAAATTAATGAAATCTATAAAGAGCAAAAAGCCATTTATAAAAGTATTGCTGGTAAGTTGCGAAAAATTCAATTGAAACAGCATAGACATTGTATTCGCAATCTTACATTGAAAGGAAGTTTTAGTGATATTAATGCTTAAAACAATGAAATTACTTACTTTAACAATATACCATTTAATCCGTTAAAGCTACTTCAGAACGTATATGTAGATCTTAACAAACTTCAAAACAAACAAATTTCATATATAAACTGCATAGGTAAATTTAATAAATCGAAATTGTCGTGTGATATAGTTGGTCATTATTTAAAGCAAGTAAACTACTTGCTTTTTTTATATAAAATGTCAAACAAGCGAGTTAACGGATTTGTGTCGCAAAAAAGCCGTAAGTAAATGGATTTGTGTAAAAACTGATCATTAAGTAAACAGAGTTATGTCGCAAAGTCTCATCTAGTAAACAGATTTGTGTTGGCACATTTATTGGTTCAACAGCGATAGAGGAGTAGCAACGGTAAAATGTAGTTCTTAATTTCAAATTTAATTCTAGTTTACATAATATATATTATAGGAAGTTGAGGTAAAAACACTAAACTTCATCTCAATTCACAAGTATTCTTATAGTTTTGAGATGAAATGAAAAAATTGAGATAAAATACATCATTAAATTAAATTAAATTATTGATTTCAATTTATAATCACTAAAATTTCTTATTTATTTTTAGTTAAATCATAAAAAAATTCCATTATCTAATTATTAATAATTTCATATGAAAATTTACAGTAATTGAGTTTATAAAAATCTTTAACAAATTAAATTAATTCAGTTCTAATTTCATTCATTCATTAGTTTTTTCTACATACAAATTCATTTCATTAATTATTCATAATTCAAATTAATTTTTCGATTTCTTACACTAATTTGATCTTCCTCTCAAATATTTATTTTTTTATTTGTGAATTTAATCACATGTATCTCTACACATTAAAAAAACATCACTTATTGTTTAGTGATGTTTTTTCATTGTTTATCGATCTGTTTCAGTATAGCTGATGCCAATAAATTTCTCAGTCCTCGTTTCGAATTCAACATTAACAAAAACGCCAAATTCTCTGCTTCCATTTTTTAATCGTAACCAAAGTTTGAACTTTTCGATTGAGTTGGTTAGTGATTTTTGTTCTCTACCTATGTGCAAATAGTCTATTACATCCGCTTGTGGGTATTTTTGTATTGTTTTTTCTACTGCGATTTTCCCCCATTTTGCATATGGAGGTTCATATACATGTTGTTGTGCAGTAGCGATGTCTAGATTGCTAAAAATACAAAGTAAGAATGAGAAAATGAAAATGACTTTATAAATTTTTTTCATATGCCCTCCTTTTTGCTTCTAACCTTACTATTTGACCACTCCACTCTGTCTATCCGTGTATTGTTTGTGCAATTTATATCAGTTTTTACGCTTTTTGTTAATAAAAAGAAATTTTTTACAAATAGTAAACCTAATGGTAAATGAATTAAGGAGGATTTATTTTGCAAAGAAAATTTTACTTTAAAACTGCACTAATTATTTTTTGTGTAATATGCCTTTCACTGCTTATGGTAAATTCGTATTTGCCAAAAAAGCAAGTTGATGCATTTAGTAGTCAAGTTCTAAGTCGTGGATCGACAGGTCAGGACGTTAAGGAACTTCAAGAACGGCTTATCTTTATTGGATTTCTAGACGATAAAGCTGATGGAGTTTTTGGTTGGAACACATATTGGGCTTTACGTAATTTTCAAAAGGAATTTGGTATGAAGGTTGATGGAATCGCGGGTACAAAATTAAAAGAAATGCTAACAAAAGCAACAAAAAATTATAAAGGTACTACTTCAAATAACACAGCAAATAATAATAACTCAAATAACAACAATTCAAACAACAATAATTCAAATAATAATAACTCAAATAATAATAAACCTAATACAAATAAACCAAATAATTCGAATTCAAAACCAAATGATAAACCGATTGCAAATGCTCCAAATGGGTATACAGATAACGATATAAAATTAATTGCAAATGCTGTGTATGGTGAATCTCGTGGTGAGCCATATATTGGTCAAGTTGCTGTGGCAGCAGTTATTTTAAACCGTTTAACGAACGCTTCTTTTCCTAACTCAATATCTGGTGTTATTTATCAACCAGGTGCGTTTACTGCAGTAGCAGACGGTCAAATCAATTTAACGCCAAACGCTCAAGCTAAAAAAGCAGTAATTGATGCGATAAACGGTTGGGATCCGACAACTGGATGTATTTACTATTACAATCCTAAAACAGCAACAAATCAATGGATTCGTGGTCGCCCTATTATCATTACAATTGGCCAACATATATTCTGTAAATGAGGTGTAATTATGAAAGGTAGTTGGATCGTTGCTGGTGTGTTAGGAGCCGCTCTAATCGGTTCTGGGTATTATGGATATACGCAACATCAGCAATTGAATGAAATGAATTTAAAAGCAGAAAATAATTACCAAAGAGCTTTCAACGAATTAACATTCGACATGGATTTATTACATGATAAAATCGGTACAACATTAGCAATGAATTCTAGGTCTTCCCTCTCCCCTGCATTAGCAGATGTGTGGAGAATTTCGATTCAATCAAAGTCAGATATTGCACAGCTTCCTTTAAAATTTGTGCCTTTTGACAAAACGCAAGCCTTTTTAACTGGGGTTGGAAATTTTAGCTATAAAACAGCGGTTCGCGACTTAAATAAGGAACCTTTGACGGATAAAGAATTTACTTCATTAAAAAATATGTATTCAACTGCAGAAAAAGTTCAAGATGGATTACGTAATGTGCAAACAAATATCATGAATAAAAACTTAAGTTGGATTGATGTTGGTCAAATGTCTGAAGAAAGAAAAGGTCCTCGCGATAATAGTATCGTGGATGGATTTAAACATATTGAACAAGTAAAAGCAACAACTGATCAAGATTTTGGTCCTACTTTTACGAATGGTCAAGAAGCATCTAAAGGCTTAAGGAAACTTACAGGGAAAAAAATTGATAAAAATGAAGCAGAAAAAATCGCACAAGATTTTGTTCCGCTTAAAAATGTTAGTAAAATTCAAGTCACTAGAAGTAATGGTAATAAATTTGAACCTTTTTATGCGGTAACGATGAATCATTCTAACCCAACCGCTGATACTTATATGCAAATAACTCAAACTGCTGGTTTACCGATCTTTTTCATGACAAATCGACCAATTAGTAAACAGCAAATCAGTTTGGATGATGCAGTGAAAAAAGGCTTAACATATTTGAATTCCAAAAACTATAAAAACATGGAATTATACGATAGTACCCAATATGATGCAGTTGGAGTACTTCAATACGTAAAATCTGTAGATAATGTGCGTATTTATCCAGAAGCATTACAATTAAAAGTTGCATTAGATAACGGGCAAATTATCGGATTTAATGCAAAAAACTATATAACATCTAACCATGTACGTAAGATTCCAACGCCAAAGCTCACTTTAGAGCAAGCAAGAGCAAAGCTTAATAAAAATGTAAAAGTTGAAGAAGAACGTTTAGCAATCATACTAAGTGATTTTAATAAAGAAATTCTTACTTATGAATTTTTAGGTACGTATAATCACGATACGTATGATATTTATATTAATGCAATGAATGGTAATGAAGAAAAAGTTAAAAAACTATAAGAACAGTCAAAAAAAGCACAGGATTCCCCTTCTGTGCTTTTTTCTATTTCTAAATTTATGTAGTAATAGAGTAGCAAATATTTTTTGGATATTACACGCTTCTACAAAAAACACTCTCGACGAGAATTAGCTTGAGGACTTACTATTAAGGAGAGTCATTTGTTACTAACAATTAATTAAAGGAGAAGTGGTGTAAGAATGTCAATTAAAGTACGTTTTGCAACACCGGAAGATTTTGATCGATTATTAGAAATGGATTCAATATATCCTGAAGAATGGCAAGTAACGAAACCATTCGTAGAAAAAGCTTGGAGCAAGAACTCGCAAATCTATAGAGTATTGGAACACAATCAAGAAATCCAAGGGTTTTTAGCTTTTTTTCCTATACATAAAAATGAATTTGAACAGCTTCTTGACAGTAAATTGGATGAATTAAATTTATGTCACTTTATTCTTCCATATGAAAAAAATAAATCTGTCTATCTGTATTTAGCAAATATCATCGTTAATACGGATCATGAATTAAGGAAGGAATTTGCTAAGGTCATGATTAATGAAATTGGCGAAGAAATACAGCGTATACGTAACAGCGGTTGTTTAGTAAATGAAGTTGGTGCGATTGCTATTACAAAAGAAGGCCATCGAGTTTTAAACAAATCAAATCTTGAGTACATTAGTCACTATTTAGATGACGATAAAAAGCACATATATAGAGGTACGCACTTTTAACGGTTAATACATAAAGGAGCAGAATTATCTGCTCTTTTATGTATCGATTTATCAAATTAAAATATCTTTAAATATTGAAGTACGACGATACTAACCCCTAAAAAAACTACATAATAACCAAATATATTAAGCGATTGCTTTTTTAATAAGTTAATCATCCAACTAATAGCTAAATAACCGAATAATGCTGAAGCTAATGTTCCGAGGAATAAAGGAAAAAACGCGATTTGTTCGGCATTTCCACCTAATAAATCTTTCCCCTGAAAGACAATTCCACCTAAAATTGCAGGAGTTGATAGTAAGAAGGAAAAATAAGCAGCGCTTTTTCGTTCCATGCCTTTGAATAAGGCTGCTGCGATCGTTAACCCTGAACGAGACACCGCTGGGAAAATAGCAAGTGCTTGAAATGAGCCAATAAATAGCGCATCAACCCAAGTTAGCTCCTCCATCGTCTTCTTCCCTTTTTGTCTTTTATCTGCAATAAATAAAACTATTCCTGTAAAGATAAACTCCCAGCCAATTGTTTTCCCTGAAACGGAAATTTTATCGAAAAAATCTTTAAATAATAATCCTACAAAAACAGCGGGTAAAGTTCCTACAAATAATAATAAAGTTAATTTTGAAAATGGTTTTTTTATTAAACTTTTCCATTCTTTACTGTAAAATACAAACACAGCTAATAAAGTCCCAATATGCATTAAAGTATCTAATAATAGACCTGCTTCATCTAATCCAAATAAATGTCTACCAAGATATAAGTGGCCTGTACTACTAATCGGTAGAAATTCAGTTAGCCCTTGAATGATGCCTAAAATAATTGCTTCAAAACCAGTCATAATCAATACTCCTTTCATTCAAATTAGTAAATTATATGCAAAAATAATTCAATTCTTGTCCAAATTATAAAAATAAAAAAGCATCTCATTATAGATGCTTTTTAGTTTGTAATAAATTACTTGATACTTCTTCTATTTGCTGAGCAGAAATATAATTTGTAGCGGCAAGTAGTTTTAATTCATTTACACCAGTCCCAATCTCAAGCTTATGTAAAAATGAAATTAAGTCTTCAGATGGAATACATCCACCGAACCCACCATTTGCTGTCACAAACCGCTGAACACCATAAGAGAGAGTCGTGAAAATATTCGAAATGGCACATCCAGTAGTATTATAAAATTGCATTGAACAACGCTCTTTAGGTATTTTCACTAGTAAATCTTCTAAAAACAACTTAACTTTATACGGTGTTGCCATGCCACCTGAATCAACAAATGCTACTTCATCCACTCCATCATCTACTAATTGTGATGCTAATTCAATTGCTTTTTGATGACTAACACTTTCATATGGAGAACTAAATGTCGTCGATAGATAAACACGAGTCTTTTTTTCATAATCTTTCGTTACTGATGTCATCTTTTTTATATCATTTAGTGATTGTTTAATAGAACATTTATTTACGTTTAAATTAACGGTTTCATTTAAAGCTATAAAAAAATTGATTTCATCTGCATCTACTACAAATGCTCTTGTTAGACTTCGCTTATTTGGAATTAAGACGCCGTATTTTAAGTTATTTTCTCTTTTTAACTTCAAAGCTAACTCAGTAGCTTCATTAAATTGTTGTTTATTTGCAGAATGCATTAACGTAGTTACTTCAATGTGATTTAATCCACTATCAATTAGACGGCTAATCCATTGCAATTTTTGCTCAATCGATAATCGTGATCCATATTGAAAATTAATACGAGGTCCAATTTCATGAATAAATACAGACTGAGGTATGTTCAATATGTTCGACTCCTATTCTACTTTAGATTTTTACAAATCTAGCTCTCATAATTGCCCTTGTAACATTTTATTGAATCGAAATCTATTTATGATAGATAACATAGAATCTATAAATAAAAAAACTCGCCGATTGGCGAGCTTTAGGAGAAGTCAGAAGGATAGTTGCACTTATTCTTAATTCCTAAAAATGGAAACTACATTGATGGTTTCTTCTCCGCTCTTTCTTAATGTATAAAAAAACTCTTGATAAAAATATCAAGAGTTTTTCATTAGTAAATGGATTTTTTTAAAAAAGTAAAATTACCAGTTTTTGCATAAAAATGCAATTTAGATTTTATAAACCCGGGTATTTTTGGAAGAATATACATAAAAATGGAAAATTATACCTCTAAGTCTTCCCCTTCTTCAATTACATGGAATAATAGATGTACTAAATGATGAATTGAACTTGATGCATCTAATTCAACTTCATCTTCTTCAGCTGTTTCATCAATAAATTCTAAATCATTTAAGTATAAAGCCATAAACTCATAGTAATCCTTCATTGCAAATGAATAGCAAGCAACTGGATCTTCATCTTCCTCATTATATTGCAGAACTAAATGCGATACATTTCCATCATTATCTTCAGAATCTAAAAATACGAAAAATCCGATATTTGTATCAATTTCAAATAAATGTCTAGTTCCTCCTTCTGTAGATTTATGGTACTCTTCATCATTCAGCTTTTGGATTAACATATTATCGACATTATCTTCTTTGTGAAACGTAACATTAAATGATTTCATTTTAAAACTCCTTTTATATGTATTAATAAACGCATGACTTCATTATGTAACATTCCCTATTTTATAGCAATTATTTCCATAATTAAAAAAATGAATAAAAGGAAAATCTACAATAAAAGGAGTGAGTTTGATGAGTAGAAAAAATAAAATCTTAGTTCCTGAATCTAGAAAAGCAATGGACGCACTAAAAGCAAAAGTAATGAATACTTCTAACCCTGAAGATGCAAAATTCGAAGCAGCTGAGGAAGTTGGTGTTCCGTTAACAAAAGGATACAATGGAAATTTGACTTCCCATCAAAATGGTAAAGTTGGTGGACGTATTGGTGGGAATATGGTGAAAGAATTAGTAAGGATGGCTCAGGAGAATTTGAATAAAAGTTGATGTAACGGGGGTTATTACTAGTATTTATATTTTGTACTTCCCCCATAGAATATTGTTTAACTTTCCTAAATTCAACCATTAGTTGCACCATTAGACTTTTCCAAATGGTAAACGTGCATCAAATTATTTAGAACATTAATTAGTCTTAAAGATACTAATCAAAATAAAAAAGGATACCAAAATAAAAATGGTATCCTTTTAAGCAGTTTTTGAAAGCAAAATATTAAAGTTCAGAAAAAAATTCATATTTTAGAAAGCTTTAAATACTTAGTTTACGTGTGCCGATCCATTTTACCATTTCAGGATCTCTGTGAGAAAAGAATAAACTTTCATTTGTATCTAGTGCAGAAATTTTCTCCATTTCATTTTGGCTTAACTCGAAGTCGAAGATATTAAAGTTTTCAATGATTCTGTCCTTACGTACTGACTTAGGTATTGCAACAACTCCTCTTTGTGTTAACCATCGCAAGATAACCTGTGCTACTGATTTATTGTGCATTTTAGCAATTGATGCTAATACTTCATTTTGAAACATATTATTTTTCCCTTCAGCAAAAGGTCCCCATGATTCTATCTGAACATTGTTTTCTTTCATAAGGTTATGACTATCAATTTGCTGACAGAAAGGATGCGTTTCAACTTGGTTTACAGCAGGAACAACTTCATTATGAATAATAAAATCAGTCAGACGGTCTGGATAAAAGTTACTAACTCCAATCGCCCTAATTTTACCTTCACGGTACAGTTCTTCCATGGCGCGCCAAGAACCATATACATCACCAAATGGTTGATGGATTAAATATAAATCTAAATAATCAAGTTGCAATCTTTCCAGTGATTTTTCAAATGCTTGCTTAGTTCGTTCATACCCTGTATCTTGGACCCAAAGTTTTGTAGTAATAAATAATTCTTCTCTTGATACACCACTGCGCTTTATTGCTCTTCCTACTGCTTCTTCATTTAAATAGGAGGCAGCGGTATCAATCAGTCGGTAACCTGCCATAATTGCATCATAAACGGCTTGTTCACACTCGTTTTCATCTTGAATTTGAAAAACACCAAAACCTAAAATAGGCATTTCAACACCATTGTTTAATTTTACTTTTTGCATATAAATTCCTCCTGATTTTTAATAAATTGGAACATACTACTTACTTTTTAAATTATTGCGATTATATATAAATTAAAGTTTATTACTTCCAGATGATTTAGGAGCTAAAAAACAAATAACCGCTTAAGAATTTATTGTTATGCATTTTGTTTTTGTACTCTTATTATGCAATAAATGAATACGATACCGTTATCCAATTCATATCAAATGATTGCATATTCCTCTCAAGTCACTTATATTTCAGAGCAATTTATATTAAAATGGAACTAAAAATGATAGGAATCTAGGAGGTTTTTATGTCTGATCAAATCTATAAACATCAAGCTGAACTTATTCAACTTATAGAGAGTCAATTAGAACAGGATGGATCTCACCCGACTTCTATTCCTACTTTAGTTTTCTCTAGATATTCTAATGTTACTGGACCGAATTATGGGATCTACAAACCATCCTTATGTATTATCGTTCAAGGTAAAAAAGAAGTTGTATTGGCACAAGAGCATTATGTATACAGTCCTGCAGATTACCTAATTGCCTCTGTTAACTTGCCAATTACTGGGATAGTCACAGAAGCTTCTTTAGAAAATCCATATTTGGCAATTAAACTCGAGTTTACCCCGAATCAAATCTTGGAGGTATTAAAGGATACGGAACTTACTTTTCATAAAGATAATACTAAAAGAGGCATGTATGTTAGCCGAATAGAGTTATCTTTATTGGACGCTGTAACTAGATTAACGCGCTTGCTTAATACTCCAAAAGATATACCTGTACTCGCGCCTCTTATTACGAAGGAAATCATTTATAGACTTTTACAGGGTCAGCATGGATTAACTCTCGGACAAATAGCTATAGAAGGTAGTTCAACAAATCAAATCAGTGACGTTGTTGACCGTATCATGAATTATTATAACCAGTCTTTTCGTATTGAAGACCTTGCAGAAATTGCAAATATGAGCGTTTCTTCGCTTCATAGACACTTTAAGGAAGTAACAGCAATGAGCCCAATTCAATTCCAAAAACAACTAAGATTACAGGAAGCTCGTCGCATATTATTATCTGAGTCAACAGATGCAATTGATGCAGCCATCCGTGTAGGCTACGAGAGTCCTTCTCAATTTAGTCGTGAGTATTCTAGGTTGTTTGGATTACCACCAAAAGAAGATATTAACCGCTTAAAAGCCACATATTTGTAAAAAAGTGCATTACTCCTATAAGGAATAATGCACTTCGTTTTTAATCAAAAAAAAAATAGACAGTAGTAAAAATTAAGTTTGTGAAAAATCGCACTTAAACTAAACTGCCATTATGTTGAAATAGTAATTAATGAACTTAGTTGACTTAAACGTTCGATTTCCTAATAATGAGTTCAGCCATTAGTAAATTAAAAATAAAAGACATCCAAACCGCAATTGTATATGATAAAGCGTATTGAAGACCGACTACGTAGTAAAAAGTCGCTAATACTAAATGAATTGTTAAATTCGCAAATGTTAAAAAAAAGCTTCTTAATATCCACTTTCGATGTTGTGAAACTCGACCTTTTCGAATAAAACGGTAACTAGTGATTGTCGTCAATATCCAAAGTGTATTTAAGAGTATGAATCCAGTAATACTCCATACGCCGCCATTAGCATAAAACGATACGTAATAGCCTGGGATGATATTGAATAGAATCACTCCTACGTATATTCGGCCATTCCACCGATGTATTACTGGTTGCTTCATTCTAATCCTTTTTGAAAGCCCTATTGGACCGGTAATTAAAGCAATAATTGATAAGATAATATGCAATCGAATCATAATGATCCATAAGTTTAGACTCGGGAACTTTACTTCCTTAAACTTAAGGATTGATGTGAAATTTGGATCGACTATAAAATTTTTAGTAACTGTATGCATCATCCACATCACAGCAAGAACCGATAAACTAATGACGATCCATCTTCTATTTTTCATTTGTTACTTCTCCTCAAATTGAAAGAGTGACCGTAAAAGTCGTTCCTTCACTAGGTATACTTGAGACAACTATTTTTCCGTTATGTAATTCGACGATTTTTTGGACGATTGATAATCCTAGTCCGCTCCCTTTTTTCTGGCGATTTCGTGAGCGGTCGCTTTTATAAAATCGTTCAAAAATGCGTAGTTGTTCTTCTTCAGCCATACCGATTCCGTTGTCTGTTATTTTCACAACGATTTCTCTTTGTGTTTTTTTTAATTCAAGATGGAATTGTCCATTTTTTTGTGTAAATTTAATTGCATTGTCGAGTAAATTCATCCAAACTTGACTTAACAATTCTTCGTTCCCGATGTATTGAACTTCTTCGAGTTGAACTGATAATTCAATGTCTTTTTGACTCCATTGGTATTCCATCGTTAGTACAACTTCTCTAATTTGCTGATCTAAGCGGAAATTCTGCTTCTTTATACCTGTATTCATTTCTTCTAACCAAGACAGCTTTTGCATATTTTTGCTTAAATTAGAAAGGCGATTGCTTTCTTTTTCGATAATATCGATATAATGATTCCGCTCTGTTGTTGTTAGTTGAGGATTTCTTAGCATATGTGTAAATCCCTTTATGGCAGTGAGTGGAGACTGTATTTCATGCGAAACATTCGATATGAACTCTTGATTCAATTTTTCTCTTAATGTAAGCTCCTCTGCCATTTGATTAACATTTCTTGATAAAAATTGCATGGAATATCCTTTAATGGTCTTCTCATTTAGATGTGCTTGATCAAATTCACCATTGCCAATTAGTTTCATACTTTCAACAATTGGCTTTAGATATCGATCTCGCTTTGGTCGCAGAAAAATAAATAGTAAACTCATTACGATAATAGCAATTAAAAAACCAAGAATTCCGTTTATTGTTGATACAACCCAATCTGATAACTTAAAACCCCATAATTCGAATAAATAAGACGTCAATGTATAAGGTACATAGCCAACTAAAATACCGACTAATAGAAATGAAATCAACCCTAAAATTATATGCTTCCATAATTTTTTTCTCATTTTAATACCTCTAATCGATACCCAAGGCCGCGAATTGTTTTAATTTGAAAGTAAGTTTGTTCTTTAAACCGTTCTCGAAGTCGATTAATATGAACATCTAATGTGCGATCATTACCAGAAAAGTGAATACCCCAAATAGAATCAATTAATTGTTCTCTCGTAAACGTTCGACCTGGTGCTTCTGCTAATTTATAAAGTAAATTAAATTCTTTTAGCGGCAAATCATAAGAATTCTTTTCTAACGCCACTTTAAAGGTGTTTTTATCCATCCAAAACTCACCTATTTGTACAGTTTGAGATTGGTTAATTTGATATCTTCTAAGTAATGCTTTTAATCGGACTAATAGTTCAAGAGGTTCAAATGGCTTAACCATATAGTCATCTGCACCAAGATTAAATCCTTTTATCTTTTGAACTGTTTCTCCTTTTGCTGTTAGCATTAAAATGGGGAAATCATATAACTTTCGGAACTCCTTACAAAGCTCCCAGCCGTCAACTTTCGGGAGCATAATATCAATAATTGCCAGATCAATCTCATGTTCTTCAGCAATTTCCAATGCTTCTTGTCCATCGGAGGCTTCTTTTACTAAAAAGAATTCTTGCTGTAAAAAGAGGGAAACAAATTCTCGAATTGAAGCATCATCATCTACTACTAATATTGTCGCCATTACGAATTCACCTCACTTTATAAATGTTTTAGTTCATAGTTTATATGACTGTATTCCACAAATACCTTTTGGTTCATTCTCATATTTCTTCGTATAGTACTCCTTATTACATGTGATCAGTTGTATGGCTTCTACTAATTGATTAACCTCAGCAAATGTATTGTAAAAACTCAAACTAATTCGAACTAAACCAGGGGAAGGAATACTAGTATCTTTTCTTACTTCATCAATCATTTCATCACTAATTTGTAAGAGTTTTTGTACATAGGAATAGGCACAGAAAAAACCACTTCTGACTGAAATACCAAACTCTCTAGCTAAGATGTGTGCAATATCTTGGTGATGTAACCCATCAATTGTAAACGAAAATACACTCACTTGTGGAAGATTATTGTTTAAAGCACAGAATAATTTTAAACCGTCAATTGTTCGAAGTTGAACGATGGCATAATTGATTAAGTGCTTCTCATATTCAATTATCATTTCCATATTATTTTGTTGCAATGTTCGAATAGCTGCATTTAAAGCGACAATTCCCATTACATTAGGTGTACCACCTTCAAATCTTTCAGGTGCCTTATTCCATTGAACAAATGATTTTATAGCAACTTGAGTTGTGCCTCCTCCTTTTTGTAGGGGCTTTGCATCCTTAAATTCTTCAATTGCACCAATTAATACAGCAGTTCCAAACGGAGCATATAGTTTATGTCCTGTAAATGAAAGAAAGTCAATATTCTCCATTTCGTTCAGTCGCACCATTTGAATCGATTCATGTGGAATGAATTGAGCAGCATCGATATGTATTTTCGCACCGAATCGATGCGTTAGTTCAGCCGCTTCGTAAATCGGATTAATACAACCAGTGACATTTGATGCCCCTGTGATTGAGACTAGTGCGACTTGACCTTTTAATGCCTTAAGTTTAACTTTTAAATCTTCTAAACTGATTTGACCATCATGATTAACAGTAATGTATTCAACCTCAAAGTATTCACGCCAAGGTAAGTCATTCGAAATATGTTCCATCTCTGATAGTAAAATATAACGTTTAATAGTTGATTGATGCAATATATGAGAAAGTAGATTCATTGACTCTGTGCTATTTTTCGTGAAGATAACTGTATGTTGATCTGCTTTTCCACCGACAAAATTTAATACATTTAGACGCGTGCGTTCGATTATTTCCGTTGAACGTACTGATTTATAGCCTTTTCCACGTCCAACAGATGAATACCATGGTGCAAATTCTTGAATTGCTTTTAAAACGCTTTTAAATGGTGCTGTAGTAGCGGCGTTATCAAAATAAATTCCCTTAATAGATCGACCATTTTCTAAAGGAATCTTTTCATCAACTCCGATAATTAAGTTCCTCAGTTTTTTTTGCTGTTTTAATAAGGTTGGATTTTCTCCTAAATTTCTCATTACGCTCCTCTTTTCATCACATTTCTTAGTTAGATTAATGTGTGTATTACTTAAAACCATAGGAGCGGATCAATCTTTTAATCAGATTAACATTCGTGATTCCAAAAATAATTACTACTAATGCAATAAACAATGAGTAACCTATACCAACCCAAGTATTTAGCAATGAAAATGGTAATGACAACAACAGTAAACAGCCTAAAATTAAATGATATATTCTCTCAGAATCCCACTTGCTACCAAACTGCTCAGATTCAATTTCACCTTTCCACTGCGCCATTCCACCTTTAAAGTTATATACTTTTTCATGTGATAGTGATAAACGCTCTGCAGATTTTCCCCCAGCGATGCCAACATAACAAATAATCACTACTTCTTCTTCCGGCGAGACTTTTGGTAATGTCGACCACATTGGATAAGGGAAATTAATTGCACCTTTTATGTGACCACGCTCAAAGCTTTTAGGTGATCGAATATCGATAATCTTTAAGCTTTCATTTTTATTTAGCTTTGTTTGTAACTCATCAAATGTTAAATTTATAAACATTATTTAGCCCCTTTATAATCACTAAAGTAGATGAATCAGCGCTATTTTAAATAAACACTGTTCTTCGTATAGAAATTATAATAGTCGACTTTTTTAAACTCAGTTTAAACAAAATTAAGATTTTTTAGGATTTGAGATATAGAAAACATATTGATAATTCTTACCATCTCATTTAAATCCATAGACCTTGTAAAACAAGAAGTGGATGATTAGAATCGTCAATTGTTTATAATCGCTATTTCGTAAGCATAATAGTAAATATAGAAATTTTTAGTCTATTCAATTTGTACATACATATATCTTTTGTAAAGATAACTATCATGTTCAACTTAATTTATAGTAGTTAAGTAAAGTTGGAGGTCAATATGAGCGCAAAAAAAATCACTGATTTAATGTCTTTAGAAGAAGCGAGAGAATATACAAAACATAGAAATAAAATAAATTCTGCTAGGAACAAAAAAGAAGCCGAAGTTCACTTTTTAAAAGCAAAATCGTTACTAGAAAAAATAAATGAAAAAAAACAGTAATTTAAATATTTACTGTTTTTTTTATTCCTAATTTTTCTAATTGCATGTTAAAATAAAAAAAATGAAAGGTAACAGTTTATGGAAGAATTGGGAAAATACACTATTTGGACCGTCATTTCTATCATAATTGGAATGATGGGTGGATTTATCAACTCTCTTATGGGAGATGAAGGATTTTTACGACCTTATACATTTAAAGATAAGGACGATAGAAGTAGATATTCATTTGGTTCGTGGCGAGAAATTATTTTAGGTGGAGCTGCTGGGATGATATCTGGACTCATTGCTAGTACAACAAACGTACCTTCAATTTGGACAACGATCTTGTATTCGTTTTTAGCTGGTATCAGCGGTAGTACCTACCTAGAAAAGATGGTAGAACGAAATTTGAATGCAGTAAAGCAAGACTACAATAAACAGTTAGATATAATAGAACAAACTAAATTATCATTTGGAGGAGAAAACGATGGCGACGCCGACAATCAACAAAAATAAAGTACAGTTAGGCAGAAATGATGCTTTAACTTATCATAAGTTACGACGAGATTTAGATAACGCTAGAACTCGTAGAGAAGCAGACGCTGTTTTCCAAAAGATTATGAAATTGATAAATAAAAACTAAAGTTTCGGTTTATACCGAAACTTTTTCATTTTTATATTTAAATTAGTGATTAACTAACGGAGTATGATCTACTAAGTTAACAAGTAGCTTTATTTCAGTAACTTGCACCTTTTTTTCAATTTACAATCTGTTTTTGTATTAATCTTCATCCTTTACATCTGGATCCTCGGGAATCGGTTCGTTATAATAATCTGCAATCATTTTCTTCGCTTTTTCCATTTGTTCTAAGTGGTTGTTAAATTGCTCTTTATAAACTAAATATTGTTCACCATCGTGGACTACTCTAATTTTTTGTTCTTGAATTAATTGCTTAATATACGATTCATCAAGATTTAAGTATTCCGCTGTTTCTTTAATTGTTAAATACATTTTGTTCTCCTTAACTAATCATAGTGAATTTATCATACCATAAATTTTGAGATAGATAAGAACTTAATGGAATATGCTAAAGCCTCTATAATTCTACAACTATCTGTCTGTTTAAATACAAAAATGATTATTATAAAAAGGATAGATGAAAGGTGGTATATTCCCTGTTCATCTATCCTTTTCATGTAATCTTAAAAATCTGTTGGTGTACCTTGATGGAAATACATTTTCCAACTACCATCTTTAAATTTCCAAATGGAACTACGTAAGGAATACTGTTTTTTTAGTTCATTAAATATTCGGTAAGTAACTAATGTAATTTCGTCTGATAATGGATGAATTTCAAAATCGCTCATCTTCATTTTAACGATTCCAATGCCATTCTCTAATTGATCATCTTTATATAAAACTTTTCCCGAACTTCCGAATTCGAAAAACTCATCGGCTAGTAGTTTTTTAAGTTCAATGTGAGATGTACGAATTTCAGGTTTAAGTAAATTTTCTTCCAAAATACGTAGATGATCTTTTAAAGAATTTAAACTTTCCATTGTTCATTCATCTCCTTGTTTTATATAGTAATTTAAATTAGTATGCTTTACCCCAATAAACCATTACATCTGTTTTCTTTCCACAGCAGACACATGTATCAGCAATTTGTTCTTGTTCAAATGGAATACATCTTGATGTTAATCCAACTTCTTCTTTAATTTGTTCTTCACAAGCTAAATCTTGACACCACATTGCTTTATAAAACCCTTGTTTTTCTTCACTGATTTGTTTTAGCTCTTCCATTGAAGTAGCTTCATATGTTTTTTCTGTACGATTGTTTAATGCTTTTTCATATAGAGCTGATTGGATCTCTTCAAGTAATTTTGTAATGTTTTCTTCTAATTCTTCTAAAGAAACAATCGTTTTTTCTCTTGTATCACGTCTAACTAAAACGGCTTGATTCTTTTCGATATCCTTTGGACCGATTTCTACACGAACTGGAATACCTTTCATTTCATATTCGTTAAACTTCCAACCTGGCATTTTATCAGAAGTATCGATTTTCACGCGAGCAACTTTTGAAATACGATTTTTTAGTTCAGTAGCCTTTTCGATTACACCTTCTTTATGCTGAGCAATTGGAATAACCATTACTTGAGTTGGTGCTACTTTTGGAGGTAAAACTAATCCGCTGTTATCTCCATGTACCATAATTAATGCTCCGATTACTCTTGTTGTCATTCCCCAAGAAGTTTGGTGTACATATTGTCTTTTTGAGTTTTTATCAGTGTATTGAATATCAAATGCTTTTGCAAAGCCATCTCCAAAGTTATGTGAAGTACCACTTTGTAATGCTTTACCATCATGCATTAAACTTTCGATTGTGTAAGTAGCTTTTGCACCTGCAAATTTTTCTTTTTCTGTTTTTTGACCTTTAATAACAGGGATTGCTAAGAAGTTTTCTAAGAAATTAGCGTAAACATTTAGCATTTGAATTGTTTCTGCTTGTGCTTCTTCAGCAGTTGCGTGTGCTGTGTGACCTTCTTGCCATAAGAATTCAGTTGTTCTTAAAAATGGTCTAGTTGTTTTTTCCCAACGTACTACTGAACACCATTGGTTATATAGTTTTGGTAAGTCATTGTAGCTTTCAACTATTTTTGAAAAATGCTCACAAAATAGTGTTTCTGAAGTTGGACGAACTGCTAAAGGTTCAGCTAATTCATCATGGCCACCATGTGTTACCCAAGCGACTTCTGGAGCAAATCCTTCTACGTGGTCAGCTTCTTTTTGTAATAATGACTTAGGGATAAACATTGGCATATATACATTTTCATGATCTGTTTGTTTAAATTGATAATCTAATTCTTTTTGAATATTTTCCCATAATGCATAACCATAAGGTCTTAAAATCATGCATCCTTTAACACTTGAGTAATCAACTAATTCTGCTTTTTTTACAATATCTGTATACCATTGTGCAAAATCAACATCCATATCTGTAATCGCTTCAACAAATTTTTTTGTACTCATTTTTTTTTACTCCTCATCAATTTTTAGAAAACAAAAAAACGCCAAGAATATCAAAAGGGACCATTCTCGGCGTTACCACCCTAATTACTATATAGATCTATACGAAAATAAGCGGATGATAAACAAAAAACGCCATGAATGATCAAAAGGGACCATTCATGGCGTTACCACCCTACTTATTATGTAAAAACTCTACATAATCTCTTAACATCTTTAACGGGAAAACCGCTGTAGCCTACTATTAGTTCGGTACAGAGACTCCAAGGCTGGTTTCAGTTTACTCACTTAGGAATTTGCACCAACCATTCCCTCTCTAAAAAGCTTATAAACTTACTTTTCCTTTTCTAAGTCATTTATTAATTTAAAGTTATAATACGTGAACAAATTGTTTATGTCAATGTGTATTCTAACCATTTTTTAAAATTTCATACATTTCTTACTATATTGCTTCATTTTTTACTTCTTTTGTTCGTCTTTTAGGTAAAGGAACTTCTGATAATAGCATACCGCCTACAATAAAAGTCCCACCGATAAGTGTTTGAATTGATAATGTTTCATTCGCAAAAAGTACGGCTGTAAATGCTGCAAAAACAGGTTCAAATATAAAAATTAATGCTGCTTTCGTTGAAGAAATATGTTGTTGAGCAAACATTTGAACCCAAAATGCGATACTCGTACAGAATACTGCTGTAACAATAACAGCAAAAATGAATGTCGGATTGATCCAAAGCTCCTTTGAAAATGAAACAGAAGTATTTTCAAAGATTAGAGAGAAAATTGTACTGCTAATGCCGACAGTTCCTAGTTGAATCGTTGTAAAGGTAAGTGGGTCCATTTGCTTAGTATATTTTCCTGATAAAATAATATGAAATGCAAATGCAAAAGCACCAATAAGCGTTAGTACATCTCCAATATTGATTGAAAATGAATCACCTAATGTTAAAAAGCTTAATCCTAGTAATGCAATTAAGCATCCGATCACTGTAGACCAGGTTGACCGCTCCTTATAAACTAAATATAAGAGAACTGGTACTAATACAACACAAAGCCCTGTAATAAAACCTGATTTTGATGTTGTTGTGTACTTCAATCCAAATGTTTGTAGTAAATAGCCTAAAAACAGAATGAATCCAATACCACTAGTTCTAACGACTTGTTTGATCGTTATTTTAGTTTTTTGTTTTCTTTTAACTAAAAATGGTAAAAGGACTAAAGTTGCGAGGATAAATCGAAATGCGTTAAATGCAAACGGTTCTACGTATGCAATCGCATTTTGGACTACTACAAAAGTTGTGCCCCAAAGTAATGTTACGATAATTAACGAGATAGTAGCTATTCTATCTATTCTCAAGGTTCTCTCATCCCCCCTCCATAAGATTGACCGCCTAAAATTGTAAGTAAAACGAAAAAAAAAGATGTGAAATTCACACATCCAAGTACTTATTATTTTATTTGGCTCCACATTAAATTATATCCTTATTTTATCATAGTGTGTAAGTAATTTGTCTTATCACTTGAAAATATTCTATCTTATAATAATTTCAAATTTTTTTTTACAAAAACTTCCTTTCAATATCATTGACTCTAATTGGTCTCATCCATATACTTAAGTACAGAAAATAGAAAAAGGTGATTGGATTGGATTTTGAAATTACATATTTATCGTTTTACGTTGTAACGGTTGAGGGTAAAGGTGAACAAACAGATAAACGATATAAACATTTTCAAACAATAGACGAATCAACGTTTGAAGAGAGTGCATTGAAAGGCTTTTTAGAAGGTGAACTTGAGCGAATTGTTAATCGAAAAGTTGAAAAACATCCAAAATCTGATTCTGTACCTACAAAGCTAGGTCACTTTATTGTTGAAGAAGGCTACGCTTTAGACTCAAATCCAAATTATAATTTATTCCAGCGTATACGTGGTGCTAAATCTATTGATGAATTTAAGGCAGAAAATGAAACATTAGTAATTAATTACATTGAAACGAGTGCAGTTCGTGGTGGGGCATTTTTAGTCATTCAAGCGAAACTACGAAAATATTTTGATGATCCGTTCTTATTTGTACTAAAATGTGATTTTGAGCCAAAAGTTGCATCCATTTCAGATGAATCTACACTCATTAAAACAGTAGAAATGGCTATTACAACTAAAAACATGAAATCAATTCAATATCCTTATATGGAAGAATTGGGGATGATTTCAGAGAGAGAATTGAAAATACATCAAGCTTCTCATGCAAGGTATTTTGAGGACTTCTTAAAATTCGTTTCGTATTCTGAATCGATGCCAGAAATCGTGAAATCACAAGTTATGGAAATGGTTTACGATAAAATTGAAGATGTATTTGAAGAAGAAAGCGTGGAAAGACAACAATTCGAAGCAGCAATGGAAGTCTGGGCAGCAAGTCCTAAACGTGAAATTCAAGAGCATTTTACCCCAGATGAAGTAATTGAAGCAGCGGCACAAATTGTAGAACATACACCCGAGATTGAATTGTCCTTTAAAGCAGATCACTTTTCTGTAAAAGGAATGCTAGCTGATTTTGGTGAAAATCTACATATTGCAAAAGTTAATGGTCGGTACGTCGTTATTTTAGAAGCAGATACGTTACAATTTGAGAAGGGATTTTCTCCGATTGAATTTTTGAAACCAGATGAGTTAGAAGATGTAATTGAAAGAATTGGGCAGAAAGTGAATATTACAGGTTATTAAACAATAAGAACTCAAAAAAATATTGAATGAAAAAGACAGCGGACTATTATTAGCCTGCTGTCTTTTCGATTGCAACAATATTTCGAATATCCATGTGCTAAACCAATATGTCGTCTTTGTTTAACTATTATTGACTGCACTTAGTTAGATGAAACATGATTACAGTTTTATACACTTAATGAAGCCAAAATTGACATCGCGTAATGTAAATCAATATCTTCTTCTAAATGATTTGGGCTCCAAGGAATATATACATGTGGTTCAATCCCTTCTCCAGACATCCCTTGCCCTTTATCAATACGTGAAAGACGCGAGGTTGGATACATTAGCTCAAATTCATTATTCCATTTCATAGTTGCTAAGTTTGTATAATCATTTAATCCTTTTGTAGGTCTCCCGATCACCGTTACCTTACTAGAATTCTTACAAATTTCTACGAAGGAGTCTCCTGAACTTCCACACATACAATCAGTTAAAACAACGATTTTATTAGGTTTTATTTTTCCGTTGATAACCGTAGATGCAAATAACTCCCCAAAATTAAATTCTACAAATCCTTTTCCGCTATTTCTTTCCCATTCATTTCTAAAGATGTTTAGAAATTTTAATGTTTGTTCATCTTGAGCACTTTCAATATCTTGATCAAGTTCAGCAAGCTGACGCTTTGTGTTTGCATGAGTACAATTGAAAAGCATCTTTTCTTCAGAATCCGCTAGATTAATACCTTCTACTGGCAGTATGTATGGAAGCAATGGGTAAAAACTTGCATCACTCCCACCATTATTTTTACGAACATCGATAATCCACTGTTCAGTTGATTCAAGTAATTGATGATTTTTGTTCATCAGCTTAATAATCTCTTGGGGATCCATAAAGTCTGTCATTGTCATTAGTAAAATATTCTCTGTTAATGACTTAACTGCATAAACGGAGCTATAAGTTGAGTTTTCATAAAAGTTGAATGAAAATAAGCTTTCATTCCCCTGTAAATCTACTACTTCTCCAAAATCATACATTGCAAGAATCGGAGTCCAGTTTTCACGTTCAGTGACTGATTCAAATAACAATCTTCTATGCTGTTTTGCTAATTCAGTGATTGTAAATCCTTCTAAAGATTTGAAATACATTCCTCGTGTTAATTTATTTTCAGAACTAACCTCAGTTATATATAATTTATCTTCATATCGGCGTACTCGAAATCCTCGTTCTTTTAAAGCATTATTTTCTTTATTTAATTGCTCAAAATAAATATGCTGATCTTTGAAATCCAATAAATAATCTTTCACAATTTCAGTAAATAATTCATTTGTAAGCTGATTATGTATTTTTAAATCTCTTATTTTATGAAGAAAATAATCAGGTTGATCCCAGCCTTCTTTGTCTTTAAAACCAGAATAATCATGATGCATAATTTGTACGATTTCTTTAAAAATTGATTCCACCAAAATCACCTCAGTGTTAGTTTTCTTTTGATTACGATGAAAAAACTCTACTTGATGAAATTCTATTTTAAAGCAAAATCACCTTTTTTAAATAAAAAAACCTTTCTATTAGCACGAAAAAAGACTGCCGAAGCAGCCTCTCTATTAATTTTCATTTATAAATTGGGACGGTTAGATGGCCATGAGCCTTGGAGTTTACGAAGTTGGATTATTTGACCTGTGTGATATGCATCGTGCAAAAGGATATTTAGATATTGTTGCCAAATTGGTAGAGAAGGGCTTAGTTGATCTAGTTCTTCTTCTTGTATGGAAGATAAAGAAGATTGCAAAGCATCATGAACTTGCAGTGTTCGCTTCACCGTTTGTTGCCAAGCGTCTTCATCATTCGGTCCACCTTGAACAAATGTATCATCATTATTTAGCGGTGCAACATATGAGTTTTCTTTATGTACGCGTGAAAGTAAACGCTCTTTAAAGAATAGTAAATGATGTACATTTTCCCAAATCGTATTACTTGCCATTCCTTCTGCTTGCCAACATGCTTGTGCAGCGGTAAGGTTTTTTAAAGCATCTGATATTGGTGGGTACCATTCTTCATCATAAAAAACTTGATTGACTCCGTTTTGCAAAAGTTCTTTTTTACTCATTGTATTGCCTCCTTTTTTTCATCTCCAAAATTTCAAAAAGGTGAAAATTTATATGGTATTAAATATGGAGAACAATTTCATGACATATGATAATTTCCTCTAAGTAGTATCGTTTGTTTATGCCAGATCAGCATGGAGACGGTGTTTTTTACAACTAGTACACTGAAATAAATAGCCTTGTAAATCACCATCAATTTCTAGAGTGTTTTTAAATTCTAGAATAGATAAACCGTGTTTCTTACTGAGACGGTTTATATCATGCTCTAATTCATTTTCTAAATGCTTAATTTCTTCCCAACCAACATAATCAATAATTGAACAGAAATCTCCACAATGACTTAGCCAATATTCTTGTTGCCACCCTATGTAGCCAGGGTTTCGATAAATCAACTCATCTATATTTTCTTCATCATCAACTTCATCACATGATTCGATATCTTGAAATTCTCCATCGTATTTTTCTGCTGCTGAACCATCTGCTATACACCACGGACAGATTCCTTCAACTTCTTCTTCTGAGAAAAATGGTCCTTCATAAACAAAATTCTGTTTCTTTTTGCAAACAGGACAAATTGTTTCTTCTTCTATTATTACTCCTAACTTAAGTGGATTAGGATTATATTTGAAAATTGGTAGTTCCATTCATGTATCCGCCTATTCTAAGTAGTTTATCTCCTAATTTTAACATGGTATCCAAATCTTTTAAAAATAGTAAATAGCCTTACGAAAATATTCTTTTATTCTCGTAAGGCATATTATTTCATACAGTCTATTTAATTGCTTTACTTACTTTTAATTTTTTCCCTTTGACAGTCGCATTCTCCATCGCTTGTAAAACTAATGAGCCCTTACCATTTAGAATATCAACATATGACATATTATCCATGATTGTGATAATGCCAATATCTTCAACTGTGACTCCAGGGATTTTTGCGATTGTTCCAACAAAATCAACAGCACGAATTTTCTTCTTTTTCCCGCCACTGAAGTGGAGTTTCAAAATATCTTGATTGATACGGGCTGTTTTATTATTTCTTACAACTCGTCGGCTGTTAAGCTTTTCTTCAAATTTAGCTTTTCCACTAAGTACTTCCTGTTGAGTTGGAGCTTCTGTAGTAGGTATTTCAAAGCCGATATAGTTTTCAATTCCTTTAACGAATTTCCCTTCGAAAGGTGTTGAAAATGTAATTGCTTTTCCTTTATTACCTGCACGACCAGTTCTTCCAGTTCTGTGTACATAGCTCTCTTTTTCCATAGGAACATCATAGTTTATAACTAATGTAACGTTATCAATATCAATACCTCTAGCAGCTACATCAGTTGCTACAAGATAGCGGAAATTCCCCGTTTTAAAACCTTCCATAACAGCAAAACGGTCTTCTTGTTCCAGTCCTCCATGGAGTCTTTCACATGAATAGTTAGCTTGTTCTAATTCACTAAAAACAGCATCTACATTTTCTTTAGTTCTGCAGAAAATAAGGCAACTGTCTGGATTTTCTACAACTGTAACGTCTTTAAGAAGTGACATTTTTTCAGCTTCTTTTACTTCGATTAAATAATGATCAATTGCATCTGCCGTTACTCCAGTTGATTCAATCTCAATTTGAATCGGATCTTTCATATATGTATGGCAGAGATTTTCAACATCTTTTGGTAATGTAGCTGAAAAAACCATCGTTACACGATTTTGTGGTAGTTGGCTAATGATTGCTTCGACTTCATCGATAAAACCTCTATTAAGCATCTCATCTGCTTCATCAATGATCAGATACTTTATTTGATCTGTTACAAGTGTTTCTCGATCAAGATGATCCAGGACCCGTCCAGGTGTACCAACTACTACATGGGTTTTTTGCTCCAATTCAACTTTTTGTTTCGTAAAAGGCTCTTTACCATAAACTGCTACAGCTTTAATACGTTTAAATCTCCCAATATTCGTAATATCTTCACGTACTTGTGCCGCAAGCTCCCTTGTTGGAGTAAGAATTAAGGCCTGTGGTCTCTTTTCCTCCCACTCTAACATTTCACAAACAGGAATACTAAAAGCAGCTGTTTTTCCGCTACCTGTTTGAGATTTTACGATAAGATCTTGTTTTTCCAATGCTAACGGAATAACCTTACTCTGTACTTCAGTTGGCGTTTTGTATTTTAAAACAGCAAGTGCTCTTTTAATTTCCTCGCTTACATGATAATCCTCAAAACTTGTTTTATTCATTTCTTAACCTCTTTTTTTATTATTTCGATCTATGTATAGAATTCTCTGGAAAAAAAATCATATGCATTATCTAAATATAGTTCATAAAATGAAAAGTGCAATACAAATCGACTATTTTATTTTGAAATTATTTCTTTTGTTAACTATGCATATATAAAATGCCTCTTAAAAAGATTAAATCATAATAAAAAGTTCAATGACATTATGAATAAAGAGGACCTTATATATGTAAAAAGATAGATTTTTGGATTTAAAATAAAAACGCCTTAAAATGTTAGAATAAACATTTTAGGCGTTCATCAAATTATTTATTTCTTATGCATCATATATATGTTTTAATAACTGGTTTAATTTTAAATTAGCTTTGTTTATCAATAACTTATATACATAAGAAAACATTTTAAAAATAATATATCCAACTAACGTTCCTGTACAATTAAAAATGACATCATTAATATCCACAATTCTAAATGTGAAACCATTCAGCAGTGCAATGATTCCTTGTAATGACTCAATTATGACTCCAATTAACAGTCCTGATATGGCTATTTTTTTAAATGTACTTTTTGTAATAAATGGAAGACCAAAACCAAATGGTATTGTCATCAAAACATTAAGTGAAGAAGTCTCAAACTCCTCTTTTGTAAGGTTTATTAGAGGAACTAAATTCAGATTTCTCCCTGTATGTAGCCCAAACATATCCCTATAAGTTTGAGAAATATAGATTGGAAATTGAGTATATTTTAAAACAAAGCATAAATAGATAAACATAATTGAAAAAAAGAATAAATAAACAATATCTTTTTTAAATTTTATTTTTAAGACAATTAATATCATTAAGAGTATAATAATGGATCCATATAATATCCATCCTCTGAAATCTATCATCTTTTCCACTTTAGAGCTCCTCTCTTCCTTAAATTAATTTGGTAATTTATTCCAATACTGATTATCATTATACAACATACAGTCTTTTTTTGTATTTTTTCTTTTACAACTATACAGTCATAACATGAAACAGCGGATGATCTTTTAAAGAATTGTTAAAAAGAGGAGAAAAGGGATTTAAATCCCTATTATTTTTAAATTGTGAGCTAACGCGGAAAAGAAGCATTATTTTTAAATGTACTTAAATTCCCATTTAAAAAGTTTTAATTTGTTTATATTAATATAACAATTTAATTTTAGCATTTTATTACAAGATTGGAATATTATTGAATCAATTGTCGAAAATTTGTAAAAATTTCTATTGTGATAAGTTGGTTAAATAATAATGGAAATCCTTACTACAATAAAAAATGAGCCACAAAAGTAGCTCATGACAATTAGTTAATGCATGCATTTTAAAATTTAATTTTTCAATGCCAATATTCTGGCTCACCAAAAAGTAATGAACTTTCAATTGTTTCTTTATACTCCTCCCAATCAAAATAAAAAGGGCCGATTCCGTAATAATTTACTAATTTATTACTCTGATTTTCTAGATTATTTTCATATCCGAATTTATACCAAATAATAATATTCTCATCTTTTGAACTCCGTTTAATCTTTAACGAAATTGCACCGCATCCCAAGTCAGAACAAGGACAAATATAAATTGAATTTCGATCATCAAAATCTGATTTTACTTTTAATAATAATCTATCCATTTGTTTTTGCTGAAAAACTTTTGGACCCCATCCTAAGCAAGAAACATAATCCTCATCTTTAATTTGATTAAAATTATTTAATGGAATCCCATCAATTAAAAAATTAGCAAAAACTATTTTACCAGGAAAGCCTTCCCGTGTTTGTTTTTCGATACTCAACTTAGATATTTTCGGCATTTAATCATCCTCACATTAATTACTTAAATTTTCTTTTTAATGGAAGTAGAATACGCGCGTTAACTATCAACTTTCTTCTAAAAATCGCTTAACCTCTTTTGAAGATTTTAGTATAACTACATCTTTACCATCTGATACTCGTTGAAGTCTATTCAATATTAATGGTTTCTTTGTCTTCGGATAAGACCAGATCCATTTGAAAAATTGTAAATCAAATTTCTCTTCGCAACCTTCTCTCATATCCGGTCTTGTTATGTTTTTATATTGAATGAATCTTTTCAATGCCCGATAAATGCAAACTAATCTTGGGATATCTAGAAAAATAATTGTATCAGCTGCATTTATTCTTAAGTCCATCGTACCTCCATAATTACCGTCTATGATCCATTCTTCTTTTTTAACTAGTTCACTTTGTATTTTAATCTGCTCTACTTTCGGTACTATTTCCCAATTTGGCTTCCATAATAAAGAGTCTAAGTGAAAAACGTTTATGTTTAATTTTTTTCCTAATTGTCTAGCAAAAGTAGATTTTCCCTCTCCGCCTGAACCAATGATGACGATTTTCTTCATGAATGTCCTCCCTGTTTAAATATAGAGTTGATTAATCTAATCTAGGTTCCTAAGATATTTAAATTTTATCATTTCTATTATTGGCATTATCTAGCTATGTACTAGTTTCCTATTTCAAGATATTATATGTTAACTTAAAAATAAAATAGGTTGACATATAATTCAAGTTTCATTAATATGATAGTTGTTATCAGAAAATTAATAATAGGAGAACTAACAATGAAGATTAAAGAAATTACATTTGTAGCAATGTTTGCAGCAGTTATGGGAGTCCTTGGACAAGTGCCTCCAATTATGTTATCCTTTACACCAGTTCCTATTACTTTACAAACATTAGGTGTTATACTTACTGGTGGAGTGTTAGGAGCAAGATTAGGTGCACTTAGCCAAACAGTATTTTTATTACTTGTAGCCGTTGGTATGCCACTTTTATCAGGTGGTCGCGGTGGATTAAGTGTATTTGCAGGACCAAGTGTTGGCTATTTGATTTCATGGCCAATTACAGCTTTTGTTCTTGGTTATTTATTATCTCGTTTTAAAACTTTAAAATTAAAACATGTTCTATTAATTAATTTAACGGTTGGAATTCTATTAATCTATTTAATCGGTATTCCGATACAAGCTGTCATTATGGGTATTCCTGTAGCTACTGCTGTTAAACTAAGTTTAGTTTACATACCTGGAGATGTTTTAAAAGCGATCCTTGCTTCAATTTTAGTATTCAAACTAAGACAACACCCAGTATTTTCACGTTCATTGACAACAAATTATTCAAACCAATCATCAAAAAATATTTAAATTATTCGGGACACACTTCTGTGTCTCTTTTTTATAGAGGTGAATTAATAATGGCAAATATTACAGAAACCTATAAGAAATTCGCTACATTATCTCCTGAGAAAATTGCGATACATACTAGTAATCAACAAATCAGTTATAAAGAATGGAATCAATTAATCAACCAAACTGCTAATTGGCTACATGGTCAATTAAATACGAAAACGATTGGAATCCTTTTACCAAATGGGATTCCCTTCTTACAAATGTTTGCAGGTGCTTGTAAAGCAGGATGGATTGCTGTTCCTTTTGATATGAAATGGAATTTAGCAGATTTAGAAAAAAGAGTAAAGCTTTCTAAACCTTCAATCATTGTTACAACTAAAGAGATTTATGCTAAATTTCATTCAATCATTCCTAATATGAAGGTATTGGATGATTGCTTACAAGAAATCGCAAATTTTAATACTTTTTCTTCTATTGAGCTAGAAGAGGATTTACCTTTCTATGTGGGATTTACTTCTGGAACGACTGGGAGTCCAAAAGCGTTTATGCGCTCACAAGATTCATGGGTTGCTAGTTTTGATTGTAATCGCTTTGACTTTGGACTTGATGAATCTGATGTAACGCTTATACCTGGAGCATTAATACATTCACACTTTCTTTATGGTGCTGTTAGTAGTTTATATTTGGGTGGCACAGTTTTACTATTAGAAAATTTTTCAGCAAATAATATACTCTCAATGATGAATGATTTACCTATTTCCACTATATACGTTGTTCCGACAATGATTGAAGCATTAGTTAGAGAAGGAATTCAAGTTAATAAAGCAATGAAAATTCTTTCATCAGGTGCAAAATGGACTGAAAAATCTAAAATAGAGTTCTGTCAATTGTTTCCTGAGATGTCGATATTTGAATTTTTTGGCGCTAGTGAATTAAGCTTCATAACTGTTTTATCTGATCTTGATGGAGTTTTGAAAGCAAAAACGGTTGGTAAACCTTGCTATGGTGTAGAAATAGAAATACGTCGACCAAATCAAGAGCTCGCAAAAACAAATGAAACCGGAAAAATATATGTGAGAAGTAAATATTTAATCAATGGGTATTTTGAAGAAAATGAAAATATAGTTCATTCAATTCAGGACGAAGATGGTTGGGCTACTGTCCATGATATGGGCTTTATTGATGAAGATGGTTTTTTAACAATTAACGGACGAGAAAAAAATATGATTCTATACGGTGGTATTAATATTTTTCCAGAAGAGATTGAAAAAGTCATTTCTCTTCATCCTGATGTTGAAGAAATTGCCGTTATTGGACTTTCAGATCCATACTGGGGTCAAATTGTGGCTGCTGTCATTAAAGGGAAATGTAATTCTTTTGAGTTGAAAAAGTTTTGTAAGACCTATTTATCTTCTTATAAAATCCCACGAAAATGGTTTTTTAAAGATGAAATGCCTTATACAACTAGCGGGAAAATTGCACGTGCTGAATTAATTAAACAAATAGAAATGCAGGTGACTAAAAATTAATAGAGCAGTAATCGTCAATGCAAAGCGGACACCTATAGGAAAAATTGGTGGTATATTACAGGAATATCAACCTCACGAGCTTGCCGCTCCATTACTTAAGCATTTGGCAAAAGGATTGGAAGAGAAGATTAATGACATTATTTTAGGCAATGTAGTCGGTCCAGGTGGAAATGTCGCTAGAGTTTCTGCATTAGAAGCTGATCTCCCTCTTTCTGTTCCAGGTATGACAATTGATCGTCAATGTAGTGCCGGGTTAGAAGCAATTCGGATGGCTTGTTACTTAATTCAAGGTGGAGCTGGAAAATGCTATATTGCTGGAGGTGTTGAAAGCACTACCACCTCCCCTTTCCCTTCCAAGGCAAGATTTGCTCCAGATAAAATTGGCGATCCCGATATGGGTTTAGCAGCGGAAAATGTAGCTGAAAAATTCTGTATTTCAAAGGAAACTCAAGATCAATATGCACTATTAAGTTATACACGAAGCTGGGAATCTTACAAAACCGGATTATATACGGACGAGATTCTTCCAATTGGTGAACACACCCATGATGAAGTATTTTTCAAAGAAAGAAAAATGAAAAAGTTACTTCATAGAGCAAAACCTGTGTTTAAAAAGAACGGTACCGTTACAGCTGCTAACAGTTGCGGAATACATGATGGTGCGGCAACAGTTTTAATAATGGAAGAAAATGAAGCAATTAACTGTGGATTAAAACCTATTTTACGCTTTAAAGATAGTGAAGTCGCTGGAATTCATCCTAATTATCCTGGTTCTGCCCCTATTCCAGCTATTCAAGAGTTATTAAATAGAAATAATTTAACAATTGCAGATATTGATTTAATTGAAATAAATGAAGCTTTTGCTTCAAAAATTATTGCTTGCTCTAATGAACTATCCATACCATTTGACAAGTTAAATGTTTGTGGCGGTGCCTTATCAATCGGACACCCTTACGGAGCTTCGGGCAGTATCATGATCACTAGACTTTTCTATGAAGTACAACGTAGAAAGAATTTAGAAACTAACTATGTATTGGCAGCCATTGGAAGTGGCGGTGGAATCGGAATCGCTGTTTTATTCGAAGTAGTAAATTAATTTGATCATACATACTAGATTTTAAAATTGAGAGGTAAAGTAAATGAAAGTAATTGGTTCAATTGACAATCATACACGATGCAAACATTACCACACTGAAAAAGATATTATTGCCATCAAATTCAAATGTTGTGACACATATTACGGATGTTATTTTTGCCATGAGGAAAATGTAAACCATCAACATACAGTCTGGCATAAAAACGAATGGGAAACAAAAGCAATCTTTTGTGGTGATTGCCATGAGGAATTAACAATTCAAGAGTATCAAGATTGTAACTACAAATGTCCTAAATGTCATGCTGATTTTAATCCAGGCTGTAAAAATCATTATCATTTGTATTTTGAATGAGATTTATTTTTAATAGATCGTACTATCAATTTTGAGGAAGAGCTGTTTTATTCAGCTCCTTTTTTTTATTTATTTCTCGTGTGACTTTGATGATTCGTTGTATTTAGTTAAAATTTTATTGATAAAATTACTTTTACCTACTGAATATTCTGATCGGTCTTTTGTATTATTTGCTAGCTATTTCTTTAACTGTTCATACTCAATAATAGCCCCTGCGTTACATCTAAGGTAATTTCGAAATGAAATATGTTTTTTTAATTCCTCGCTGTCTTTATGACAAACATATAGATGATGTTCCATCCAATTCGTATTTTTCCCATCCCAAGGTACAGAACAGTTTATTCTACCGAAGGCTTCTCTACCTTTATAGCTCCAATTTTCTTGGTGTATATAGCCTATTCCTTCAAGTTTTTTTATCACTTCAGAGAAATTACTATAGTCTGCTATGACAACATCTATATCCAATATCGGTTTCGCTGCAAGCCCCTTAACTGACGTACTACCAACATGTTCAATTTCAATAATTAGTGGTTTTAGGCTATTATTTAAGACTTGCTTCAAAGCTGAAAATTTTTTTGGCCATTGCTCATTATATTCTTGTATTTCAATTCTAGAGTTATTGATTTTTGGATGATCAGAATCCATGTTTCCACCTCATTCAAATAAAATTATTCTATTATCATAAAAAAAAGGAAGCCACCCCGGCCTCCTAATTTTGTTCCCGCTCAATTTATTCTTGAGTTTGAAGTGCTACTCTAACTCCTAACCCAATATAGACTAGACCAATGGTTTTTCCCATCCATTTTGAGCTATTGCTATTTTTATTAAAAAATTTATTCCCAATTAAACTTGATAAAAGCACTAGTGAAGTTGTGTATAAAATACTTAGTATCACAAATGTTATCCCAAGGGTTAATAGTTGAATAAATACTGAATGACCATTATGTTGTACAAATTGAGGTAATAGAGCTAAGAAAAACAATGCAGTTTTAGGATTTAAAACTTCTATAAGCACAGCTTGTCGAAAAGATAGTTTGGTATTTACTTCTTTTTGAACTTTAGTTTTCTCACTTTTTTTAGTTTTTCTAATTAATGCCGTGATCCCCAAATAAAATAAATAGGCCGCTCCTAAATATTTAACTACCTCAAAAGCAAAGGCAGATGTCATTAATATTGCAGAAAGTCCAAAGACTGATGCACAAGTATGTATTAAATCACCAACAGCAATACCTAACCCTGTTAAAATGCCATTCCATTTCCCGCCTTTCATCGTTTGTGATAATGTCAACAAAACAGCTGGACCTGGTATTAAAAATAATGTTAAAACAACTAAAATGAATGAAATCATCATGATAATCCCCTTTCGCTATTATTTTTAAACTTATTATATAACATTATTTTCTAGTAAAAACCAAAACTAGCATAAATTATTAAGTATTTATGTCCCTATTGTAAAATCATTTTTCCGAAGGGATTATTTTCAATAATATTTCTCCAGTATATGATAAAATACTTTATAAGTGGTTTATTTTTCCTTATTTTAATATGCGGAGGATTATTATTGTATTGTTCATATGATACTATGGGTTCAATTCCCAACCTCTGCTCCATCAAGTTGTCGTTCCTTACTTATCCGCCTATTTGTAAGGAGGAAGTTTTATGCAAAAAGTGATTTATATGATTGGCTTACCCGGTAGTGGTAAGAGCGAAAAGGCAAAACAAATTGCAAAAAAGGAAAATGCTGTCATTCTTTCCACGGATGAGCTGCGCCAAACACTTTTCTTTAATGTGAATAAGCAAAAGAAAACGAATCTTTTGTATATGGAATTATACAAACGTGCTAATCGTTATCTAGCTGATGGGAAAAGTGTACTCATCGATGCTACAAATATTGAACGTGAAAGACGGATGAAAGCATTATCAAAATTCGCAAGTTTTCAGAAAGAATGTTATTACATGGATGTACCGTATGAATTATGTGTCGAACGAAATAGAAAGAGAAAGAGAGTAGTAGAAGAGCGCATAATCGTTAAGATGAGGAAGAATTTTGATTTTCCTTTAAAAAATGAAGGATGGGATATGATTCACATCATACATGAATCATCTTCTTATGAAATTACGAAAGAAAAGATAACCGAATTATTGGTTAGTGAAGTGTCTTATGAAAAACTATTTGATGAACTCAAGTCTGTTCCATTTTTTCGTAAAATGAAAGGCTTCGATCAAGAAAACCCGTATCATTCTATGCCATTATGTCAACACACATATGGAGTAATCGAGTACATTAATGAAATGTATGTAGAGAAGGATAAACTAATTCTCCAAATGGCAGCTCTGTTCCATGATGTAGGGAAGTTATTTTGTAAAACATTTAAAGTTACTAGAGGATATTTTTCATACTTTGGGCACGAAAAAGTATCTTCACAAATTGCTTTCCATTTTCTTAGCGAACTTGGTTTTGAAGAAGAGTTCATTCAAGCTGTTGTAGGGATTATTGAAATGCACATGTTAATTAACTACGGTGGAAATGAAGGAGCAACTGAAATTTATCATTTATTAGGTGATGATTTACTCGCAAAACTTTATTTCTTTCGTGAAGCAGATACATTTGCGAAGTGAGGTGATAAATGATGAAGATAAAATATCCAAAGACATTTCATTTACCTTGGTCCGAATCCAAAACAACGGATGATAAAACACTTAAAAATATTGAACATTTCATTGGTAAAGAAGTTGTTGTAACAGAAAAAATTGATGGTGAAAATTGCTCGATTTATAAAGATGCAATTCACGCAAGGTCAATTGATAGTTTGGATCATCCATCTAGGCATTGGGTAAAAATGCTACAAGCAACGATTGGTTATCAAATCCCCGAACATTGGCGAGTTTGCGGAGAAAACATTTTTGCAATGCATTCAATCCATTACAATGAACTAGAAAGTTATTTTTATGTCTTCTCGATTTGGGATGAACATAATAAGTGTCTTTCGTGGGATGATACTGTCACCTGGACCGAACTATTAGGACTAAAGACTGCACCGGTCTTATATAAAGGTGAATTTAATGAAGAAGCGATTAAAGCTTGTTATTCAAAAAAGTCTATTTTAGGTGGAGAACAAGAAGGATATGTTATACGATTAACTGATGGATTTGATTACAAAGATTTTAAACACTCAGTGGCTAAATTTGTTCGAGAAAATCATGTGCAGACTGATGAACATTGGATGGTTAAACCGATTAAACCAAATCATCTAAAGCATGAATAAGGACGGTTAACTTTTTTAATTACGCGCTATATAATTTAAAACAAAGGGAATGAGAACAATGTAATTTATTCTATGGATTTAAAGAAAACTAGATATACTTTTAATTCATTTATTGAAATGTCACATAGCTTAACCAATAAAATTCGTCTCCTTAATCAATATTTACCTACTCCGAACAAGACCTTATCGTCTATCTCACTAATTAACCATTCCTCTCCAAGATTTCTATAAAAACTCATGATAAAATAATACGAAACTATTTATTCCTTTAATGCAAAAAAAGACCGCCGAAGCAGTCATTTAATTTTAATGTAAGTACACACTCTTAAAAGATTACTTTGTTATTGTTGTCTTGAATAGTAACTTTTTCCACTTCTTTCACTTTCTTTAGGAAATAAACTTTTTTATTTTCTTCAATATTTCTAACAATTTTTTTGCCTTTATTATCTATAATAACTAATTTATACCCCTGCTTTAATAAAGATGGTTTATCAACAACTACTCCTGCAAAATTATGTTGTTCGTCCGTTTCACTAAATGATGTAACTGTGTTATCCGAATTTAGTGCGGTAATAGACGAACCACTCTTGTGAATTTTCCCAAATATTTTTGATAATTCATAGTATCCATATTCCTTGTCATTTTCATAAAAAATGACTGTTTTATTTTTAATATGTTCAATTTCTGGTGAATGTAAATTATGTTTAACAGCGTACTCCTTAGCTTCTTTAGTTGATAAATCTGAAATACAAAATGTATTAAATAGATTAAAACCTATATATGTTATCAATAAAACTGCTATATAAATAAATAATCTTTGAGTGCGTTGCTTTTCTTTTAAAACAGACTTTAAGACAAACATTATTAAAATTATAATAGCTAATACAATTAATGTATTTATTAAATTAAAATTATTCATTTTTCCTCCAAAAGATTTACTGTAAAAAGATTTAATTTCATCTAAATTAAACGTCCTTCATAAACATGTTTCTCGATAATTTTGTTTTAATTCATAAATAGCTCTTGTAATAGTTCAGTTGTCTTTGAATTGATTTTATAAACCTTTCCACCTTTTCCTAATACTAAATTTTGGTTGTAGTTTATAGCAAACTCTTCTTTTTTACCGCTTTCATTGATAAACCATAAATTTAAATCTGCTTTTGGTGTTTCGTTTTGTTCCGGTTGAGCTTTTTTTGAGGCGAATCCTTTTACAATTTCTCGAATTTGATCACGGTTTTTATCTGAGCTATAAATGATCGTATTGACATCAGAAACTGCGACTATTGCAACTGTTTTAGGATCCTTACTTTCTGTATTTGTGTTCAATGAACAACCAAATAATACAAATATAAAACATAATATCATTAAAATTTTCTTCATAGTCCCTCCTTATTTTAATTATTCTCTAACATAATTCCATTAAAGTTAAGCGACATCCTCCCATTCGAATAAAAATGAATCTTTTGGTAGATATTTTTTAAAGAAAAGGAACTATTATAATAAATTTTATAAATTATATATGTTTACACATAGTCGACTTCCAATTTTAGTTAAATATAGATCTGTTATATTTAATTATTAATTTTTCGAACTAAAAAAAGGCTATCTAAATAGACAACCTTTAGAAATACTTATGTAACTAAAAAAGGAAATTAAAACTCTATATAAAATGGATGGCTGTTTTCATTCAAACAATATTCAATTCTTTGTTTGAAATTTTTCCAAGTTACCATCGCTAAAGCTTCCTCAATAGGAAAATATCCAACTTCCAAACTTTCTGAAGAAGTTGTTAACTTTCCTCCGATTGGTTTAGCTAAAAACAAAGTATTACAAATTGAACTACTAACATTTTGAAATACACCACAAAATTTCACAACTTCAATATCAATTCCACTTTCTTCTTTTGTTTCCCTAATTGCAGCAGCTTTCAATGATTCTCCCTCTTCAACTTGCCCACCTGGCATTTCCCAACCTCTAAGTGGGCCCTTAATTAATAAAATTTCATTATGTTCGTTAACTACTATTGTCGCAGCTGAAATAATATGTTTTGGTGGCAAAGAAATATTTTCTGTACTTTTTTCCTTAGATATCAAAAGAATTCCCCTTTCTACTTCTAACTCTTAAATAATACTTTTTATCTATTCTATTAATACATATAAGGCTCCTTCTTATTAAACTGTTTTGCCATTTTTTCGAATAGAAAATCCACCTTAAGTAAAGGTACAGCCCTCTTTTGTGCCCGTCTACTTAATGGAGATAATATAACAAAGTAATTCTTGTTGTTCATACTAAAAATGTACAATTTCCTAAATAAAAAAACTGCCGAGTGATTCTCGACAGTCTAATAATTAAATATGAAATTTCTATTAACTTTTGTTACGATGCAGGTTCAACTTTTGTTGCTATGTAACCTGAGCCGTTCCATTGCAGATACACACGATATTTTTGAGAGCCTTTTTCTTTTGAAGATACAGTCCCAACAGAGCCACCTTTATTGCTTTTGTCGCTTCCTAGAAACCATACTGTCATATTACTTCGATCTAGTCCAGTAGCAGTAGCGATTGTTTGAAGCATGTTCTGCCAATCTTGTGAACTTGAATCGTAACTTGTAACATGCTGTCCTCCTGTTTGCTCAGGAGTTTCCGGTGTAACACCTGTTTGTTCAGGCGTTTCTGGTGCGATTGTTTCCGAGCTATCTTCTGTAGATGATGTATTATCATTAGACTCATCCGTTTGAGTTTGGTCTTGTGAAGAATTATCATCTGAACTCGTATCCGCTTCTTGTTTATCGTTCTTTATGTTGTTATCCGATTGTTTTCCAGCTGAAGCATAATCGTCTATTAGAGGTGATGGCTTTTTATCTCCAGACGATAAAATCGAATTTGAAACAAATACAATTACAATAATGACAACTGCAATTGATCCACTTAAAATAAATAATTTGGTTTTTCTTTTTTTTGCTCTAGACGTTGTTCTAGAATTGCTTTGTAATTTTTTCAATCTACCACTCTCCAAATCTGAGAATGTTAACATTCTATCACGAGTGGGTTAAAACTTGAAGTGTTTTCTTAAAAAATTAACCATTTCGTAATAAATTTGATAAGGATCATCTTAATTTGCAGTAACATTTTAATTAATGTAATTTGTAACGCACGAAGTTGTCAATTTATTTTAAATGATCAATCCAACGATCAACAGTTTGAACTTCTGCTTGGCGTGGGAATATTTTTTCAATGAGTACTCTATGAACTTCAGGATCAGAATCAATACACGCATCGGAAAGCACAGTAATTGAATAGTCCTTATCTGCCGCTTCTCTTAGAGTCGATAGTACAACGCCACTTGTCGAAATACCACTTAAAACAATTGAATCAATTTCTTGTGAACGCAATATAACTTCTAGATTACTACCAGTGAACGCACTAACTCGATATTTTGTAATAACTGGTTCACCTTGTATTGGTTCAACAGATTCGTGAATTTGTGTTGATAAATCAGTAAATGTCATTCCACCATTTTTAGCAATTGCTGAGAAAATCTTATTATTTTTACTAACCTCAGGGTATCCTTCACTAAAACCGACTCGTACAAAAATAACTTGAATATTATTTTGGCGAGCGGCTTGAATGGCTTGTTGAAACGGTTTAAGAATTTCTTGTTTGTCAGCGAAACGCGAAACAATACCATTTTGTAAATCCATTACTAACAGTGCTGTTTTTTGATTATGCATAAATGTTACTCCTTTTTGGATATATAAAGTCTTTTCTGAGTGTAATTTTATCAAATGTTTCAATAATCCGCCAAAATAAATAAAAAAATCGACTTAAACTATCGGTCTTTTTAATAGACCTATCAGCATCTCTATGTAACAGTTCGAGATTTTAGGTTTTTGCAAATTAAGTTTTTGTGTTTTGCACTATAAGTGTAGCTTCCTTTTTATTTTACACTAACTGTACTTGAAATCTTAATGGATTTAGTTAAAATTCCGTCGATGTTATCTTTTGCCGAAACACAATATAGAACATTGGAAGCTGAACCGTATTCTTACAAAAAATCTTCTAAAAATTAAATTGTTCACTCAAGGTTTTTTCAGATATTTTCAGCGAAAACTTTCATATATAAATTAATAGGATTGTGTAAGACAGGTTGGATTTAAAAAAAGGTTTTATTAGGGGGTTAATCTTTGAAAATAGTAAAAAAAGGAATTTTTATTGGAGTTTGTTTGATAGCGATCATTATTTTACTATTTGCCTCTTCTTTTGCATTTTTAAATTATATTAAAGTTAACGTTCATAATCCATCTTCACCGTTATCGGCTGGTATAAGGGGTGTAAACTGGGCAGATGAACGTGATAATTTTGTTGATGGTGTAATTTATGTAAGTGGTCTGACGAAGAATGATACGTATGACTCTGCTAAAGCTGTTGGACGACAAGTTATTGGACAAATGTTTGATCAAACAGGAGCTAACACTGTCAGACTTCCCATTAATGAAGCAACAGTCGAAAATTATTGGAGTACATACACTGGAGCAATCGATGCTGCGTTAGAAAAAGGAAAAGTAATTTTCAGCTATTGGGCTCCAAAAAATGGGAAACCAGAAGAGCTCGATCGTTTTTATAAAATGTGGAGTACTGTTATCAACAAATATGGAAATAACCCAAACTGCTATTTTGAACCTATTAATGAGCCATATGGCTATAATTCGAAAGATTTACGTGATTTCTACAACAATTGGTTAACTAAATATCATGTTTCAAGGAAAAATGTCATTCTTGATGGAATTGGTCTGGCAGCTTTATATATTAATCCACTAGGTAATGATAAACGTCTAGATGGCACAATGCTTGCCGTTCACTGCTACGCATTTTATGCAGGATATGTTCATATAAAATCTCTAACAGAAACTGGTTGGTCAAATGTCTTATCAGTCGAGATCGGTAAGTATTCCGACCGTGCGATTGTAACAGAATGGGGCGCACCAATGAAAACTGGCCTAGATTATTCTGTAAAAAAGAGCAATAATGATATACATTATGTTCGAGCAATGAGCGAAAAAATTAATCATCTCGGTATTGGAAGCGTTTACTGGCCAGGATTACGAGATGGGGATTCTTATAGTCTAATGGAAAAAAAGGTTAAAAAGAAGCAAATCACCCTCTCAGTTACAAATCAATCCGGACTTGAAAAATTACAAGAATCTTGGGGCAAGGATACAAACTAAATTTGGAATTATAAATAAAAATGCCCTCTCGATCACTATTGATCAAGAGGGCATTTTTGAATTATCAAACTTAAGATTAGTTAGACGCAGTTCATGATTTAGAATTTTTTAAGCTAGGTGAGGGATAAAACGAACGACCGAGTAAAAGTCCGGAAACGGCAAATACAATCGATAGCCAGATCCCTAATTGGCTCGTCGCTAAATAAGAAGGTATCAATACGTTGATCGCTACTTTTAAAACAACTAAAATAAGGATCGTTCCAATCACCCACAGTGTTTTCTTTCCGCGTCCAATTTTTCCAAGTTTACTTTTTGCAATTGCCCACCCTTGAACAATCCCCGCTAAAATTCCCAATACTATTCCTGATAGTAATAACAGCCATTCAATCCCTTTCACACCACTCATCATAAAGCCCCAAATGACTCCAATAATTAATAATAACGCTCCGATCAGAAAACTTCTGTCTAACCTCTTCATTCCACTGCGCTCCTTTTACTCCATAAATCATATTTTTCTATGTAAAACAATTTTCGTTAACTTTATTATACTGACATGTAAAACTTTTTTAATACGTCCTCAGACTGATTTGAATTGAAAAATACGTTCTTTTGTATTTAAAATCTATAATAAAAGGAATATCTTCTTTGTAGATTATTGTCGTAAAAATAATATGTGGTATGCTAAAGGAAATACCAATTTAGGAGTGTAAATCATGAAAACAACATCAACTGTTCAACTTGAACAATCTATTGGAAAGCTACGAAAAGTAGTTGACGTACTAAACAAGCGAATTAAAGAAACTACTTCTGAACAATTAGCGAATGAAACAATCCGTCTTAAAGAAGAATTAAAAACAATCTCAAATACGCTATTACAAATCCAAAAGCGTGAGAGCGAAGAAGTTTAATGACACGGTAAGCAGTAATTTTCAACTACCTTATTAAAATAAGGCTCAATTTATAGAAAATATAAAAAGGATCTTCATAGAAGATCCTTTTTGTATAGAAAAAAATTACAACAATTTCATAACTTCAATTATTTTATCAATATCATTTTTTGTAATCCAATAATGTGTAGCAAAGCGCATCATTCCATCTTCCTCAGGTGCAAATATAATGATTCCGTTCTCTTTAAAGATTTGTTCGATTTCCTCTGGGCTATGTTTCATATTTGTCATTTGGAAGAATACTAAATTAATATTAATTTGAGATAAGTCCACTTTAATTGTAGGGATTTCACTTAATCGTTCAGCTAAATATAGTGCATTTTCGTGATCTTCGTGTAAACGTTTTGTCATTTTTTCTAATGCAATGATACCAGCGGCTGCTAAAAATCCGGATTGTCTCCAGCCACCACCTAATAATTTACGCTTCTTTTTTGCCTTCTCAATAAATTCTTTACTTCCTGCTAGTATGGAACCTACTGGCGCACACAGTCCTTTTGATAAGCAAAACATTACAGAATCACTATATCGAGATAATTCTTTCGCATCTGTTTTTAAATAAGTAGCAGCATTAAAAATTCTTGCTCCATCTAAGTGAACAGGTATGTTTGCATTTTTTGCAATGCTAAAAACTTCTTTCATATATTCAAGATCAACTACTGCTCCATTAGAATATGCATTTTCTAAGCATATTAATGAAGTTTCAGGAAAATGTAAGTCATCAGGTCTAATAGATTGTTGAATTCGCTTAATTTCCATCTTACCGTTAGTCGTTTGTAATGTCCTTGTATGAACACCAGCAATTATTGAAGCAGCTCCAACTTCATGCTCAAAAATGTGACAATCTTCACCAAGGATTACTTCAGTCCCACGAGCACAATGAGTAAATAAAGCTAGTTGGTTTCCAAATGTTCCACTTGGAACGAATAAGGCAGCTTCTTTCCCAATCATTGATGCAGCTAATTTTTCAAGTTTCTGAACAGTAGGGTCATCTCCGTATACATCATCTCCCACTTCAGCTGAAAACATAGCTTGTCTCATTTCTTCTGTAGGAATAGTTACCGTGTCACTTCTTAAATCAATAAATTTCATTTTTATAAGCCTCTTTTCTTGTTTTCAGAATTATCAAAACTAGTTTAATAGACGTATCGAGAATTGGATTCTAATACAATGATACAACTCAATGTCGGAAATTGCGTATGAAATTATGCATTAAATTTGTTGCTTTTTTCAAATTCTTTCAATCCCATTAATAAAAGTTTCTCTGTAATATCCTCAATTCCAGAGTGGTGATCTACTGCAATATGTTTAATCTTCTCTTTTACGATATCCTGTACAAAAATTGTGAGTTGTTCTTGTTTACTAGTAAACAAAATAAAACCTGGTCTTGTAGAAAGCTTACCATCAATTAAACAATTTTGTAAAATCTCTAAATCTTGTTCAATTTGTTCAGGATTATAAGGTAGTTTAATTGGCTTTATTTCCACCTTAATAGAATTACCTTCTAAATAAAGATTCATATTTTGGTGACCAATATTTCTATAAAAAGAATCGATAATACTAAAAATTGGGGCACTTATTGATTGTGGAAATGGAAATTGAAATTTGATACTACCTCTTTTTGTACTATGTGTTGCTTGCTTAAACTCATACGACTTTTTAAAACTACGATTTAGTAATTCTTCTTTATTTAACAATTCCCCCATATTGGTCTTTGCTACAATCTCACCATTCTCATTAAGTTCAATAATACGCGCCTTTTCATTCGAATTTGGAATTTCGTATAAACCAAACAAGTAGAAATCTAAGTCCTTTGTAAAAAACGTCTTTCTCTTTGATCCATTAATTTGAGTGGATTTTAGTTTTTCCACTTCTTCCTCTTTAATAAAAACAGTTTGTCTACCTTTAAAATTGATCTTACTTGCTGAAATTTTTCCAGTTTTTATATATTGGTGAATCGTTGCCTTTGATACTCCTAAGAGATTGGCTGTTTCAAGTACTGTAAGTCCAACTGGTTTAACTGTTTGCGACTTAAACTGATTTATATCGTCTAAATAAAATCTCATCGTTCCGTCTATTTGCCAATCTTCATACACAAGTTTCAGCTTTCCAGCTTTTACATAATTATAGATCGTTTGCTTTGATATTCCTAAAATATGTACAGCCTCATTTGTTGTAACAATCTCTTTCGCTTTTTGATCTTGTTCTAACATTTGAAATCGTCCCTTTTTATCATGTTTTTGTTTAATTATACCATAATTATTTCTAACAAAACGTTAAATTATAGTTAATGCAATACAACTAAATCCATTTATTTATAAATAATTAATTATACAAAGTTTTCTTTAAGTTGAATAATAGTGTATTTTTCTACTATTAACCTATCTTACATTTAGTAATATATAACAAAGATATTTTATTTACTTAAGAAGAAAAAATAAATGAATTTATACTATATATACAATAAATTTTGTATAATTGATAATGAGGTGATTCCTATGTTAGTAAAATCAAATCTACTTATTTCAAACTCAACTGATTTATTAGATGTAAATCAGACCGATTTTAGAGTAATAGAGTATTTAATAGATGAAACATACTTTCCTGCGCTACTACAAAGGAAGTTTGAAAATGAAAAAAATCATCGTATGATTTATGACGCTTTCTCTGATTTAGAAATGATTTACTATTTTGTTCATCAAATAAAAGATATTCAAAAATCAAAGCAGCGAAAAGAAAGTACAAAAATAGAGTACATAAGAGAATTATTACAGTTTTATCGTTACTTATTAAAAAGTGAAGAATTTTTACGTAAAGACGTTGATTCATATATAGAAGAATCATTATTGAAAAATTTAAAACAGAGACATATCGAATCATATCAGCAATGGTTATCGAATTATCAATATGGTTCAAAGATGCAACAGTATCGAGTCACTACTCTCTCAAAAAAACTTGTTATATTAAAAAGTTTCTTTAAATTTTTATTTGATTCCAATTATGTTCAAGTTCCTCTATTTACAAGAATTTTGAACGCAAAAATAACAAAAGATGACTTACCAAATCGAGATTTAGAAGAAAGTGAAGTAAAATCATTACTGAATTTTTATAGAGGAAATATTTTAATCACTACTTTAATTAAATTACTGGCTACTACTGGTATGCGAATTCGTGAGTTAGCTGAGGCGAAATGGGGAAATGTTTCAAAGGATGCAAATGGATACTGGCTCGAAATTGTCGGTAAAGGAAATAAAAAACGTGAAGTTAAACTACTAAATCATGTATTTATCGATTTATGTAAACTAAGGAGTCGACGTGGTTTTTCAAATAGCATTTCAAAAACTGATACAAACCCATTTTTTCCGAACAAGCTAAATAAGCATTATTCCTTCAAATATTTATCTAAGTATGTAATCGATATTATAAAAGCTTCAGAACTACCTTTTGTTTTAGATCATAATCGAACGAATAATATTAGTCCCCACTTCTTTCGACATCATTATGCATGTCGTTCAATTGAAAAAGGGGCGAGCATCTACCAAGTAAGTCGAAGCTTAGGTCATGAAAGTATTCAAACTACGGAAATTTATTTAGCTAAAATGATGAATCGATCTCAGCATGCTAGTAATGTTTGGGATGATGAAGAGTATTAATAATGTCCCCATTTTTTTAATGGGGTTATTTTTAAATAATTAGTTAACATAATAAAATTATATCAAACAAAAATTGAGCTAAATAGAAAAACAGACCCTTGGTCGAGTCTGTTTACTGGTCTAAATTATTTTGTGAGTCATCTTTAATTAATACTCTCATTTCGATTATAAATTCTTCCTTTTGATGCGGAGAATAGTTATTATGTATTAATGACTCATAAATGTCACTGCTAACGGTTATTTTATGATACTCAATGTAAGTAATTAGTTTTTGTAAATTAGTAAAATAATCATTTGGCGTTAAACTTTTATACGTAATGCATATATAATTACCTTCTGGAATTTTTGAAACCTCGGTATCTGGTAATAGTAATGTAGTTTGTTTTTTCGTTAAAACAGGTGTGAATAAATATTGATAAGATACTTCATTAACATGTTTATACGATTTATAAGGGTAAATCGCACCATAACCATTGTTTCTAAATCCTTCTGTCGATGCAGCAAATTTTTTCAATTTACTATAAGAAGCATTTAAGATATTTTTAGGATCGATTCCATCTGCTTTCGTTTGAATGATTTGTATTTCTTCTTCATACGAAAAAAATACTTCTCCAAATTGGGGATATTGCTTCTGCCTCTGTATTCCTCTTTTAGCATTTGCTATGATTTTTTCAATTTCTGTTAAAGAATCTATTTTATCTTTTACAATGTTTTCTTGCTCCGTTAAAAAAGCATAAAACTCATCTCTCTCTAATCCTTGCACTTTTTTCATATCTTCTAAAGGAGTGCCAATATATTTAAGTGATTTGATTAAGTCAAGTAGATGGATTTGTGAGTCTTTATAATATCGATAATTAGTATCTGGATCGACATAGGCCGGTTTAAACAAGTTTATTTTGTCATAATAACGAAGTGCTTTTATTGAAATATTTACTAATTTTGAGACTTCACCTATTGTATAAAGTGTTTCTTTCACTTGATCACTCCTTATGTATTATTTTTTAAAAGAAGCGTATTCTTTATTCGTTCTCAAAGAATACGCCTTTGCTTATTGATGCTGTTCGATAACCCGGCATTTTCCAAGCAATTGTTAACCCAACACCGCTTGCTAGTAATACTGTTGCAAAATAGAATGGATAGTTTAAGTCAATATCAAATAGAATTCCACCTATAATAGGTCCTATTACATTCCCTATACTAGTAAACATTGAATTCATTCCGCCAACAAAACCTTGTTCATTTCCTGCTATTTTAGATAAATATGTTGTTACAGCAGGACGCATTAAATCAAAGCCTAAAAATACGGTAATTGTAACAAGTAAAATTGTAAAGTATGAATTCACAACTGTCATTAAAAAGACTAGTATTGTAGAAAGAATTAAACTATATCGTACTAGGCCAATTTCACCAATCCATTTTGTTAAACGATCAAATAATGCGATTTGTGCAATTGCACCGATAATGCCTCCGCCTGTAATCATGATTGCAATATCCTTAGGTGTAAATCCAAATTTATGGTTAGTAAATAAAGAAAATAATGATTCGAAAGCTGATAAGCCGAATTGAGAAATTAATAAAACCATAAACGATATAAAATACATCGGAGCAAAAATTCGTTTAAAACCAGGTTTTTGTCCTTTCACCTCGATATTTTCTTGGTTACGTTCTGGTTCTGGAAGTATAGTAATAGATAATACCCCTGCCAATACTGCTAATCCTGCCGCAAAGAAAAATGGTATGCGAGTACCAAACTCTGCTAAAAATCCTCCAATACCAGGACCAACAATAAAGCCTGTAGAAATTGCAGCCGACATATAGCCTAGTGCTTTTGCCCTTGTTTCAACTGTTGTAACATCAGCTATAAATGCAGTTACTGCTGGCATAATGAATGCGGCACTTATGCCTCCTAGCATACGTGAAATAAATAGAACCTCAACTGTTTTCCCCATACCAAATAAAAATTCTGAAAAACTAAAAATTATTAGTCCGATGATTATCATTCGTTTACGTCCGAACTGGTCTACCCAGCGTCCTGCAATTGGTGAAAAAAGCAATTGAGTTACAGCAAACGCCGCTACCATATAACCAACAATTGTACCGGATATATTTAACTCATTCATAATCGAAGGTGTGACTGGCACTACTAATCCTATCCCTAAGAAAATAATGAATAAATTCATTAAAACTAAAATCAACATTATGTTTTGTTTTTTCATTTTGTTCAACTCCTATTAAATACTCTACAAAACATAATGTAAAGCCTCCTCTGAGGGGAGAGTCAAACAAATTTTAATCGAATTTTATTGTTTTAATTATGTATCCGTTTTCTTTTAGAAACTTTTTATGAAATATAAAAAGAGCTCCTTTTGGGAAGCTCACAATTGTATTTTTCATTCAACTAGTTTTAATAAAATTTTCAAGCATTCCGAGTTTTTCGAAACGAATTTAAAATGCTCGAAGTAACAAAACCAAGTACAAGCGCAAGCGATAAGTGCTGGTAAAGTCCAACGTTATCAGCTGCTCCCATATGATGCCATATATCGTTTGGTAGTGATTTCCATATAAACCAAAGAACTGTTGTTACGACTAATATAATTGTTGAAATTGTCTTTCGTTTCCCAAACGATGAAATAAGAAACATCATTAATGTTAAACCCAGGATCGGCGTACTTCCGAAAAACCATTGAAGTATATGAAAATCAATATGCTCCATTCATATCCCTCCTCATTTAAGTGTATGAGGAGATTTTGATAAAAAGAAATGAAGTTGGAAAAATAGAATGTTATTATTCTGATGAACATCTAGTATAGAAAAATAAATGGTAAGTCTTATATATGGGTTTGAAAATTAATGTCCAACAATATCAATGTAGTTAGTTTCCACTTCAGCTTGAAATGGAAATGGTAATTTCATATATTTGTCTATATACATGCTCATGAGCACCTTATGAGTTAAGAAATTACAGAATTCCTCTCTGTTTTTAACTCATGAACCCTTTATGAGTATGTTATTAACAGCTTCATGCTTGTTTTTTATATCTATGTTATTTTACTATCATGTGAACATTCCATGATGAACCTAAATTAATTTTTCAATTTTGGATAAGTTTGATTTAAACACACTAAGGCAAGGCCCAAATGGCCTTGCCTTAGCTGTAGACAAAAATCTATTTAACAATTACTTTTCCTACCATTCCAACATTAGAATGGTACTTACATGTTAGGTCATATGTAGTGGCTTGTTTTGGTAATACAGAAATAGTCGTTTCTTTTCCTGGTTGAACTTCTACATCAATATTAAGCATTTTTACTGTAAATGTGTGAGGATTAACTCCTTTATTTCTTAATAATAAAGTAGATTTTGTTCCATTCGGAATTGTGATATTTTTTGGATTAAAGTAATTATCGTCCAACTCTACAACCATTACCGGTGCTCGATTATCAATTTGTGTAACCGCTGATTCTGCAAAAATTTTGATATTACTTGGTTTTGCCATCAATAAAAATGGAGCAAAAGAAATTAGCAATACAGTTAGCCATTTTTTTGTTTTCACAAACAATCCCTCCTTTCCTATGCACTATTATTTTCCAATTATTGTATTATTATTAATTTAGGATTAAATAAAAAAACTGTCTCCATATTAGAAAACAGTTTGTTCCTTAAATTATTGATTTTCTTCCCACTTCGCTATTTCTTCTCGAACGATTGGTGCAACTTCATTTCCTAATAGCTCGATTGCTTTCATTACATCTGCATGTGGCATTGAACCAACCGGTACATGCAGCATGAAACGTGTGATACCTACGTTTTTTCGAAGGTAGATGATCTTTTGTGCTACAAATTCAGGATCTCCAACATAAAGTGCACCTTCCAAACTTCTTGCAGCATCGAAGGCTGATCGATCATAAAGCCCCCATCCTCTTTCTTTTCCAAGCTTATTCATTGCTTGTTGTGTTGATGGGAAAAATTTATCAGCTGCAGTGATTCTATCCTCAGCGATGAATCCATGCGAATGAGATGCAATCTGTAATTTGTTTAAATCGTGACCGGCATGAGCTGCAGCCTTTTTGTATAATTCCACTAATGGTGCGAATTGAACAGGTCGTCCACCAATAATAGCAAGTACTAGCGGAAGTCCCAATAATCCCGCACGAACGACCGATTCGCTATTTCCACCACTACCAATCCAAATAGGCAATGGATCTTGTACTGGACGGGGATATACACCGATATTATTTATCGATGGTCGATGTTTTCCACTCCAAGTCACAAATTCGGACTTTTGTAATGTTAATAATAGATCTAACTTTTCTTCAAAAAGTTCATCATAATCATTTAAATTATAGCCAAATAAAGGGAAAGATTCGATGAATGAACCACGCCCTGCCATTATTTCAGCTCTTCCATTCGATATTCCGTCAAGTGTAGCGAAATCTTGAAACACACGAACGGGATCTGCCGAAGAAAGTACAGTTACAGCACTTGTTAATCGAATGCGTTTTGTTTGTGATGCAGCCGCAGCTAAAACAATTGCAGGAGATGATGCAGCATAATCATTACGATGATGTTCTCCAACACCAAATACATCTAATCCCACTTGATCTGCAAGTATGATTTCCTCAACGACTTCCCGTAAACGTTCTGCATGACTTATTGTTTCACCAGTTTTAACGTCTGGTGTAGTTTCTACAAATGTACTGATTCCTATTTCCATTAATCTACTCCTCCAAAGCTTTAAAAATAAATGCAAAAGTTGTCTTATTTACTACCTTTTGCAACCAAAATTACTTTACATTTAATATACCTCAAATTCGAGATAAATTCTAATATTGGATTCCAATAGCTAAATTAAAACAGAATTGATAATCTATAGGACCAAAAAAATACATTTTCTGAATATTTCGAGTATAATAGAGTATTAGAATTTATCACGATTTCAGCAGTGAGAAAGGAAGTTTAAATGATGAGTCAGACAAAACTAACTGAAATAACAGTAGATGGATCATTTAACAGACAACTAAATCGTTTTTCAACACCTTTTGGGAATATGCCTGAAGAACTTCCAATAGAAGCTAATCGATATCGACTCATTTGGTCGGCAGCATGTCCATGGGCACATCGTTCTGTTATTGTTCGAAAAGTCTTAGGTTTAGAAACTACTATTAGTTTAGGAACTGTAAGCCCTATGCGTCCAAGACTAGATCGTGTAGATTGGGAATTTTCGTTAGATAAAAATGGAGTAGATCCAATCTTAAAGACTCGTTATATGAGTGAAATTTATTTTAATTCTGATGAAAACTATTCCGGTCGACCAACTGTCCCAGCAATTGTCGATATTAAATCAGGTAAAGTAGTTAATAACGATTATTTTAAACTAACAAACTATTTTGAAACGGTTTGGAAACCATTTCATAAGAAAAACGCACCAGACTTATATCCAGTTTCGATCCGTCAAGAAATCGACGCACTTAATGAAATTATTTTTACTGATGTAAACAACGGTGTATACAAATGTGGATTTGCACAATCACAAAAATCATATGAAAAAGCTTATGAAAAGTTATTCAATAGATTAGATGAGCTAGAGCAACGATTATCCAAACAACGATTCTTATTTGGTGATAAAATTACCGATTCGGATGTGAGACTCTATACAACACTTGTCCGATTTGATGCTGCCTACTTTTCTGCCTTTAATACAAATCGCAATTTAATTCGGGAATTTAAAAATTTATGGGGATATGTACGTGATTTGTATCAAACTCCAGGATTTGGTGACACGACTGATTTCGATGCGATTAAAAGACATTATCACTTATCTATTACAATTTCAACAGATAAGGAAGAACCAAAAGTTTTACCAAAGGGTCCTGAGCCTTCTTTATGGAATACTCCACATAATCGAGAAAATTTAAGTGGACAAAAAGAGAAGTTCCTTATACATTAATTCAGAGGAGATGAGATGAAATAATGGTAAATATAGAAATTCAAAATGCAAAAAAAGAGATGTACCCATCCATTCGCCAACAAAGAATTGACGCTTATAATGAATATGCAAATGTTCTTCCGGTTGATCATTGGAACGCTTTAAAAAATTCAATTTCTTCAAAAGTTGATGAACAAGAAGGAGTAGATTTAATCGTTGCTACTATTCTAGGAAAAATTGTCGGAAGTGTTGCTTTATTCCCAGCAAAAACAAATGCCTATGAAGGTTATGTTGAAGAACTTGATTATCCTGAAATTCGTATGCTTGCTGTAGACTCAACTTGCCGTGGTCAAGGAGTTGCAAATGCACTTATTTCTGAATGTATAAATCGTACAAAGGAAAAAGGTTTCGAAGCGATTGGCTTACATACTGGAGAATTTATGAAAAATGCTATTAGTTTATACGAAGGAATTGGTTTTAAAAGATTGCCAAAATTTGATTTCCAGCCAGCTGATGACGGTATTAATGTTAGAGCTTACCAGTTGAAATTTAGATTAGAGGATTAAATTATATAATATAGGGTTTTCTTTCGTTTAGCCTTAAGGTAAGATTGGCTATCAAATTGTTTTGTTCATTTAATCATTTCAAATTAGTAATAAAAAGTACTTCTATCTATACTAAGAAGTACTTTTTCTATTTTTAACATAACACCACTGCAACGCTTTATCTGCAAAAATCCAGGCTAGTGTTATTTTCAAAGCGTTTTATTTCAAAAGAAATAGAAATACAGTGCTAAAATATATATACAAATATATACCCATGAACCTATTATCAAAATTAAATTAAAGCACCATTACATCCTTAATTTCAATTTCATTTCAGACACTTGAAATATTGAGTTTTTTAGTAATTTTGTAATAATAAAACATAGTGTTATTTTAAGTAGGTTTTGCAGAACTTTTTTATTATTATAAAAGATTTATAAAAGGAAATAGTTCTATGTAACTAAAGTATAAAACATTTACATATTTACCTTATAAAACTATTAATTGGATTTAATCATCCAAATCCCAATCACTTTCATATGGATTTGCAAATAAGTCTATTTCAATTGATGCTTCGATTTTTGAACAAAAATTAATGACATCTTGGTCATACCAAATGCCTGAACAACATCCATTTTCAATAATTGGGACTTGCATCAGAACAAATTCACATTCATATATTCTTTTAATCGCAATTAATTCATTTACTTTGCTTAAAAGAGACCCAATTATTTCCTTAGCTTGTTTATTTGCATCTAGTGTCTCAATGTAATTTGTGCTCAATTTCCAACTTGTATATGTTCTATACCGCCTTTTTATTGGGATTATTTTACGTTTTCTTGTTGTTATAATCTCTTCACCTTTAATATAAGAATTAGTTGGATTAATCTCTAACAATTTAGTTACATATTCAATTGGAAAGTTATCGCCTTTAATTTCAAAATATGTCATTACACTTGTATGATCCATATTTCGCTCCTCTATGTTATTTAACTCTAGTATACTTTTAAATTGGTTCATAAAAAAGATAATCATTAGTCTTTTTAATGCAAAATATTAAAAGGACTGGTAAGAATATAGCCAGATTAGATTAAGACACTATTTTGAAAAATCCACGTCGAAACTAGTCCTCAAATAAGTAAAAAACCACAAAGGTATGTCCAAAGTTATTACACTTTAAACAACCTATGTGATTTAATTTTGTTTCTAATTCAAATACATTTCTTTTAATTTTTCACGATCTTTTGCAGTTAATCCAATGACTTTTTTGAAGTAATTATCGTATGAACCATAATGTTCTTTAATTTGATTCAATGAAGCTTGTAGCCACTCTTTTTTTACTCCCATAATTGCTGTTACTACTTGTCTTTGTTCATCTGTTTTTAATAGAGGAGCCATTGCATCTAGTTGTTTTTGAATATAAACAGGGTTGTTACTTAACATATAGTCATCAAGTACTGTATTTTCTGGTACTCCAAGAGACAGTAATACAAGAGCAGAACCAACTCCAGTGCGATCTTTACCCGCTGTACAGTGCTGTAAAACAGCATCGTTTTTTGATTTTAAAAGCAACTGAAATAATGTTCTGTACGCTTCTACATCTGGATCTTCAACCATTTCTCTTTGCATCTGTTTGAAAGTCTTGTCCAGTCCTACCATATCTAAATTAAAGATATCTAAAGTTGTACTGCCAGATTTTATAACTGGATCATTGATATTTGCTACACCCTTTATTACTGGATCTGGACTTTTTGCTAACTCATCTGCGCTTCGGTAATCGAGAATTGTTCTTAATCCAGAATTTTGTAAATAAGATATATCATTTTTTGTTAAGCCTACTAAAGCGTCTGAACGATATAATTTTCCCCATTGAACTGTTCTTCCATCAACAGTTTCGTATCCACCTAAATCTCGGAAGTTAAAAGTTCCTTGCAGAAAAACTTTACGCTCTGCAACAATTGTACTCGATCCATTTTCTCCAATTATATGAAAATATGGTCTAGCTTTTGGACTTGGATCGTCCACCGTAATTGAAGTACCAGAATTAACTTTAACTAGTAATTTCCCAATTTTATCTGGAGATGTTGACCAAAATATACTTACTTTGTTTTTTTTATTTGATCCGTCCCATGAAAAATTTAATTTACCTTCCTGAGTACGTTCCACTTTAGCAATTAGTTGATTTTGTTGATTTAGTAATGAAGTCTGTTCTTGTTGTGATTTTACTCCATTAGTATTCATTACTTGAGCATGAGCAGTATTAGATAAAATTGATGAAGCTAAGGCAAATGTTAAACTGTAACTAGCTAATTTTGACTTTTTCATTTTCAGTTCTCTCCACTCTTTTATTCTATTAAATTTAAAGTTGTATTCATAAATCGGAAACTTTCACTTTTTTTTGCAACTTGTGTTTCTTTCTTATGAATAATGCTTTACAAAAAAAGTATATAAATATTTTTTTAATCTCCTATATAAGTGGTGTAAAGAATGTGTAAAGAATATTTTTTAAAGTCGAAATTAACAGAAAACATTTTTTTAATATGAAATCCAAGTGAATGAAGAAACGTCCCCGATTGTACGTATTGGCTGAATGGACCGATTTAAACCTAAATTTTATTAGTCAAAAAGCTTTTTCTTCAATATATAATGATCATTTGTCATAAAAAATCATTCAATAAATAACTAACTAATCTAATTTGTGTTAATTAATTAGAAATAAAAAACAGCATTGGAATACTATCTTAATATGCATCTTTTAAATAAGAAATTTCTTTAAAAAAGTTGGTGTGAATTAATTGTCAACTATAGACAAATCTAAAATTCTGATCGAACCATGGAACGATGCAGATCTTAGTTTACTTATTTCCTTAAACACGAATAGAATGACTCAATATCTTGGTGGACTTGAGAGTTATAACCAAATTATGAATCGTCACAAGCATTATCTAGAAATGAGAAAAATGGGGACAGGTCAAATGTATGCGATAATATTACTTCCCCATCGAACAAAAATAGGAAGCGTTGGTTATTGGGATCGGAAATGGAATGACAAATGGGTTTATGAAATAGGCTGGAGTATTTTACCTCAATACCAAAGAAAAGGTATTGCATCAGTTGCTGTAAAAAAAGCAATTATAAAAGCTCAAGATGAATTAAAACATAACTATATTCACGCATTTCCTTCTATTAAAAATGTTCCATCTAACAAAATATGTGAAAAACTAAAATTCAAATTAATAAAAAAATGTAATTTCGAATACCCGATTGGTCATTATATGGTATGTAATGACTGGCGACTAAAATTAAAGAAGAAAAAGTAAGTTAGGTCTTATATGGGCTTAATTTTTCACTATGTTGAAATAAACTAGTCAATAATTAAAATGTTGCTAAGCGACCTATTTAATAGATAATTTGTTATTGGAATACAAAAAAACATTAGTAAAAGACCTTTTTCAGAATATAAAATATTGAGATATTATTTGTTTGAAGAAGAAATTTTACTAGTAATTTATAATTAAACGTTCTACCGATATTAGTAAATAACTTGCTAATTAATTTCTATTTTTCTCTAAGTAAAGGGGATTAGTGAGGTTCTTTATTGCACACTATTTTATTTTGAAGAAGTTGATTGGAACGAAAGGATGCTCGACTCCTATGGGAAATGCGGGAAGGCTGAGACCCCGCAGGCGCGCCGAGGAGGCTCAGGTCTCGCCCCATGGAAAGCGAGAATCCTGTAGTGGAAATCAACCTCATAAAACTTTCCTTACATTGAATTATAGAAAAGTCTTACTTAATCGGTGAAAGTTAAGTCTTATATCGGCTTAACTTTTTGTTTTTAAAAATTCTAGTATTCTGAATCATTATTCATTATAATTAAAAAGTTACATAAAAAAGCCGAGCTCAATTTATTATTGGCTCAGCTTTATTTTTTAGTTTATTCAAAATAAAATAATGAATCGTGAGAAGTATTTGTCTGATAGTAGTTCATTAAATCTTCTACTGAAATTCCTCTAATTTCAGCAATATCATTAAAACTCATATCATAGTGATATGACAGTTCATGTAAAGATAATGCTGGATTATTTGCTAATAATTCATAATCAGGTATATTTTCAAATTGTTGAGACATACTCATCACTTCCTTTTGCAGTTTCTTACTATCCTTTCCTAAAATTTACAAATTTAGTCAAGAATGTCGAAAAGAAATGATGTGTACATAAAATTGATTAGTTAGGTGGTATTATGATTCAAACTATTTTACACGCAACTTTATTATCATTTGGTTTAATTCTACCTTTAGGGGTGCAAAACGTATTTATTTTTCAACAAGGTGCAACTCAAAAAAAGTTTATTAGAGCTTTACCAGCTGTATTAACTGCATCGCTCTGTGATACGTTATTAATTACTTTATCGGTTACAGGAGTGTCTGTCCTTATTTTAACTTCACCATATTTAAAAACTGCGCTTTTAAGTTTCGGAATTTTATTTTTAACTTATATGGGCTGGCAAACATGGAAAGCTAAATCTTCTGAGATCACATCAAATCAAGACAATTTCTCAGTGAAAAAGCAAATATTGTTTGCTGCATCTGTTTCACTTCTTAATCCGCATGCAATCTTGGATACAATCGGTGTAATTGGAACGAACTCGCTTCAATACGATGGTAATGAAAAAATTGCATTTGCGATTACTTGTATAGCCGTTTCGTGGATCTGGTTTATATCCCTTGCAATAGCAGGTCGAACTGTCGGGAAAATCGATCAATCAGGTAAATTCATGATTATCATTAATAAAATTTCTGCGATCATCATTTGGTGTATTGCTTTATATTTATTAAAAGGATTAATCATAGGCTAATAATATTTTTGATTTATCTATAACCTCAATAAAAAGCAGTATATAGATAATTTACTATATACTGCTTTTTTATCTCAACTTTCTTTACTACCTTTTAGAAATAATCCAAAGCAGCTAAAGTAAGAAATGCTTCTATTAATCTTAGGAGTTTTTCTTTTTCTTCGGAATTTAACATCTTATTCGCAGTACGTATAATGGTAGTACCTTCAATCCAATCATCTTTTTCGATTGGAAAATAGCCAGCTATTTGAAACAATTGAATAACAGGAACACCAAGAGGATCTGCTAGCCTTTGGATAATTTCCGATGATGGAATTCCTTTTTTTCCATTTTCAATTTGTGAAATATATGAATGTGACACGTTCGCTTTTGTTGCAAGGCATTTAATTGATAAGTTATTTTTTAATCTAGTCAATCTGATAAAATCAGCAAATAATTTTGATCGTTCATCAAGTTTATTTTCTTTATAAACTACATCAAATTTTAAATTACTATTTTTTTCATTCTTTGCGAGATTAAAAACTTCTTCTGAAATACTTTTTAATGGAACTTTCAATCCATCAGGTGCATTAACAATATAAGCACACCAAATTAGCTCTTCAGCATTACCACCTGTTACTTTTGCAATCGCTCTTGTTAACTTTTCTTCAGGTGGAGTTAGTTTCGCATTTTGCAATTTACTTAAATAGCTCTTGTCTTTTGAAAAGCCCATTTTATTTAATTCATTTGCAATTTCAGCCAAACTTAAATTTGAATTTTTTATATATTGCTTTAATAATTTGTAGTACATACTCACACCATATCCCTCAATTTACTTCTAGTTTTATGTTTATGTGTAAATCAAGGACCTTGACACAATACTATTTTATGTTTTTTTGAGATTTATGAATTTCGTGAGTATTTACATAATTTTCCAAAATAAATAAATTTAATAATTAAGTCTAAAGTACTAAAACCCGCTCAAAAATTTAAGCGGGTTTCTTTATACTCTAAATGATTTTACCAATATTTATTTTTCGAATTGCTCTAAAACTCTATTTTGAAGAATTTCAATTAATTCTTCATCCATATACTGATAATCATCCGCGATATCTAGATTTACAACCGTTTTATGATTAAGCAAAATACCGAATTTTTCACGAATTCTTCTTAAATGCTTTTTCTCCATTACAAAAATGATATCTGCCCAACCGATATGTCCTTCAGTCACCTTAACTCTAGCTACTGATTCTGTACCAGCTGATCTTGCATGATGTCCATCATATAAGTGAAAGATTTTTTCAGCTGTAGGACTTCTCCATTGATTTTTACTGCATATAAATAGTAATTTGATTAGGATCACACCTTAAAAATTATTTATTATTTTTTACTAAATAAATATGAGCTAAATGATGCTGACTATGCCAAGCATATAAGGCTATAAGAAAATCAATACTTATTTTTTGGTTCAGTTCAGGGTGAAAACATGTGCTTTTAAACTGTTCATCTGTTAATGATTCGAGTAAAACGACATATCTTTCGTGGATTCCTTCAATAATTTTTAAGGAACTTTGAAAATCATAATTTGAATCGCTTAATGTAATCCAGGCATTTTCATCATACCCTTTGATTGTTGGGTTTTCTTCAGTTAAAGCTAATTTTACTCTGATCAGGCTATTCATGTGGCTATCTGCAACATGATTAATAACTTGTTTTGGTGTCCATCCACCTTCACGATAAGGTGTATTTAATTGTTCTTCATTTAGAGTTGTTATTGCTTCCTTAAATTTAAATGGAGCATCTTTTAACACTTTTATAAATTCTTCTCTTTGTTTAGTTGTGTAGCTTGCTGGAATGTTAAATCTACCAATTGGATATTTCAAATTTTCCATTTTAACTCCCCCATTTACCAGTTATCTATAAAAAAACAACAAAGCCATGCAAGACTTTGCTGTTTTTTTTACTAAATTAAAGTGTATTAAATGTTTCAGTTAATACTGGAACGATTTGTTTTTTGCGAGAAACAACACCTTTTAATAATGCAGTATTGTTTTCTAAAGTTACATTGTATGCTTTTTCTACTGCATTAGTAGCAGTACCTTTTACAACAGCAACTGAATCATTTGTTAAAATATCAGTTACGACAAATAAGAATAAGTCTAAACCTTTATTTGAAACGATCCCATCTAGTACGTTTTCTAATTCAGCTTGACGTGAAAGTACATCATTTGTATCAACTGCATTTACTTGAGCAATTTCAACTTTAAAGCTGCCCATTTGGAACTCTTTAGCATCAAGGGAAACTAATGATTCAATTGATTTATCAGCTAAATTTGCACCTGCTTTTAACATATCTAAACCATATTCATCTGCATTTACACCTGCAATTTCAGCAAGTTCCTTTGCAGCAACGATATCTTGTTCAGTACATGTTGGTGATTTAAATAATAATGTGTCAGAAATAATTGCTGAAAGCATTAGACCAGCAACTTCCTTTTTAATTTCAACATTATTTTCTTTATATAATTTATTTAAAATTGTAGCAGTACATCCAACTGGCTCACAACGATAGTATAAAGGATCGCTTGTTTCAAAATTTGCAATTCGGTGGTGATCGATTACTTCAAGTACACGTACTTGTTCAATATCATCAGCACTTTGTTGACGCTCGTTATGGTCAACTAAAATTACGCTTTTCGTTTCAACTGCTACTTTTTCCACTAAACGAGGAGCATCTGTTTTAAAAGTATCTAGTGCAAATTGAGTTTCTGCACTTACTTCTCCTAAACGAATCGCTTCAGCGTCTACTCCTATAGCTTTTTTTAATTCTGCATATGCAATCGCAGAGCAAATTGTATCTGTATCTGGATTCTTGTGACCAAAAACTAGTACTTTTTCCATCATGATTCTCCTAACTTATATCTCGTTTTTCAATATTTTTATATGTATTTTTAATACCAAGAAATGGTTTTAATATAAAACGCTTCAATAATAATACCATATCAAAATAAAAAAAAATAGCCAAAATGGCTATTCTTTACAGTTTGTGGACAAAGTCTCTAAAACTGTTCTTTTCAGCTATTTATTCATGCGAATTTATTGCGCTAATTGTTTAAACAAAGCATTTAAAATGCTTCGAAAACAAAAAATAGCTTAAGTCACTCATCAGAGTTTTTGTATGACATCGTATCAGTAATTGGTTCATTTTTTGGTAACCAATCAATTGGTATATCATCTGCCGTATTCATATCCTCAAGTAACATTGCATCAAAATTATGTTGATTCGGCTCAGTTGATTTCTTCTTATTAGATTTACTCATCTTTAAGACCTCACTTGTCATTTAATTTTCAAGTTTAGTTTGTGTAAAAGATGACTGAGCTAATACTTATTTTACATTTTTAATGATAATTTCAGGAATTGATATATTTTTACGCGGTTTTATATTATCAATAATAATTTCGGCAATATCGTCTGGATTCATCATTTTTGAAGTTTTGTCTTCATCAAAAATACCAGCCCAAAAATCAGTGTTCATTCCACCCATATATGCTGCAAATACTGATATAGGTGTTCCTGTTAATTCAACTACTAAACTTTCCGTAAATCCTTTAACACCAAATTTACTTGCACAATAAACTGATTCAGTAGCTTTACCAATTAACCCCGCAGTTGAAACGATATTAACAATCGTTCCACTATTTTGTTTTTTCATTTGTTTAAGTACTTCTTGTGAACAAAAAATTGTACCTTTTAAATTAATGTCAATCATATTATGTACTGCTTCTTCATTCAATTCATCTGCAAGCTCAAAAATGCCAACACCTGCATTATTAAATAATAAATCAACATTACCGTATGTTTGAACAATAGTATCGAATACTCGTTTTACATCATCATATTTAGAAACATCTATCGTATGGATTGAATAATTGTTTGGTAATTGTTTTCCAACTTCTCTTAGTTTATTTTCAGTTCTTCCTAATAAACAAATATGTGCTCCATTTTCTGAATACTTTTTAGCTAATGACGCTCCTAATCCACTTCCTGCGCCTGTAATTATAACGACTTGATTACCCAATTTAAGACCAACTTTCTATAAATAATATTTATCCGAATAATTTCATTATAGCTATTAAACCAAAACATGATACAATTGTAAAAGTGTTTGTTTAGGAGGTCGTAAAATGAATACTACAAAAACGGGGAAAATATCACATTTTTTTAAATTATTGCTTCCGATTTTAATCACACAAGTGACATTATTTTCAATGTCATTTTTTGATACGATTATGTCTGGGAATAGTAGTCCAGGAGATTTAGCAGGTGTTGCGATTGGCGTAAGTGTTTGGACACCAATCAGTACTGGTTTAACAGGCATTTTGGTTGCTATTACAACCATGGTTGCCAATTTAAAAGGTGCAAAAGAAGAAGAAAAAATAACTCCGCTTATCACACAAGCACTTTATTTAGCTGGTATTATTGCAATTGTTATTATTATTATCGGGATCTTTACGATTCATCCAATCTTAAATCAAATGAATCTTGATCCAAAAGTTCATCGAGTAGCACTTCATTTCTTATACGCTTTATCATTTGGAATTTTACCTTTATTTTTATATACGGTAATTCGTCAGTTTATTGATGGATTAGGAAAAACAAGAACAACGATGATCATAACAATTATTTCAGTACCGGTTAATGTTATTTTAAATTTTTTCCTTATATTTGGTAGAGCTGGTCTTCCTCATTTAGGAGGAGTTGGAGCTGGTGTTGCATCAGCTATCACTTATTGGATTATTTTTGGAATTGGTTTTTACATTATTAAAACTAAAAAGCCTTTTAAGTCATATAATATTTTAAAAAAGCTACCACCAATTTCATTTACTACTTGGAAAAGTATTTTAAAATTAGGTGTGCCAATTGGACTTAGTATCTTTTTTGAAGTAAGTGTTTTTTCAGTCGTTACTTTATTATTAAGTGAATTTGATACGAAAACAATCGCTGCGCATACAGTTGCTATGAATTTTGCAAGTATGCTTTATATGGTTCCATTAAGTATTTCAATGGCTTTAACAATTGTAGTCGGCTTTGAAGTTGGCGCAAAAGATTTTCAAAGTGCGAAGGAATACAGCAAAATTGGTTTATTGATGGCTGTGTTGATCGCTTCAGTTTTTGGAGTAATCATCTACTTATTCCGCTATGATGTTGCAGGTTGGTACACAAATGATTCATCTGTACAATATTTAGCTGGTGGATTTTTAATTTTTGCTATTTTGTTCCAACTATTTGATGCAGTTGCTGCACCAATACAAGGTGCATTAAGAGGTTATAAAGATGTTAATGTGACATTAGTGATGATGATTTTGGCTTATTGGGTGATCGCTTTACCAATCGGTTATTTTCTATCTCAAACGAGTCTTGGTGCAAAAGGATATTGGCTAGGTTTAATAAGTGGATTGGCTGTTTCAGCAATTACTTTAACTTTCCGATTAGTACAACTCCAAGTTAAAAAATTAAAACTTTCTGAAGCATAAAAAAAGGATGGAAAAGCATTATGGCTTTTCCATCCTTTTTTTCATCCGCTTAATCATCTTGAATCGTCAAATGAGTATTTTCATCATCCAATTGATCAAGTAATTCGCTTGGAATATGTTTTGGTATGACATCAGCTGGGACTTCCCCATCTACACTTAAATAGTAGTGTCGAATCGGCTTTAAGTCATTATTTAATTCATAAACTAATGGAATGCTAGTAGGAATATTAAGTGAAGCGATCCCATCTGCTGAGATTTCATCTAAATATTGAACAATTCCTCTTAACGTATTACCATGCGCGGATATAATAACCTTCTTACCTGATTTTAATGCAGGTGCAATTTCTTCATTCCAATATTTTAACACTCTTATTTCAGTATCCTCTAGACTTTCCGTCAGAGGGTATTCGCCTTCTAATAAGTCTTTATAACGAGGCTCATTAATCTCGTACCTTGGGTCATCTGGCTCTAGAGCTGGCGGCCTAATATTCATCGATCTTCTCCAAATGTTAACCTGTTCATCTCCGTACTTCTTCGCTGTTTCTGTTTTATTCAGTCCTTGAAGTGCGCCATAATGACGTTCATTTAATCTCCATGTCTTATGCACAGGAATCCACATCATATCAATTTCATTTAAAATAATCCATAATGTACGAATTGCTCGTTTAAGGACTGATGTATAAGCAATATCAAAAGCAAACCCATTTTTTCTTAAAATAATTCCAGCTTCCCTAGCTTCAGAAAGTCCACTTTTGGTTAAGTCAATATCAGTCCATCCTGTAAATCGATTTTCAACATTCCATAAACTTTGCCCGTGTCTGATTAATACAAGTTTAATCATATCGATCTCCTTTTAAAGTCAAAGATAACATTTAGTTTGCTGAAAAGTTAATCATTTGATTCAAAAATAGCACTTAGTTCCAACGTAGATTAAAATTTGCGTGATCTAATTTATAATTGATTTAACAGAAAATTCAGTTTATAATAGCTAAAATACAACTTTTAAATAAATCCGAAAGTACGTTATCATATTTTAATACCTTCATTTTCAAAACCTTTTCATAGTTGTTTCCAATCAAATCTTTCCTTATTATTTTACTTTGAGCTTTCATATCCATATTGATTCTTCTTAATACTAATTAGTCTAAAAGATTACATCTCATCGTTAGTTCGATTAGTTTTTGTCTAAGCTATATTAATATGAAAGAGGTGTTTTAAAAGTGGAATTTCGTAGTAGTGGTAGGCTCTCCAATTTTCTAGTAGTCATCATGTTTTCAATTTGCTTGTCTTCGTTCATCTTTTACGTTCAAAAACATGGGTTTCCAAGTACACTTAAGTCTTATTGTATCATTTCTTTATTAGGATTAATGTTTTTAGCTTACGTCGGATATATTCGAAGTATGGTGATTAGGATCAATGAAAATGAGGTTACATATGAACATTGGGGATTCAAACGAACGATTCCAGCACAACATATTACGCGAGTTAATCTGCAATATCGTTATAAAGAAACAGCTTCATATAGTGCATACCTAGTCATAAATCATCCTGAAGAATCACTTTTTATACCCTCTATGATGTTTCAAGGTCAAATTGACCGGATAACAAAAGCAATTAGAGACATTATGATTTATTAATTTTACATGTCAAAAAGAACTGAAGACTAGCCTCAGTTCTTTATTTGTGATTAAAACGATCGCTTTACTGCATCAACTATTATTGAAGGAAACAGTACTTTTTCTCCATGGTTTCTAGGATCATATTGTTTTGAACGAAAAATAATACCATCCTTCCCATCCCATTCATTAAAATGAAACGTTCCATCTTCATCACAGTATTCTAATAATGTCACTTCAAAGCCCGCTGTTTCAAACATAGTAATAAGCGTTTTATAATTATATACAATTTTATGGCTAGCTGCTGGATGATCTTTTGGCCCAGGGCCGCCTACCTTTACAATATTTTGATAGGTTTCATCTTGAAAAAAACCATCTGGTACAGCACAACGAATATAACCTGATGGCTGTAAATATTCATAACAAATTTCAGCTGCTTTTATGCCTTCTTCATATGTAAGATGCTCCCAAACATGTTCGGCTAAAATAGCTGAAAGTGTATTTTTTTCAAATTTTCTTTCCCAAGTAGACTTTTCTAATAAATTAAGTTCTTCTTCTTGAGTTTGAATCCAAGTTGGATTATTGTTATATCCTCCAGCTCCTATTACGACTCTTAATTTTTCACGGTTAATCGACATTCGATTCATTCACCTCAAACTAGATTTTAATCAATTAGTATAATTCTTTACCTGCACCATAAATTCCTCTTTTATTCGTAGAAAAATGTCAAATTTTAGTAGATATCATATTTTTTCAAGTTTTGAATTTTAGAAAATGAATCATTTACCTTTAACTTAATTTCGTAAAATATCTAATTTATTGATTTAAATTCTTAGCCTATATCTTGGGTATAATAATTCCAGTAAATGGAGGCGTTTAAATGACAATTGATCGAATATGTACGATTGGACCGGCTAGTTTTGATAAAAAAATACTGTCTGAATTAATAGAACACGGAATGACAATCGCAAGACTAAATTTTTCTCATGGAACACACGAAAGTCATTATAGTGTTATCGAACAAATAAAAACAATAAATTTACAGACTGGAAAAAACATTAAAATTTTAGGAGACCTCCAAGGCCCAAAAATTCGATTAGGTACTATAGAAGGCGACAAAATCATTCTTGAACCTAATCAAACTTTTACACTCGTTATTGATGAAAGTACAGGTAATCGTAATCAAGCAAGTGTTGATTATAAAGGCATAATAAACGATGTGAAGCCGGGCAATCGTATCTTAATAAATGACGGTGAAGTAGAACTCATTGTTGAAGAAGTAAATAATCATAAAGTTGTCACTTCAGTTAAAGTTGGCGGTGAAATATCTTCCCATAAAGGTGTTAACCTACCAGGTGTAAATACAAGCTTACCAGCTATAACCGAGAAAGATCAAAAAGATATCGAATTCATCTTACAAGAAAACTTAGATTTTATTGCTTGTTCATTTATCAGACGTGCATCACATTTAAATGAAATTAGGAATTTTATCAAATCGAAAAATGGAAAAATTCCACAATTAGTCGCAAAAATAGAAACAATTGAAGCAATAAAAAACTTTAAAGAGATTAATAAAGAAACAGATGCAATTATGATTGCTCGCGGTGATTTAGGAGTCGAACTTCCTTACCAATGGATTCCACTTTTACAAAGAGCAATGATTCATGAATGCAATTCCACTAATACTTATGTAATCACAGCAACACAAATGCTCCAGTCAATGGTCGTTCACTCATTACCGACAAGAGCTGAAGTAACTGATGTTTTTCAAGCAGTAATGGACGGAACGAATGCCGTCATGCTTTCTGCTGAAAGCGCTGCGGGGCATCATCCTGTTGAAAGTATTGAAACGTTGAAACTTGTATCTCAGTTTGCTGAGACTGTTAAAACGAAATCGACTTTTGATTTTGGTGATATGCTTGAATTGATTAATTCTTCAATAAAGTAAGATGTTTGAAATGAACAATCTAAACACTCGGTTTCAAGACTTTAGTCTGCATATTCATGGGTTTGTCATACCTTTCAGGGGTGATGACTGTTCAGATTATTTAGCAAAATGAAAAAGACCATAATGTGGTCTTTTTTTTGCTTTCGCCTTTTTTCAAATAAATTTTGATATAACACTTTAAAACTTGAAGCAAAGATGGGGTATCTGAAAGGAGTGAAGCTGATTTTAGATTCCTATTTGTTTGAAATTTAACAGTTTTCTTCTATTTTCTTGCCGATTTGGATAGAATTTAAGCAAACTCAGTGATTGTCTATTATTAATGATGAATAACATGAATAAATACCCCTACCGCCATGGGTATTAACTTTTCTAATTAGGGATTACAGGGATTTTATTTGCATTTTCACCAATTTTAATTGCACTTTTGACTATTTTAATTGCATTTTCACTAATTTTAATTGCAGTTTTACTATTTTTAATTTGCAGTTTATCCTTTAATTGCAGTGTCTGAGCTATTATTTGCAGCCTTCAGACTTTTATTTGCACATTTTACATTCTTATTTGCAATAAGTTTTTTTAATACATTTCTTGCCCCCTAATTAGCGACTTTCAAAAATTAAATTGTACGTCCCTCAGCCTTATTTGTACTGCACTATTTTTATGACTAATTTTATAACTAGTCTTTTTAAATGATCCAAATAAAAAAAGGTAGCCCCAAAACTCGGGACCACCTCATTCTACTTTTCTTTTTTATAAAATCGTTCACCGTTATCTGGATTAAAATAAACTCTAGTTTTTTCACCAGTCACCGGGTCAATATTAACCTCGTTCGTTCGCTGAAATCCTTGTGGGATTTGATTTCCATGGTTTCGATTAAAACGTTTATCATATACAAAATAGCCAAGTAGTAAACAAATAAGAACGATTAAAATCTGAATTCCATAAAAACCGAATAGAAATTTCACTATACTCTCTCAACTACAACTGCAGTTCCATAAGCAACAATTTCACTCATGTTTTGCCCAATTTCTCCAGAATCGAAGCGCATCATAATTATTGCATTTGCATCCATTTCACTAGCATTTTTAGTCATTCGATCCATCGCTTCTTTTCGTGCATCTTCAAGCATTGCAGTGTATTGTTTGATTTCTCCACCAACAAGACTTTTTAGACCAGCTAAAATGTCTCCACCTAATCCGCGACTTCGAACGATTACACCAAATACAGGACCTTTCACTTCTACTACTTTGTAGCCTTCAATGTTTTCAGTTGTAACTACCATCATAAATATCACCTCATAAAATTTTTTCTACGTATAAAGTAATAATTCGTGTACACGAATATAATCCCTTTATAAAATATTGAATTTTGTATGTCATTCATTATTAAGAATAGCATTTTCTGTTAAAATTTGTAAGAAAAGTTTTTCTACCTCGACAGGAGACTTCTTATTTACATTAATAAATTTAGTATTAAACTGCTTATACCAATCTTTTTCATACAAATATAGCTCCATATTTTGACTAAATGAATTTCTTCTTTTTGATAAATCATTTTGTTTTCTAAATTGTAGTGTTTCTAACTCAGCATCTAAGTAGAAAATTAAATCTGATCTGCATTTCCTCAGTTCACCAAGTTCATCTTTTAAACGATTTTCAATATCCCATATGTAACCGTTTGCGATTGGAAAATACAGTGTGTAGAATTCGATATCCTCTGGACCTCGATCTAAAATGACAAGTTCATTATTTAATTGTTCAAAGCGCTTAATTTCTGCCTCAATAAACAATTTTTGGTTTTCAATAAACCCTTCTAATGTATGTAAATCAAGTTTCAAAGTATTCCTTTTATTAACAATTGGATATGGATTTTCGTATAATACTTCAATGCCTTGGAATTGTTTTTCTAATGTTTTCGCTAATGTTGTTTTCCCAACAGCCATTCCACCTTGAATTGAAATAATTTTGTTCATATTATCACCTACCCATTATTAAAATTTATCATTCAAATAAAGCCAATCATATTTCATCATAATATTCTCGTCTTCTAAATACCAACAAATAACAATTTGGACTATAATAATACTATATTGTTATTTCATTTAAAGAGTATTAAGGAGAATTTATGGTTAGATTTTTCATTACAATCGGAAGTTTACTATTAGTACTATTTCTTTTTTATGGTCCAATTCCGAGTTTGTTAACAAGGCTATTCAATTTATTTTCAATTAATCAAGTTTCAAACCGAAAAAAACAAATCGCTTTAACTTTTGACGATGGTCCACACCCGGTTTATACGTCTTTACTTCTTGATTTATTAAGGTCCCATTCAATAAAGGCAACTTTTTTTGTATTAGGTTCCGAAGCAGAAAAGCATCCTGCAATTATTAAAAGAATACACGAAGAGGGACACTTACTTGCTATTCACAATTATAAACATAACTGTAATTGGTTTCTAAGTCCGAATTCCTTAAAAAATCAAATAGATAAGACTGCTGATATTATAAAGAATTTAACTAATTATGATCCAATTTATTATCGACCGCCTTGGGGACTTGTTTCACTTCCGCTTTTATTCCAAAGGAAATACCGACTTATTTTATGGTCTGTCATGGCAAATGATTGGAGCAGTAAACATGGAAGTCAAGGCATATTAAACCGTTTAGTAAAACAAACTAAAGCAGGCTCAATTGTGTTATTACATGATAATGGGGATACAGTTGGTGCAGATGAGTACGCACCTAGCTACACAATCAAAGCTTTAGAAAGCTATATTTTACAATGTTTTGAAAATCAGTATGAGTTTGTTCTAATTAATGAATAGTTTAAAAAGAGAGTTCATTTGCACTCTCTTTTCTTAATGTATAAATAATCCGAAAATCCCCATATTCTCACATCTAATCATTTAAAACTTTACTTGCATATTTTTTAAACAAAAAAAAGACCGACCTAGAAGTCATTTTACAGGACTTTTAGGACAGCCTTTTATTAAAATTTTTGGAAATTGAACTGAAAATATCATTAACAATTAACTGTGAGCTAAATCCTTTATTTAATGTCGTTAATGAATATTTCATCTGTTCCAAACAATTTGCTTTAAAAAGAATTTGATTAATATAAAATGTTAATTCTTGAATTGATTTTACTGTTACAGAGGCTCCTGCATTTTCGAAAATTCGTGAATTCTCTTTCTCTTGACCAGGTGTTGGTTTGTATAGGATTGTCGGTAAACTACAAGCTATGCTTTCCGATAATGTGATTCCACCAGGCTTAGTAATTAACAAGTCAGATTTTCTATATAAATTACGAATATCGTTTACATAACCAAATACTTGTAACCGCTCTTCATATACTTCTTTCAAATTAATTAATTTATTATAAAGAATTCGATTATAGCCACAAACAACTGTAAGATTATGTTTTGTATCAATCAATAACTGCTTGGCCATTTTTTCAACATCTTTTAATATTCCAACTGCCCCAGCAACAATTAAAATTTGGTGATTAGACTTAGATATACTTGATTGTTCGTTTAAAACATCCACTTCTTTAAATTCTTGTCGAAGTGGAATACCACTTACAAATATTTTTGATATAGATACGCCTAAATTCACCATTTGCTGAATTAATCCTTCTGTTGCAATATAGTAGCGATCAATTTCATTATGAATCCATGATCGGTGAATATAATAATCGGTAACAACTGTAAATAATTTACATGGATGGGAAGAATACTTTTTCCATTTCGCAACTGATCCAACAGGAAATGTAGTTATAATAATATCTGGCATCTCGTTTTGGAGAATACTTTTTATTTTCCTCCCACATAATTCCAATAACCTGTCAAATATAACTGTGCTAAATAATTTTTCTGTCCCATAAAAGAACCATTTATAAATTGTTTGAGCATGTTGGAATAATTGTAAATGGATACTTTTAGCGAAAACATTTATTGTTGGATATGCTTCTTTGTATATATCTATAATTGTAACATCCTTAAAGTTAACTTGTTCAAATTCACTTTTTAAGGCATTTGATACTTGCTTATGCCCGTTTCCAAAACTCGATGTAACCACAAGTATTTTAGGCTGCACTCCCATAATGACCAACCTCTCGCAAAAAGACAATATATTTAAATGAATGTATGAATTAACATTGAGATTACTACAGCAAATGATAAATAGTAATGCCAGTTTTTATCCTTACGTTTATATCGTAAAAATCCAAAAATACCTAATGGTAGTAATAGCAAATATGTTATTACACCAGAAACATAAACAGCATCAGTTTTCCATTCAAAGAACGTCATAATAACAGAATGTACTGTGACTAAAGCAAAAGTTATTAGCGCGATTGGTACATGGACTAATTTGCACCATTTCAGTAATTTACTTAAAAATCTCTTTAATTCTTTATAGTCCTTTAGTTTCTTTAATCTGATTAAAAAATATAAAGGAAATAGAATAAATGCAGCAAATACTCCTAGCCTTCCAAGCGATCCTTTATCTTTTGCATAAAATTTTAATGGATCCTTTTCATGTAAACCATGTTGTATATGTTGTCCAATATTCATCGATAAGTCAGTTCGGTGAATAGTTTTCGATGTAGCTAGAAAAAAAATAATTACTGCAATTACTAATGCTATATAAATTAATTTTCTCTCAGATTTATTTTTTATCCAATTACTAATCATTTTGCTTAATTCCTTTCAATTTGAGCAGAAAAAATAGAAAATAAATGATCTATTTTTAGTAGGCTTTCAAGGAAAAACCAACTTATACTATTTCCGCTACTTTTTTATACTAAATGTACAAAATAAAAGTGAAAATTTAATGAAAATAGTATAAAAATTAGATGAATTTATAAATTTTGTTTTAATTTACTTTCCTTACTAAATTTCTTAAATAAATCTACTATTATTGGTATGATTGAAACAAAAATTATTCCAATCGTTAACAAACCAAAATGATTTTTAATAACTGGAATATTACCAAAAAAGTAACCTAATGACACCATTAAACCAACCCAAATGGTTGCACCGAAAATATTGTACGGTATAAATTTGGAATATTTCATCTCACCAATCCCTGCAACAAACGGCGCAAATGTTCTAATAATAGGAATAAACCTTGCTAATACAATAAACTTAGGACCTTTTTTCTTATAAAAATCTTCTGTTTCACGAATGTATTTTGAATTTATTTTTTGACTTTTAATTAATTTTCTTCCGAGTTTGTTACCAATTAAATAATTCAATGAATCACCTAAGGTTGCTGCGATTATTAAAAGAATAAATAACACATAAAAATTTAATAAATGTAAAGCTGATAGTGCACCTGCTGTAAAAATTAATGAGTCTCCTGGTAAAAACGGTGTTACAACAAGCCCAGTTTCCAATAAAATAATTACAAGCAAAATGATATATGTTAATGATCCATAATGTTGAACAAATGATAATAAATGCTGATCTAAATGCAAGATTAGATCAATAAAATTTTTAACAATCTCCATGTAAATCCTCCCAAATTTCTTTTTAAAGCTTATCTATTTTTAATAACTAGGAATAATTTTGAAATAGGAATTTTAATCGTAAAAGTACTCCCTATTCCAAGTTCGCTATTCACAATAATTTCCCCATTAAAAGAATCAATAATCGATTTTGCGATTGATAATCCGAGCCCAGTGTTTCCCTCTTCCCTTGACCTATGTTCCTCTATACGAAAAAAACGATTAAAAATTTTCTCTTGTAATTCAGGAGCAATCCCAATTCCATTATCAATTATTTCAAAAAAGAAGTATTTTGCTTTTTTCTCGATCATTACATAGTAATTTAGTGAAATCATACTTTGTTCAGATGAGTATTTCAGTGCATTATCAACAAAGATACTAATCAACTGCTTAAAACTTTCTTGATTCGCCTTAACGATAAATTGTTCTTCATTCATCATGTGAATATGTTGTTTTTTCTCAGTTGCTTTGTATTGCCACGACTTTTGTATTTGTTCAGTAAAGGTATCAATCCTAAATTCTTCAATATTTGCTTTGGCGATTTGTTTGTTATCGAGTCTTGCTAGAAAAAGTAATTGATGAACGAGATTACGTGTATCACTCAATTCCTTTTTTAAATCGGATAATGTCTCTTTTCCAAAATCAGATAGGCGGTCTTGTTCAGTATTTAGTACATCAATACCTGCTTGTAATACAGATAACGGTGTTCTTAGTTCATGCGATGCGTTTTCTACAAACTCTTGCTGTTCTTTATAAGATTTAATAATCGGTTCCATTGCCTGACTTGTAATTTTTTTGCCAAAGTAATACGCCATAAAACAGAAGATTATTGAAAGTAGAAATGAGATACTAATAAACTGTTTTATTAAATAAACAACCGACGACAAATCTTTACCACTATAAATTGTTCCAATGTAATGATTTGATGAATCAAATATTTTCTCCGAAACAATCATTAAATTTAATTCTTCTTTATCGTGAGGGGCAATTCGTTTTATTACTGCCTTATTTTGATTTGGGTTGATTTTATTTAAAACTTTTTCAATATCTTTTGTATACCCAGGTGTCGTTTCATCATAGATTTCATATTCATTATTTTTATTTAGAAAATAATTAAAATAAACTTTTTTACGATTATGTTTTCTAGGGGTAGTATTATTATCAGTAGTAAGAGATGAAGCATTCATTTTTACTTCTTTTACTTCTGCTTTTAAAACTGCAATTAGATCACTCTTTTGGTCTAAATAAATATAAAAAGACAAAACAACTCCAACTGAAATATTAAATAATATAATGAAAATCATTAAAATTCTAAGATTAAAAAATGTTAATCGCTTGCTGATTTGATGAAATAATGATGTTTCATTTTTCGATTGTATATCCAACACCTCTAACACTCTTTATATAAGTTTTCTGATTTGGTGGATCAATTTTTTTTCTAAGGTTTTTTACATAAGCATCAACTGCATTGCTTGTAACTTCTGATTCAATCCCCCAAACCCTTTCAAATATTATTTCTCTAGTTAGCACGATTCCTCTATTTTTCACTAATAAATCAAATAATTGTAACTCCCTTTGGGTTAAAATGATTTGTTCATTTCCTCTATTTAAACTAAAGTTTGTCCGATTATAAGTTAAGTCTTCAATCGAAATTAGTTCTTCTTGAAGTGGCGCAAAATTTCGTCGGTTAAGCACTTTAATTCTTGCGGCAAGTTCACTAAAATCGAATGGTTTAATCAAATAGTCATCCGCACCAGCTTCTAATCCTTCAACTCGATTATTAATACTATCTCTTGCTGTTAACATTAATATCGGCCCTTTAAACCCTTTGTTCCTTAGCCTTTTGCATATTTCTAACCCACTAATTTCAGGTAACATCCAGTCTAAAATAAGTAAATCAAAATTATAGTGAATGGCTAATTCCAATGCTTGTTTACCGTTAGTTGTCCATTCGATTTGAAATGGCGTTTGTGTTTTTAATAAATGAGTCGTCAATTTCCCTAATTTTTGGTCGTCCTCTGCAAATAAAATCTTCAATTTAGATCTCCTCTATTTAGTTCTTTAGTCATTAGAGATTAATTTTTTTCTTAGATTTAAAGGTAATTTTTTAATTATTATTTCGTAAAATCTCAATAATATTTTCATTAATGGTTCTGTAAGTGACGTTGTTTTTAGTACGATTATTGCTGATATTGCAGCTAAAATAAATGCTCCAATAATATCAAATGGATAGTGTACTCCTACATAGATTCGTGAAATTCCAACCAATATCGCCCATACAAGTACATATTTAGCTAAACTATTTTTTCTAAGTAACAATATAATTGCAGTAGAAAATACTAGTGTCCCGTGATCACTTACAAAAGATGAATCAGAGGAATGTGTAATTAGTTTATTCACGTGATGATTAACAAACGGTCGAGCGTGATAATAAAATTGATGGATAATAAAGTTACAACCAAGTGCTAATATAAGAGTTAAAACAATATAAAATGCAGTATATTTACGTACATTTCCTTTTTGAAACCATAAATAACATAAAAGTGCGATTAGAATTAGAATGGCAGATTTAGATAAAAAGATCATGAAGTTATCTAAAATCGGCCAATTACCAGCTAATCCATTGATGAGTTTAAATATTGAGTAGTTCATTTAAATTTCCTCCATTTTTTAGTTCGGAAATCATTATACAAAAGTTTTATGAAAAAATGATGAAAAAAACGAAAGATCATTTGAAAATGAAAAAGGACCTATTAAAAAATAGATCCTTTTTGTTTAGTCATTATTATTTTCGATTGCTTGTTTATATATTACCTCGGCTAATTCTTTTTCTACATCGAATCTTGTATTTTGTGTTAGTTCGAATTGGCTTCCGTTTAAAATAAAGATGATGCCAAATTGTTTTTCTTCATGCCAATATAGATTGCTGATTAAACCGTATGCTTCACCTGAATGTCCAATCATTTCATTGTATTCAGGAAGGAAGTCGTGAGTAATATGAAAACCAAGACCCAATTTACTAAAAAAATGATTTTCTTCTTCTCTTGACCATTGAATTGATTTCATTAATTTAGACGTTTTTGGTTCTAGAATTTGTTTTCCGTTTAGCGTTCCATTTAACATATGTGCTCTTAAAAACTTACTTAATTCAATTGCAGTTGTCCTTAGTCCACCTTGTGGTTCAAATAAGCCTCCGTGATTTCCTATTTTATAATCATCCCAATGTTTTTCTGGATATTCACTTTGTTTAACATCTTCAATTGTTACTTTATAGTTTTGCATATCATTATTATGTTCATAAAGATTTGCGAGTTCATGGTTACGATTAATATTTGAATAGGAAAAAGCGACATTCTTCATTTCTAAAGGGTCAAAGATTTTTTGTTGAATATATTGATCAAATCGTAACTTCGAGATTTTTTCAATAATTGCCCCACAAATAATTGCTCCAATATTCGAATACACAAATTGACTTCCAGGTTTCCAGTCACCCCAAATTTCTTTCATAAAATATTTACCATTTTCAACAAGCAAATCTTTAAGTTGTAATGAAAAATTTGAATGACCTTCTCTAATAAACTTTGCATAAATGCTGTTGGATAGTTCGTCTGAGTTGAGAGATGATGTATGGGTTAAGATTTGTCTGATTGTAATAGCTTCATTTGGGAAATTTGGATTTCTTACTTCGAAGCCTAGATAGAGACTAATATCTTCATCTAATTTTAGTAAATTCCTTTCAAATAATTGCATAATTGCTGTTGCAGTAAAAAGTTTGGAAATTGAAGCAATACGAAACATCGTATTTTCCGTAACTGGATCCTTTGTTTCTAAATTTCGATAACCAAAAGCATCTGCCCAAATAAGCTGTTCTTTTAATACAGCCGCTGCCTGACAACCGACAATTTTATATTTTTCCATAACTATTTGAATATCTTTAGCCATATTTTTATATTTTTGTAAATCAAATTTGTTTGGCAAATTTACCATCTCCAGTCCTGAGAATTTAGTGAAAATTATGTAAAAAACTGTAAATTTTCGCTGTAGAAAAATATTTTTTAAATGAAGCGTTTACAAAATTATTTTAATATTGTAATAGGGCTTTCCTGTTGCTAAAATGAATCTTAGAAAATGGAATTAAGGGGATAGAACGAATGATTTTGATTGAGGTTTTTGTTTATGCAGGAATTATCGCTGCAAGCATTTCAGGTACTTTGGTTGGTATTCAAAAGAAGTTAGACTTATTTGGTGTTGTTTTTTTAGCTGCATGTACAGCATTGGGCGGTGGATTAATTCGTGATATTATTTTAGGTCAAACTGTACCGAATGCTTTTGCAAAACCTCAATACTTTATCGTAAGTGCAGTTGTTTCAATTGTAACATGGTTATTTTATCAACATACAAAGCAATTCCAATCAACTTTAATTATTACTGATGCAATTGGTCTTGGTGTTTTTACTGCTGTTGGCTCATACTCAGCAATTGATCATGGATTAAAAGGTTCTTTTTTAATTATTTCAATGGGATTAATCACTGGAATCGGTGGTGGAATTATGCGTGATGTATTCGCTAGAGAAATTCCATTTGTATTCCAAAAAGAAATTTATGCAATTGCAGCCATAATTGGTTCGGTATCAATTTTATTTACACATGGCGAATTTACGAAGCTTCAATCTTTGTATATTTGTTTTCTAATTACAACAGCTATTAGAATAATTGCTGTAAGATACAAAGTTAATTTCCCTATTAGAAAAGTTAATGATAAATCATTTATAGCTTGACATAATTGTTAAGCTATTTTTAATGGTCCTAATCAACTATCAATTAGGACCATTAATCATTTACTTAGAAACACAATTTGATTCTAAGAATTCTTTATATAAAATTTCTTTTTGTACATATTCTTTTAATTCATCAATTACATCAGCTACTTTAGCAAAAGCTTCAGGTTTTACGATTGTATCATTTTCGAAATCAACAGGATCTAAAATTAATTGTTTTGGTAAAGCATTTCCATACACTCCACGCACTACTGTTCTCATGTTATTTAAAGCGTTGATGCCGCCTTTTCCTCCACCAGCTACTGCTAATAATGAAATTGGCTTTTTCTTAAATGGCTCAGAACCTAATAGCTCTACTAAGTTTTTTAAAGCCCCGCTCATCGCATTATTGTACTCTGGTGTACACATAATGATCCCATCTGCTTTTACTAATGCCTCTTTAATTGATTTAACTGAATCTAATTCTTTTTGTGCAAGCTCTCCATTATAAAGAGGAACTTGTTCAACAGCTAAATCTATAACTGAATAATTATAAGATTCTGCAATTTGTTTTGCTAAGAATCTAGTTCTCCCATTAGCTCTTGGTGTACCATTGACTACAACGATATTCATTTATTTTCCCCTCACATTGTCAAATAATAAATGTAGTTTTTTGACAAACTTCTTCAAATTCTTTGAAACTACATTTTATAGTATAAATGAAATTTAAACATTTGCCCAATATTTTAGGTGTGAATTTAAAGAATAATTAGACTTGAAATATTTCGAAAAAAAATAATATTAATTAATAAGTCCTACTTCCACCTTTTTTCTAAATTACACCTGATTTCTAAGATTGATATAATAATATAGATTAGTATATACTTATTTGACAGAATATTTAATTTACAATTGAAATGGATGTGAAGCGTATTGGGGAAAATGGCAGGAAATAAAAAGGCAACCATTAGTATAATGATCGCAATGGCTACATTCGGAACAGTGGGCTTCGTTGCACCTAAAACAGGACTAGAAGCCATTGATTTAGTGTTCATAAGATGTGTTTTTGCGAGTATATTTTTAATCGCGGTATGGTATTTTTCAGGATTATCTAAAAGAGAAATATTTAATAAAAAAGATATAACTCTTTCATTGTTTAGCGGTATCTTATTAGTGTTAAATTGGGTATTTCTATTTAAGTCATTTGAAATTTTATCTGTTACAATCTCAATTTCAATTTATTACCTGGCCCCTGTTATTTTATTTTTATTAGGAAGCTTAATTTATAAGGAAAGAATAACATTAGTGCCTTTACTAGGTGTTTTAAGTAGTTTTATCGGATCAATTCTTTTATCGGGACTTACTTCTGATTTTTCAATTGATAAACTACTTTCTTCAGGAGTTATTTGGGCCTTTCTCGCTGCAATTTTTTATGGATTCTTAATGATTGTAAATAAAGGAATCACTCAAACAAGCTCGTACTTTACTACATTGCTACAAACAACATTAGGCTTTCTACTATTAATTCCTTTTGTTAAGTTTGGCTCGTTTCAACATTTACATCTTGAAAACTGGAGTTTTATATTAATAATCGGATTTGTACATACTGGCATCATATATGCATTATTTTTTGGTAATATTCGATTTTTACCTTCTAATATGATTGCAGTATTAACATTCTTAGATCCTGCGGTTGCGATTGTGTTAGATACAGTAATTACTGGATTTAAGCCAACAACAACACAAGTAATTGGAATTTTTCTAACATTTTTAGGTATTGCTTTAATTTTACTACTGAATTCTCCGAAAAAAGTATCGCAAAATTCGAATGAAAAAATAGCAAATTAAATATTCACACTGCAAAAGAACTGTATCTTCATTGTCAAATAATACTAAAAAGACTATAATAAAAATATATAGAATATAATAAAAAGGGATGTGCTGCGAACACATCCCTTCCGAGTAGTAATTGTAAAGTTGCTTTCCTCGGATCCTAGTGAAGAAATAATCACCACAACCAGTCGAGGGGTAGGGTGGTTATTTTTTTTTGCTCATAGAAATGATAATACCGATTATGCTAAAGATTACAGTTGCAGTTATTCCAACACATTGAATAATTAAATTTGCAATCTCATAACCAGTCACCATATCACCTCCCTTCTTACCGAAGAAAGGTACCCACCACAACTCTACTCTACCTAATTTTACCATAATTCTATTCAAATTACCAGAATGTATGTTCTGTTTTTTACGATTGAAATGATAATGATATTTCAGATTTTACGATTATTTAAGATAAAAACTCTTTTCAGCTCTAAAGCAATTCATCAATTGTGGACAATAGTATATGTGTTGAAATCTATCTTCGCTTATGGGTTGTAAAAGATTACGTTCCTATTTCATGGAACGTATATTTAAATAAAAAAGACTTACTCAATACCAGTAAGTCCCCCAAAAATTTTATTTATGAAATTGGTTATTTAAGTCCGTATTGCGATTTGCTTATAAGAACATTATTTTCGAACGATAAATTCGCAAATCCCATGTAATTACCTTTTTGCTCCCAAGAGTATTCCTGGTCAGTATACCCATCATAGCCATACTCATAATCTAAAGTTCCATCTTCTCCAATTATAGCTTTAACTTGTGCATATGTCATTCCTGGTTTAACTTTGTTGTATTCTGCTAAAGTTATTCCATTTTTTGGAACTGGTTTAACATAAATCTTTGTATAAGTTTTTGCGCTTCTAACTGTCTTGTACGTAGTAGTTGTATAATTTTGTTTATCATAGTCCACGTATTTTGCAACACTAAAACCTAGACCATTATCATATTCATTTTCTGCCCAAGGAGATGTTACTACAAGAGGAAAACCGTTACTGCCATATTCGGTAGTATCATCAATTCCATTTCCATCTATATCGTATTCTTCAGTATAATCAGAATCGTAATTTCCAAAATTATAAATTCCATCGCCATCCATATCACTATCTTTGATATTAGGAATTCCATCTTTATCTATATCATTATTTATCTTGTCTTTATTTATATCGTCATAAGACAAAGTTAAAATAGTATTGATACTGTGAATAGTCTTTGCTTTTACATTATTCCCTTTCGAATCTTGAGCAAATAAGAAATCATTGTCTTTTTTGCTTTTATATATTAATGCATTTGCCATAATCGTATACTCTGTAAATATGTTTGGACTAGATTCTGTTTCCACATAGTAACCATTATAATTATATTTCTTATTAGTATCTATTTTATAATATGATTTACTGATACTATTCTCTTTTTTTACCCATTTAGATGTTGTAGACGTATATTTCTTTACATCTGAAGCTTTAATAAACACGGTTTTTCCTTTTATATTTGCAGTATACCAACCAGTTTTGTACCACTTAACAACCATTCCTTTTGGAGCGTTGTATTTATTCTTGTAACTTTCTTGTGACGTACTAGCCTCTGTTGTTGTTGTTCCAATACTTACTATTAAACCTAATGATAATATTCCAGTAAACACTGATCTTAATTTCTTCTTCAATCTAGTCCTTCCCCTCAATACATTTTCTTAAAATATAAGTATATCAATGCAACAATCGCATTTTAATTGAAATATCTACAAACACCTCCAATTAAATATGTAATGAATGACCCTTAACTAATACGTCTTCATTCGTATTCATTTTGTATACAATACTATTATATTGATCTATTTGGTTTTTTTGAACTGGTAATAACTGTATGAGGTTTTAAATTGAGGTCTTCTGCAATTATATAAAATAAAACAAATTAATTCTTTCTACAAATAATAATCTACTATAAAAAAAACTCATCTGTAATTTTCACAAACGAGTTTTAGATCAAATTCTTCCATACTTTTTTAATTTAAAAGATATGTCATCAAAAAAACTACAAATACCGATAATCCCGCTGATATTTTTAAGTTCCTACCTAAATTTAAATGATTCATCCATATCTCCTACTTTCAAAAATATTATTTTTCTGATATAGTTACAATCTTGTTGTTTTTCATAGATATTTTAGAAAATTCGTTAATTGCTACAAGTTCATCATACTAAATATTCTGTTTTATTACCATGAATAAAATGTGAACAATATTCTTTGAACGTTTTCCAACAATATTAACTGTTATATTGACATACTTATTTACTCGAAAACATAATAAAAAACTCATTTCAAATTCACTTTGAAAATGAGCTTTTTTTTTGTTAATTATTTTGAATCAAACATTGATAAACTGCCATCATATCTCGTTTATTAAGTTCTCGAATTCGATTAAATATTGGAATATCTTTAACTTCCTCTGTTAATTGGTTTTCAGGAACAACATCACTTACTTTACCAGTAAGCCACGTTTCAACCTCTACTCCTTCAACTAGTTGTTGACGTCCACTTTCATTGATTCCACTTGCTAAACAGCTAACACAAGGTATTGTTAATTTATATACTCCGTCATGAAGATTATCTTCAGAAATTACTTTCTTCCCTTTACAGAACGGACAAGGATTGCTTGCTTTTACTTTATTAATTAGTGTAACGATTTTTTTATAGCCAAATGCTTCATAAACATATGTTAGTTTTTTGAATTTACCATTTGTGAAATACTTGTCTATAATTTCTTCTCTAGTTTCATAGATGTCTTTAAAATCAGTTAGCGTTACTAAATTTTTGCTGCTTATTTCTTCAATATTTGTTTTAATGCGATCCCAAAATGGTAATGCATTTTGTAATACTACTTCATACCCCACAAAACTTGCTTGTTTTATTTCTAGCATTTTTAAGGCAACTTGTTGCTCTCGAGAAAGTAATGAAATTTCTACAGTTAAGGCAGTTTCTCCACCAACGATTGATTTTATTTTTTCTAAGACTGGCAGTTGGCCAACTGTTTTGATTACTTGATCTACTGGTTGATTTATAATCTCTCGAATATCAAATTCACCAAACATTAATTTTTTGCGGTGCTTTAATACTGTCCCTTTACAAATTGGACATAAGATTTGTTCTTTTGAAGTCTTCATATCTTCTTTAATAGATGATTTTGAAATTGACATATATCTTCCAATGATAATGTTAAAGCCTTCCCATAATCTTTGGGTTTTTCCTGCTTTGTCATAAAATGTTTGATCCCAGTATCCATATAAAAAAGTATGTTTTTCGGCTTCATTCATCTCATTGTAACTTTTACTAATATCTTGACCTAGTTCATTTTTAATTTCATCAAAAAGGAATTGTAATTTTGGATATTGGTAATATTTTAACACTTCCATTACATCTGGATGTAATAAACCTTCCCAAAAAGGTACATCTTTATTTTGGATTACTACATCGATATCAAATTTTTCAATTACTCGACGACCAGAACATGATGGACAATGATTATCTTGACTATAAAAGTCAAAACTTCTTGTATCTTTGTTAGTCGGATGTGACGCTACAATCTGATTTATTAGCCCACCAATTTCATACAAAAATGTATATTGGCTGTATAGATGTCTTTCTAAATCGATTGCTATAACTGGAACAATCGCATCTGATTCATATTCTCCATAAATAAGTCTTGCCATTGATGAAAGACTTTTTAATATTCCACCTTTATAGATGTTTTCTGCATTTTTAAAATAATTTATCTGATTTTCTTGTATATAGCGAACTCCATTTTGTACTTTAAGAGCAGATGAAATATGCGTTTGACGCTCAGATTTATCTGTTGTTATATGATTAAAATGATCATTATGACTGACAACATCCAAATGTTCAACAGGGCTAGTCTTTCTTTTGCCAAAATCTACAATATAATCCGAGCTTTCTAACATGTATGCATTATGTTCAATCATCATAATGGAGATCGAATCGTCTTTTAGAATTTCTCTAACACTATCGATGAATTGATTTAAAATATTTTGTGATAAACCTTTTGATGGTTCATCGAAAATGAATAGCGTATGCGGATTTCTTGAATTCGAAAATAATTCAGATACTAAATGGACACATTGAAATTCGCCTGTTGATAGTGTTTGTGTTTTTCTTTCTAGCGTAAGATAGCCAAGACCGAGTTTGATTAGTAGGCTTAATCGCTTATGTGCGATGTCTTCATTCGGTAGTTCCGGAAGTATATCTTCAATTGAGCGTTGGAAAATATCATCAATGTCATCACTATATTTTGTTAATTTTCTTTTAATATCTAAAAATGTAGCAACTGTTGATCGGCTCGTAATTGATTGGTTGCGATCTTGTCCAACCATAACTAACTTATCTTTTGGATATCGCTTTAAAAAATCTTTAGACATACACTCATTTACTAGAGTTGATTTCCCGCATCCAGACTCGCCTGTAAATGTTATCAGTCTATTTTTAGGGATTTGAATTTCAGCAATTTGGATATTACGACAATGTAGTTCTTTAAATTCATAATACTCACTTGGCATAGCCTGATTTCGTTCCCAATAAATTGGCTTTGGTCGCGGAGATTCTTCTACGATTTTCCCACCATATTTACCACTTCCAGGTCCGAAAAATACTTGATCATCTGTCGCATCTAGCACTGTATCGGAATGGTCAATTAACCAAATTTGGTTTTTAACTCCTAATTCTTTTATCTCATCTAAAATTCTAATTAAAGTTTCATGATCAAGGCCGACTGAAATTTCATCAATGATAATGATTGTATTTTCACTAGTCGCCATAAATTCGCCTAAGTAAAGTCGCGTTAATTCTCCACCAGATAAAGTACCAGTAATTCGATTTAATGATAAATAGCCAATATTCATTTTAATAATATTTTTAAGTAAATGTTGTTTTGCTTCACTAATATGTAATTCATCTGCAAGAGATAAGATTGTTTCAACACTTAAGTTATTAATATCGGAAATAGAATGTGGTTTATCGAATAACTCTATCTTAAATTCTTCAACCTTTTGATTAAAACGATTTCCTTTACATTTTTTACATTCAATATTTTTCGTAATGCCACGGCCTTTACAATCAGGACACCAGCCTAACTCATTGTTAAACGAAAAAACCTCAGGTGATTGATGAAACAGTTCTCCAAGTCTTACACGAATGTCTTTAAAAACACCAGTATGTGTTCCAAGCGTAGAACGTGGATTAGTAGAAATAGATGATTTACCTAGGAATAGTACTAATGGCATATCTTCCATATTAATCGCACTAAAGTTTGTTTCCATTATGTTTGGAAATAAATATTGATATTCTGCCTTAGGTAATAATGAAACCAATCTCTTCTTTGATTCCTCACCAATTGTTTGACAAAAAGTTGTTTTACCAGAACCAGATAATCCTGCAATTCCTAACGACTGATTCTCAGGTAAAATTGCATCTAATTTATTAATATTATTTGCAATTAAATGACTTATTTTCAAATTCATATCCTCTCTTGTCTCATAATATTTTATTTAATTATGTATGTTCATTCCTTATATGACCTTTAATTAATACAAATATACTTACATTATTTATTTTAACAATTTAAGACCATTCAATCTATATTCTGCAAATAATTAAATTATCTTTAAAAGTGGCTTTTCACTAAAAATTCAATAAAACGAAATTTAATTTCTTGATTTTTAAGATTATTTTGAAATTTTGTTTCATTTTTTATAGACATTACTTTCCATTTTTGGTAGTTTTATATTATGTAAACGCTACTATTTTAATAGAAAGTATGGTGGAATACTTATGAAGAAAAGAAAACTTGGAAAATATGCGATTGCTGCTACTGTAGGCGCATCACTCTTATTGCAACAAATCCAAAATGTTAACGCAGAAACTACTTCACAGTACTCAGTCCCGCCTAAGCATGAACTACGAGCAGCATGGATAGCATCAGTAACAAACATTGATTGGCCATCAGCAACTGGATTGTCTGAAATGCAACAAAAATCGGAGTTTATTAAACTATTAGATGACGTAGAAAAGATGGGAATGAATTCAGTGGTTGTTCAAATTAAGCCGACAGCTGATGCCTTTTATCCTTCAAATTACGGTCCATGGTCTAAATATTTAACTGGTACGCAAGGTAAAGACCCAGGCTATGATCCACTTGCATTTATGGTTGAAGAAGCACATAAACGTAATATTGAATTTCATGCATGGTTTAATCCATATCGTATTACAATGCCACGTACGGAACCAGGTGATGCTACTTTAGCTGATTTAAATACTTTAGCCGAAAATCATCCTGCAAGAAAGCATCCTGATTGGGTAATCCCATATGGAAAGCAATTATATTTTGATCCAGGTAATCCAGATGCTCGTCAATTTATTATTGATGGAATTATGGAAGTTGTAAAAAAATATGATATCGATGCAGTGCATTTGGACGATTATTTTTATCCGTATCGTATTGCAGGGCAAGAATTTCCTGATCAGGCTTCATATGAAAAGTATGGTAAAGAAAAATTTGCTAATATAGACGATTGGCGTCGTGACAATGTTGATCAATTCGTAAAACTACTTCACAATTCTATTAAAAAAGAAAAATCCTATGTCAAATTTGGTATTAGTCCGTTCGGAGTTTGGAGAAATATCGCTAAAGACCCTACTGGTTCAAATACAACTGCCGGTCAAACGAATTACGATGATCTATTTGCAGATACTAGAGATTGGATTAATAAAGATTACTTAGATTATATAACTCCTCAAATATACTGGAATATCGGTTTTGATGCCGCCGCTTACGATACTCTAGCAAATTGGTGGTCTAATGAAGTAAAAGGTAAAAATATTGATTTATATATTGGACAAGCTGATTACAAAATTAATGCTAACAATGAAGCGTGGGCACAACCGGATGAATTACCAAATCAAATTGCCCTAAATCGCACAATTCCTGAAATTAAAGGTAGTATGCATTTTTCAATTAAAGACTTAAATCGTAATCCACTTGGTATTAAAGATCGATTAAGCCAAGATGTATATAAAACAAAAGCATTAATCCCATCGATGCCTTGGTTAGATGACCAAGCACCAAAGAAACCAAAATTTGAAAATGCTGTTCGTACAAAAGATGGAATTCAGCTTACTTTAAATACTCATCCGAACGATAAAGATGTTTCCTATTATGTTGTCTATCGATTTGATGGAACACATAAAGACAGTACAGATGATCCAAGAAACATTTTAACGACAGTTCGTAAATTAGACAATGGTAAAACAACTTATCTTGATACAACAGCAAATATAGATGAAGACTACACATATGAAATAACTGCGGTAGATCGACTTCATAATGAAAGTAAAGTAAGCAATCAAATAAAAGTGAAAACTGGAAAGAAATAATCAGAAATTAAAAGAGCTTCCAATTTTGTGGAAGCTCTTATTAATACAAACATTTTATACAGTTGCAGACTTCATAATCACAGCTTTTATCATAAAATAACTAATTTCAGCAGGCAATTCATCTTTAATTGGTCTTAGCTTCTCGCTTCCAACTGTTTTAATTACTTCCTTAATTTGGTTTTCAAAATCACCTGGAACTACTTCATCCCAATCAAATTGATCATCTTCCATTGCACCTTGTAGAATATGATTTTCAACAGTAGTTGTGTTTAACCCTCTCTCTTTTGCAATTTCAGAAATCGTGAGTCCATTTTGATAAGATTCAAATGAAATCGTATGAGAAGGCACTTTTTTTATACTTTGAGTTTTTGGTTTCGCTATTTGTTCTTCAATTTGATTTTCTTCCTTATATTTCTGGATTTCTTCTATAAATTGCTTACCAAATTTTTGTTGTTTTTGTAATCCGACACCTTTTGCTTGTAGAAATTCCTCTTCAGTAGTAGGTAATAAGTTACATAAATCTCGTAATGTACTATCAGAAAAAACAACAAACGGTGGTACACCAAGTTCGCTAGCAATTTCTTTTCGTAAACTACGTAATTGATTAAATAAATCATTATCAACATTAGTTGTTTCAACTACTTGGATGTCTTCTTTTTTCATTACATTTATTTTATTTAATAAAACTTCTCTTCCGCTATTGGAAACCGTTAATAATGGAAATTTGCCACTAGTAACACCAATATATTGTTCAGATGTTAAATAATCGATTAAATCTCCAACACTTTTAAGCGTTCGACCTTTGAATAATCCGTAGGTCGTTAATGTATGAAAATTAAAATCTAGCAATTTTTTATTCGTAGAACCGGTTAAAACTGAAGCTACCATCGTTTTACCGAATCTTTCTCCCATTCGAATGATACAGGATAAAACAATTTGAGCATCAATCGTAATATCAATTGCAGTACGTTGATCTATGCAATTACTACATTTCCCGCAAAAATGTTCACTTTCATCACCAAAGTATTTTAAAATAAAAGCTTGTAAACATGTTTCGCAATAGCTGTAATCTTTCATTGATTGTAGCTTGGAAATTTCTTGTTTTAGTCTATTTGGATCAAAAGTAGATTGCTCAATTAAAAATCTTTGAATTTGTACATCTTGTGCACTAAAAAGTAATATGCATTCACTTTCTAAGCCATCTCGCCCTGCTCTTCCTGCTTCTTGATAGTAACTTTCCATGTTTTTGGGCATTTGGTAATGGATTACGTATCGTACATTACTTTTGTCAATTCCCATTCCAAATGCATTTGTAGCAACCATCACATTAATATTATCTTGTAAAAATGCGTCTTGTTGTTTTGAACGTTCAACATCGCTTAAACCTGCATGATATTTTCCAACAGAAATACCGAGATTCTTTAACTTAATTGTAATATTATCTACTTCTTTTCTAGTTGCAGCGTAAATAATACCAGATTCGTTTTTATTTTGTTTTATGTAATTATTTATATAATCTAATCGATTTTGACCTCTAATCACTTTAAATGACAAATTTTCTCTTTCAAATCCAGTAATAATAGCGGTTTCCTCTATTATACCTAGCTGAGCACAAATATCAGATTTAACTTGAGGGGTTGCGGTTGCAGTCAGAGCTAATATTGTAGGTTTTGTAGGAAGCTCTTGAATTAAGTTTTTTATGCGTAAATAGCTTGGCCTAAAATCATGTCCCCATGAAGAGATACAGTGAGCTTCATCTACTGCTACAAGTAAAATTGGCAATTTTTTGAGCTGGTTTATAAAACTTTCTGATTCCAATCGTTCTGGAGCAACATATAAAATTTTATACTCACCATAGCTTAAATCCATCATTCTTTCATCTACTTCATTATAAGAAAGAGAACTATTAATAAATGTGGAAGGTATACCTACTTGATGCAATGCATCTACCTGGTCTTTCATTAATGAGATTAAAGGAGAAATGACGAGGGTAACTCCTTGGAGAATAGTCGCTGGAATTTGATAACAAATCGACTTTCCACCACCGGTTGGCATAATACCCGCTGTATGTTTGCCTGATAAAACCCGTTCAATAATTTGTTCTTGTCCCGCTCTAAAATTTTCATACCCAAAATACTTTTTTAAGTTTTCTCTTGCAACTGTTAACATGTAAACCTCCTTTTTATATTTTCTAATTACAACTCTATTTTACTATAAAGTAATTGATGTAAGTAGACTTCTTAACCCATTTTCAAAATTTGCATTATCTTCTTTTTGACGTTTTTTAGGTCCTTTCACCCTACCACCTGCATTTCGAATTTTCTTAGAAACGTATCTAGTATGTAGAAGTGAATCGATATTTTCATTTGTATATTGAAAGCCATTCTGATTTAAAACATATGCCTGTTTTGATAAGACCATTGCAGCAAGACCATAGTCTTGTGTAATGATAACATCTCCTTTAGAAACTCGGTTGACTAATGCAAAGTCAACGGCGTCCGCCCCTTGAGAGATGACAATTGTTTCAGCACCTTCTCTTTGCATAATATGAGCAGTATCACATAATAAAAGGACATTTATTTTAAATTCAGCTGCAATGTTTATCGTTTCTGTAACGACTGGACAGCCATCTGCATCAATTAAAATTTTCATTTTCTTCTTCCTCTTTCAATTGTTCTTTTAATTGTTCTAACTCTGAATCAGATAAATCACGCCATTTGCCTATTTCAAGATTTTCCAAATGAATATTCATAATACGAATTCGTCTCAATTTAACGACTTTATAACCTAAGCTTTTTGCCATTTTTCGAATTTGTCGATTTAATCCTTGTGTTAAAATAATTCGAAATGTAAAATCATCTATCTTTGAAACTTTACACTTTTTTGTCAGTACATTTCCAATGATTACACCATTTGACATACCATTGATAAAATCCTCGTCAATTGGATGATCCACTGTAACAATATACTCTTTTTCATGACCATGTTCACTATGTAAAATTTTATGTGCAATCGGTCCATCATTTGTAAGAATGATGAGTCCTTCAGAATCTTTATCTAGCCTTCCAATTGGAAAAAGTCTCTTTGGATAATTTACAAAATCGATAATATTCGCTTCCACGGTGCGTAAGCCAGTACAAGTAATCCCTACAGGTTTATTTAGAATAATATAGTCTTTATCATTTGTTAATCGAATTACTTCATCATTTACTTGTACAATATCATTTTCTTCAACTAAACTGTTTTTTTCTGCAATTAATCCATTAATTTTCACTTCTCCTGAAGCAACTAATCGTTCTGCCGCTCTTCTAGAACAATATCCTGAAGCGCTTATAAATACATTGATTCTCAATCCTTATTCCTCATTTTCTAGACTTTTTTCTTTATCATAACAAAAAGTGTTGTGAGAGAACAGATTCACAACACTTTTTAGTACTTAAATCGTCACTTCTTTAATGAATTTAATAAATTCTAAATTGCCGCGTTCTTCAGCAATTTCAATCGGCGTTTTACCAGAATTGTTATGTGAAAGTTTAGCTCCGTTTTTTAACAAAAGCTCAGCAATAGCAGTATTCCCTTCAAATGCTGCAATATGTAATGGCGTATGTCCTTCACTATCACAAATATTAGGATCTGCTCCATTTATTAATAGAAAATCAATAACTTCTTTCGACTTGGCACCTGCAATTGCTGCATGAAGAGCAGTATTTTTCGGTATAAATGATAGCTTAGAGTTTGAAATTGCGTTAATTTCCGCACCATTTTTTACTAAAGTTTTCACGACTTCAAACTGGCCATAGTGTGCCGCAATTCCAAGAAGTGTTAATCCATGCTCATTTTCCATATGAATTAAATCTTGATGATGCCGTAATATTTCATAAACCTCTGATACTTCTCCTTTTTCTGCTGCATTAAATAATTTACTAAGTAAATCTTCCATTACTATACCTCCTTATTTCTACATTCACTTTGCAAACATTTTAAAAATAAATGATGCTTTTTATTTAAAATTCTCGCCTCATCTAGTTTAATCGGTACTAATTGAATTGTATTTCCTTTTTGCATTTGTACAAGTTTCCAAAGGTCTGAAACGATTACGGTACCTAATGTTGCATAGCCACCAGTAGTTTGTGAGTCTGCTAGAAGGATTATTGGTTGTCCAGTTGGCAATACTTGAATCGTTCCAAAAGTAGTTCCTTCCGATAGGATATTTGAATTAAAAGGTTCTAAATTAGTCTTATTCGTACTTAAATACATGCCCATTTTATTAAATGTGTCGATTGTAAGAGGTTTAGATAAAATTTCAAATTTTATATGATTTGGTATTTTGTCAAAATGACTACTTCTAATAAATTTAATCGAATTATGCTTAGGATATTTTAGAATAAACCTATGCTGAAGTCCACGTTTCATCAGCTTGTATGTAGTACTTGAGCCATAAATTAATGTACCTTTTTTTATTATTAATCCAAGGGAAGCAGGTGCATATGTTGACTGACTTTCAAAATGAAATTCACTTTTAATTCCCCCCGGTACTGATATGTATGAATAAACACCATGAACTGCACCGTTAAAAACTAGAATATCATCTTTTTCTAAGTCTATAACTTTATACATTTCAACCGCTTTACCGTTTAAACTGGGCTTTAAATTCCCACCAGTAATCACTATTGAAATTTGATTTAATGCTTTTAGAACAGTACCTCCAAATGCAATTTCAATACTCGCAGCATTAAACTTATTTCCTAATAATAGATTTCCAATTTGAAATGCTAACTGGTCCATAGCGCCAGATACGGGAATACCAAGATGTCTATATTTTTCCCTCCCCATATCTTGAATCGAAATCGACACACCTCTATTTAAAACTTCAAATAGCTCTTTCAAAGGACACTACGCTCCTATTGGTTTAACTATAATTTGATTGTCATTAAATACAGTTTGTAATTCCAATGCTAATTTAATCGAGATGTCAGAATCACTATGGATACAAATTGTATCTGCTTGAATTGGAATAACCTTTCCAGAAATTGTAGTGACAGTTTTGCTTGTTACAATTTGAAGAGCTTGATCAATCGCATCTCTAGTATTATGATGAACTGAGTTTGCTTGATTACGAGGTACTAATAAACCTTCATCAGTATAAGTTCGATCGGCAAATACTTCTGAGGCAAAAGGAATATTCATTTCAACTGCTGCTTCAATTAATTTACTATTTGCTAATCCGTATAAGACTAATGAAGGATCAAATTCCTTCATTGCTTTCGTAATTGCTAAAGCTAGATTTAAATTTGTAGCAGCCATATTATAAAGTGCCCCATGCGGTTTTAAATGACTGAGTTCAATTTGATTTACTTTGCAAACTGAATAAAGTGCTCCTATCTGATATAGTACTATTTTATATATTTCGTCTTCAGTAAACTTCATTTCTCGTCTACCAAATCCGAGTAAATCTGGAAAACCTGGATGCGCACCGATTGCTAAATTATATTGCTTGGCTATTTTTACTGTTTCATATATAACGAAAGGATCACCTGCATGAAGCCCACACGCAATATTAGCTGATGTAATATGCGGCATAATTTGCTCATCATTTATTTTGTAATTTCCAAAGCTTTCGCCCAAATCACAGTTTAAATCAATTTGAATCAAAATAATGCACTTCCTTTTTAATCGAATAGTTGTCCTTTTCTACCATTTGTTCAATTTGACTAAACTCTTCATCAGTAATCTCAAAAAATTTTATCATATCCCCAGCTTTAAAATTTTCTGAACCATTATTTTTCGTTGAAAACACTTCAATCGGAGTACGGCCAATAATATTCCAACCACCTGGAGATTCAAATGGATAAATTCCAGTTTGATTTCCAGCAATGCCAACTGAACCTTTCAATACGTTTTTTGGTTTGATCAATCTTGGAGTTGCTAGAGCAGGATTTAATCCACCTAAATATGGAAACCCCGGGATAAAACCAATCATATAGATTGGATATATTTCTTCTAAATAAAGACGAATTACGTGATCAGTTGTTAGATTATTTTGCTCTGCAACTTTTTGGAGTTCTGTGCCAAAAGCAGAATGAAAACATACAGGAACTTCATAGATTGTCCGTTCTTTATTTTGCGGAGAATCATTGAAGTTTTTAAAAAGGAACTCAATTTCATTTTTTATTTCTGAAAAAGAAAAATTAAGAGAATCATAGTAAATCGTAATTGAATGATAGGATGGTAATACACCTGATATTTTAGTTTTTATATGACTATTTAGATAACCTGAAAAAGTATGGACTAAATTATTTATTTCATTTGAAATCGAATCACCTAGATAACATACAATTCCAGAGCATCCTACTGGAAAAATAGTCAATTTTGGTTTAGTCATTATGACTTATTACTTCTATTGCAAGCTTAATTGCATCCGTCAAATCTCTCTGTGACCAACTTGGCAGCTTTTGGTCGATGACCGCAAGCTCATGTGAAGCAGGAATGTGAATAAATCCACTTGGAATTTGTTTTCTTAATTTCTGAAGTTCATTTAGCATTTGATACATAACGTTATTACACAAATAAGCCCCGGCAGAATTTGAAATTTCTGCAGGTAAATGGTGTTCATTTAATACATCAACAATTTTCTGAATTGGAAGTGTTGAAAATAATCCATCAGGACCTTCCAAATCAATTTTTGCGCCAACAAATTTATTCCCTTTATTATCTGCAGCACCATCATTGCAATTTATAGCAATTCGCTCAGGCGTTATTTTAGATCTTCCTCCGGCCAGTCCTAGTGAAACCACTGCGGATGGATTATAAGTATCGAATAAATTAAGTAACTCATTACCTGCATTTTTAAAATCAACAGGTAAAACTTTACCGATTATTTTAAATGATCCAATGACTTGACCATCTAATTCTTTCACTATTTCTTCTGTAGGATTAATTGAAAAGTTCAAAAAAGGTTCAAAACCTGTTAACAATAATGTATTCAAGTGCTCTCAGTCCTTTGGTAAGTTTTATATAATAGAATACTTCTACAAAATGAATTTGAATTCCTTTGAATATGTAAAAGTTTAGGTTTTACATATTCAATTGTTTGCTAATGTTCTTTTTCAAAAATTGATCAAAATCTTTATTTAATAAAGATTTTTGCTTTCTATAAAAAAGCTTTATCGTAGAATCTTGAGTATTAATTACTAAGTTTTTTAATTTTTTAAAAGTTAATTACGGTATGTGAAATTTCTCATGAATATTCATTTATCATTGGTTGATTTAATTGTTAATTTTTAAGCTAAAAAAATGCTGGCTTTTATTTTCTTATTGAACTAGCTCCATTGCACACATTGTTATATTTAATAGATGAAATGAACAGATTATTTCTATCTGAATTACTTACATAAGTAGCAGTACTTGATTTTATTAGTAAAGAAAATAGCCCACCTAGACACATTATGAAAATTGAATATAAAACATATTCATGGCTTAAAAATCATATTTAGTATTAATTGATACAATTGAATTTTGGAGGCCATTAATATGAATGAGAACGAATCAAAACAGCGGCGAGCTTTATCAAAAGAAGACTATTATGAAAGAAAAAAGTTAGACAGAGTCCACTCCGAATGGACTAATGATCAGTCAGCTAAACTTCATTCACAAACAGTTGGCTCTAGTGGTCCTGTTCTGGAGCAAGATAGTGTACTTCATGAATCCTTACAAGAGTTAATTCAAGAGAAAATATTAGAAAGACCGCTCCATGTGAAAGGATTTGGTGCATTTGGTTATTTTCAAACGATCCATTCAATGTCCGAATACACAAAACTAAACTTTTTACAAAATCCTGGTCACAAGGTACCAGTTATGGTTCGTTTTTCATTAGCTGTCGGTACGAAAGGAACACCTGATACTTCCAGGAATGTACGTGGTTTCGCTACAAAATTTTATACAGAAGAAGGTATTTTTGACCTTTTATGTAATCATATCCCTATCTTTTCTGTTCGTGATGCGATGCGTTTCCCAGAATTTATTAAATCACTCTCACCTTCACCCCAAAATAACTTAATTGACCCTAATCGATTTTGGAGCTTCGTTTCAAGAACACCCGAGTCAATTCATTTTGTTTTACGACTCTACTCTGACGCAGGTACAGTAAAAAGTCTTCGTCACATTCTAGGACATAGTGTTAGTACATATGTTTGGAGAAATGCTCAAGGTATTAGAAAGTATGTTAAATACCTTTGGTATCCATTGGAAGGTGTACAATACATTGATCGCGAGGAAGCAAATAGACTTGCTGTTGAAAACCCTGATTATGCTGGTAAAGATCTATATGATACTATTACAAGTGGTAAATCAGTAGAATATGGCTTATACGTTCAGCTCATGGATCCTGCAGATGGAGTGCATCTTTCTTATGATCCATTAGACGATACAAAATTATGGGATGAGAAAGAATATCCTTTTATACCAGTAGGGAAAATGGTATTAACTACTAATCCTGATAATTATATGGAACAAGTAGAAAAAGTCGCTTTCTCCCCTTCAAATTTACTTGACGGTGTAGAATTATCTTTTGATAAAATACTGCAAGGTCGAGCTAATATTTATACTGATTCTCATAGAAGAAGAATTGGTCCAGAATTTCGTAAAGTACCAATTAATCAACAGCAAGACTGGACTCCGGCTAATCAAATTACAAGTGGTGATGGAATATTTGTTCAAGGACAACTAGAAAGAGCTTCCATAACAAAGTATGATGATTTCGTGCAGGCTAGTGATTTCTATATGATGTTAACTCCTATCGAAAAAGAGCATCTTGTTGAAAATTTAGTTAGTGATTTAATTGTCGTATCCGATGATATTAGAAATAAAGTTCTGGAGTATATAAATAAGGTATCATCTGACTTGGCAAAAAGAATTGAGATACAACTAAAAAAACAATAAAGATTTAAAAATAAAAAATTAGAGAAAATTAGGTTTTGCCTTATTCTTTCTATTCTTCAATTACAATTTCAATTTTAAAAAACCTCATGTTATTAAAATGAGGTTTTTTAGAACATGTCACAATTAAGATTTTGAGAATTCGAGTGATTGAATTGTTGTGTCTAAACAATTAAATCACTCTATCTTTTAAACAAATTAATGTTGCGTTAACAAATATTGAGCGTCTCGTAGTAAATACTCTGCGGCCTCATTTGTAATGTGTTTACCCCTTTGTGCATTAACTTCGTTTATAAAACTTTTCAAATTGTTTTGTGCTATTTTTACTTGAAGGCTATTTGATATTCCAGCATTGTCAATCCATTTAGTATCAACAAACTGTCTAACTAATCCATTTAAAGATTCATTGCTTACGACCGTTTTAAACTGGATTGTTTTGGTCTCAAAATTACCAGCTTTATCAACTGAGTTTATGACTATGGAATGACTGCCAAGTGGTAACGTATATAATGGAATTGATGCACCAATTTTATATGGATTCATATCAAGTGTTACCATCGTTTTATTGTGATCAACACCTGAAAAGTTGTCTGCTAATGTAAACTCAGGTGTCATTTCGCTGTCATTTTCATAAACACTTCCATTCACTGGAACAACCCCTGAAATTGTTGGTCCAGTCTTATCGATTTTAATAGTAAGTTGTTTCGAAGATTCCACATTTCCTACATTATCAATAGCACGATAATCGATAGTGTGTACACCTTCAGATGTCAAAGTTAATTCGCTTTGTTTTACCCATTCCCCATCGTCTATTCTAGTCTCGATATGATCGACTCCAGTACCAGTTGAATTGTCCATTGCACTGAACTTTATATTCACATTCTGCTTATTCCATCCCTCATTACCGATAAAACCATCTGTTAGTGCAGTAGTGAAAGGTGGCTCAATATCGATGCTTCGCCCATATACTTCAAACTCATAAATATTTGCAGTCCCAGTCTCATTATAGTTTTGTGGTGTCGCAATATATAGTCTTACATACCTGACTTTTGTTTTATTAAAATACCTGTCCGTACTATTTGAAACGTTGCCTGAAACTAAGTCAAGATCCGACCAAATAGTCCCATCTAAACTACCCTGAAGCTTATAATTTTTTGTATTTAGTGATAGGCTCTCTCCACCTTCTCCAGAATGCTTCACAATCCATCTGCTAACTTCATAGTTTTGTCCAAGATCAACCATCAACCATTTGTCCCCAGCCGTATCTGAAGACCACTTTCTACCAATATCAGTGGAACCATCTACTGCTTTTGAAGGTTCATACCCTATTAAACTTCCATTTGCAGTAGCTGTTTTGTTCAAAGTCAAATTGATTGGAGCTGGATCAAATGCTAAAGTTGTAACCTTAAGAGCCCTACTTTCCTCTGAAATATTACCCGCTGCATCCTTTGCTTTAACTGAGAACTGGTAGGTAGTTTTAGGGTTCAATCCAGTTACTTTAAAGTTAGTTCTCCCTGTTGTAGAGCCAATCAAAGTATCACCGTTATATATTTCATAACCAGTAACCCCAACATTACCCTTGAAATTATCTGATGATGCATCCCACGATAGAATTCCCATCTTGTCTGTTACTAAATTTGTGGTAACATTTTCTGGTGCAGTAGGTGCTTGTTTGTCTGCAAGAAGTGCATCATGTGTATAATTATTTATAGTCCAAGTTGCGATCGTACTTTTTGTTGCAAAGTCTCTTCCATTAATTACTACCCGATCGGCATAAATATCAAAAATTAAACCTTGCGCACCAGGCTCTTTTGTATACGAAGGGTTATATTTTATTGCTCCATCTCTTATCATTGAAAAATACTGTTTATTATATAGAGTTCCAGGCAATCTTATATCATCATGCAGATGGCCTGTTACTAACACGGTTTGAGGAAATTCACCGACAATATCCTTAAACTTTTGATCCTGTACCTCATCACTTTGATAGCCGTCCTCCGACTTTGACATTGACACTGTATTCCCCAATGGCTGATGAATGAATAAAAAGATTGGTTTAGATTTATCTGCGCTCTCGGCCAATTTTAATTTTAACCAGTTAAGTTGTGTTTCCGAAAGATAGGCACTGTCCTTATCATCTGTCTCAGTTGCTAAATAGATAAAATGATATCCACTGATCCACTTATCAAAGTATACTGCTGGCATGCTAGTATGAGATAGAAATCGATTTTTTGCAGTTTCAAATCCAGTCATCCATCTTACATCATGGTTCCCAAATACATAGTTGCGGTCTAACTGGGGATATTTATTCATAGTTGTCATAAAAGTATCATATTGGGTATCCGTTCCACTATCAGTAAGATCTCCCACCACACTCACTGATTTCACATTATCATTTACCGCATCTTGCATTGCCTCATTTAAGATAATATCATTCGTATCACCTTTTGCATTAGAATGTGTATCAGATATTGCCATAAAACTGAATTTATAGCTAGTATCCTTCTCTGGTGTATTCGAAGCAAGTACTGTTACATTGATTTGTGTAGTTAAGGCTACATTATTTGGATTTGTAACTTCTACAGGAGGAATGGCTATTCCTGTTATCGTAACACTCTGCTCAGATTTTATGAATGGGTCATAACCTGAAGATTCAATATTCCATTTCACTGGTGCATTTACATTTCCGCCATCCGTTACTAGAACTATATTACTAGTCAAGCCTAAGGCAACCATATTTGGTGCTGTCCCGTTTCCCACACCTGTTATCGATTTAGGTGCAATAATATTTACTAGAATTTTGGGCTTAATTTCTACTACAAAAGTGGCTTTCTTACCACGTACTGTCACCGTTAAAGTTTGGTTTTGTGTTGGCGAAGAACTATTAAAGCCGCTCACATCAGATTCTCTAATTTCCTCTACACGGGTTGTACCGTCAATGTAATTTCCAGTGACTGCCATACCTGCGAGATCAAGACTTTCACCAATTCGGTAAGTAGTTTTCGTTGGTAGTTTAGTAAGAGTGATGCTGTTCAACGATTTCGAGAATTGAAACCAATTTATATTGGCTACATATGTTTTTCCAGGATTAACTTTTAATACAAGATATACTTTATGAACTCCAGTAACCTGAGTAATTTCGGTTGTCATTGTTTTATAAACATTCCAGTTATCTGGTGCAGTAGCAGTAGTTGAAAGTGTCCCTACTTTGTTTCCATTTGTACTATTAGGACCATCAATCCATATTTCAATATCCCCACCTGCATTCGATCCCTTTACTGCGATTCTTGCACTGAAATTTGTAGCGCCATTGTTACCGCTGCCAAAATCCATATTTGTGTATTCTAAATACTGGTTATCATTAGTTCCTCCAACGCTTTGTCCGCCATCTGGACATGATTCAACTTTAAGAAATGAACCTGACTTGGAACTAAAGTTCTCTGCTTCAATCTGACTATATCCATTAGTAGCTGCATTTACTGGTAGATAGCCAACAAAATTTCCGAGTATGTATGAAATGATTAAAATAAATGAAAGTAATAATTTATAAAACCTCGTTTTAGTAACCATAAAAAATCTCCCTCTCGCAATCCGAATGCTAAATAAATTCAATGAAAAAACAGATTACAACAATTAATAAACTATGAAATTATTTATATATCAATAAAATAATGTACCTCCTTTTTTTAAATGATCCTTACATTGCCTTACGACTACTTCTTCTAGTGAATTCAAATATTACTCTTTAGAATCTTGATTTCACTTTTTCAATTTGAAGATGCAAAGTATTACACGGACAATTATATTTTCACTATGTAAATTAAATATGAATTTTATATTAAACTAAAATTCTCGAAATCATTGTGTTAAGTAATCCGTAATGATAATCGGGACCATTCACTTAAATAACAATATTTTTCACTTTTACGTTTGAGTAATTTCATTCAAAAAGTAAAACAAATATGTAATACAAAAGTAAGATAAAACTATATTCATATCCTTAAGGTAGAATAGTTTTTGAATGTTTATGTAAACACAAAAAAAGTTCAAAAACATTTAAGTTCTTGAACTTTTTTGGATGAATTATGCAATTTTGTCTTACAAACTTAATTTATGGTTTATTATTAGCCCTGGATCTTTCTAGAATTATATAAATGTTAGTTAAATTACTTAAAATTAACCATTAATTATACAAGTTAATTATTAAACATATATAAAGAAAACTTACTTTTTATGTTAACCAATGAATGCTATTAAGATATTCTTAATGATGGTTTTATTAATTTTCGCTTTGCTCAATAATTAATTATCAAATATTTAGTTCCAAAAATAAATTAGAATTATGAGAAATGAAAGCTACTTACTTTGGCTCAAATTACAAATGGTAGATAAACTACATAAGGGTGAAAAAATTTTTGCTTGCTAGAGAACAAGCAGAAATTTTTTTCATCCATTATAATTTACCTACTTAATCACCGAGACACGAGGTTAAACGCTTTTATTAAAAAAAAGAGCCCTAATTGATTGAAAGTTCAATTGGGTTTAAATCTAAATTCAATTCGCTATCTTACCTCTAAAGCAATGGTATAATGGCAACTCTTTTTGAAGTATGTTCTTTCTCTCTATCCATCTACCATACTAAAAAAATATAAAAAAATAGCCCTTTATGAAGGTGTCAAAGATTATCATTAAAAGTGCCATTTATTAGTAAAACGATGTCACCTATTGCCCCAATGCAAAAAAATATAAAATAATAGCTTGCTTTTGTAATTTCTTTATTGAAAAGTTCTTTAATAGCTTGAACAAATATTTGTTCAAATTTAAACCAGCTTAAAATCCAAGCAATTATTAAAAAGCTTACGATTGTCATAATTATTTAGATCCTTCCTATTCCTCTTACTAAAAATCCCGCTGCCAACATTCAATATTTTTAATGAAAGTGAATCATTAAACTTGAATTAATTACGCAAGTTTTACCTATTCATTTACAACTAGTTCTCAATTATATCATATTTATTTTCTTCTTAGACAAACTCTAGAACCTGACAAATGCATCTTTTCTGTTAATTCAATAAGAAAACGGAAAAACTACTCGTAAGCTTGTTGAAAAAATATAGTTCAATCAATTTTATTCTTATTTTTTAAATTCTTCTAATCTCTGAAGCTGTACTCCCTTGTCATCAAAGTTTTCCTCTGCCAACCATTGAGTTAATGCCTCATTATGTTTTGGCCATTCTTCTATAAGCATTGAGAACCAGCTAGTGTTTCGTGAACGGTTTTTATAAATAATAGCATTTCTAAAAGTACCTTCATACGTAAAGCCTAAACGTTTTGCTGTTTGAATTGATGGAGCGTTAAGAGAATCACATTTCCATTCATAGCGTCGGTACTTTAATTCATCAAATACATACTTAGCTAATAATTGATGTGCTTCGGTAGACATTCTTGTTCTTTTTAGCGCATCGGAAAAATTAACATTTCCTACTTCGATTACCCCATTTTCCTGATCGATCCTCATTAAACTAAAGATTCCCAGTGGTTTGTTTGTCTCTTTATTTATTACGACATAAAAGATGTTTATGTTACTTTCTATTTTTTTTAGTAATGTTTGTTCAAAAGTCTCGTAATTTTGAGGTGATTCGTCGGATAAATATGTCCAATTACTTGGGCTGGAATTTTTATAAACGTTATAGAGCTCTTTCATGTGAGTAATCGATAATCTTTTGACAATCGTATACTTTCCGACATAACACATATCAGTTGGAAGTTTTCTTTTCTCCCAATTGGTTAACTCTTCACCAACAGGTTGATTGTATTCGTTTATTCTCTGATTCATTTAATGACCCCATTTCATTATAGAATTTTATTATAGTTTAACTTAGTAATAATAATTAATCTGCTCTTTAATAATTTATTCAGCGATATACTTGATTAATGAACTTACTAAACGACTTATACATTTCTAAAAAATATCGACCATATAGACGATCGAGTTGTTCATCAAATAGATGTGATAGTTGAACAAGAAAAACAAATATCCTTCTGTATAAAGAAGGATATTTGTTTAGTGCTGACGCCGGTTCTCCCTCAAATCTACTATTAAAAATATTTTACCACAAAATTCCAAATTCTTATGAAACTAACCTGCCCATTTTTTAAATAATAGATTTCCTTACTACCACCCAGTAAAAGAAAAAGAGAACTAGCAAATCATCAAAAAAGCACAAAAAAGAGAAGGAACAAATCAATTCCTTCTCTTTTCATAAAACATCAATTTTTCGTAATTGTTAATTGATACTGATCATAGTCAGAAATACCATTAGCTTCTTCTACGCGTATATAGTAGGTTCCTTTTTTCAGCCTAATTTGGCCGACTTCGGGATCGTCATATGTGTAGCGGTTGAATGTGCCTAAATTTTTACCTTTAGAGTCGTAGAAAGTTATCTTACCATTCATTCCAGACATAGGCATTTCAAGGTTGTATGAAACATATCGGTCTTTATCATTTACAAATTTAAAATAATCTTTATCACCATTTGCGACATTTGCGTTTAAATAGCCTAAACCGATATATGTGTTTTTACCAATATATCTTAATGGTAGTCTGATTGAAGGAATACCATTTGTATATTTCGCTTTAGCATCTTCGTCAGTACGGTTCAGTGAATAAAAACGGAATATATATTCATGAAGATTTGCAATATCTGGATAAGAATTAGCTATTTCAAAGAAATATCCATGATTCGGTTTAGCTTGGAATGAACTCTTTGTGATGTCGCCGTAATTTTGATAATAGCTTGCTTTCTCACGTTCTGTTCCATCTAATTTTTTATTTCCATTTGTATCTTCATAGACTGTAATGTTTACTGGTAGGTCATTAAATAGACTTGAGTACATCCCCCCTGATTGGGTTGGATCTACTGGTAAAGCCATAAATTCGAATCCTTTTAGAACTGTAGATTTACTAGTATTTTTAAAGTAGAAATAGTCTTCATCAGAAGAACTTGAGAAATTACCATATTGTATCTCATCATAACTTTTAAGTGTTTTAGCAGCAGTGAACGAATTATTCGGTTCATATTTGTCTTTTGCTATACCTTCTCCACCTTGAAATGTTAATTGATAAGGTTCATCTGATGCACCACCTACTGATGAAACACGGAAATAATACGTTTTGTTACTATCAAGTAAAGCAAACAGATCTTTATTTTTATCTGTATAATCACGATCTTGGAAGGTCGTGTAATAATTAAATGATTTTGTTACATATTCAAAAGCACCTGAGTTCGAATTGTAAACATACGCTTGAGCATCAAACTGTTGATTTTTATTACCATTAATATTTAAATGAATAAACTCATTTTTACTTGGAGTGTACTTATACCAATCTACATCATTGTTATCTTGCATATAAGCCAATGGCCTTTTTCCATATCCTGTGATTGGAATTGCGTTTTTTAGCACTTGTTGAACATCCTCTGGATCCATTCCAGTCGTCACATCATCAATTGGTGTTGAATCATCTAATTGATTTATTAAGCCGTTTGATAAATCAATCTGCTTAAATGTATTGACCAATCCGTCTTCATCAGCTGGTAAGTCTAGTTTTGACATCTTAAATGCTACTTTTTCAAATGAGCCTGGAATAATATATGGAGCATCCGGTTGTTCATCGTATAAAGGTAATGAAAAGACTGTAATTGGAGCACTTGATAGTTCGATAATATAATCTGTGTCCTTCTTTAGTGTAACCGCACCTTTTTCTCCTTCACTTTTCCCGTTATGATCGATTGAAACGAGTGGTAGTGGTTGTTTTGCATTAGATGTGTTTATATATTCATCCCATTTATCTTTTGTATATACAGTGATTGAAGTATTTAGTCCGGGAATTGAACCCATTGATAATAAGATTTTTTCATCCTCAGTTGGTCTGTATGAAATATATCTAGCTCCAGTTTTTCCCTTATTAAATAGAAGGAATGAATCATCATTTAGACTAGTTGCATCAAAAGGTAAGGACGTAACTTCAATTGAATTGCTTTTTGACCCTGTTTCTTCATTAATGTTTAGTTTCTTTTTAATTGATAAACTAAAAGTAGAGCTACCTTTTGAACTATATCTTGAGTTTTTATCCATAACTTCAATGACAAGTGTTCCATCCTTTGGAGCAGTGTAAATGGTCCCTTCAGCAATTCCAGCAAGTACATCATCAATAATTAGTGGCTTAGAAGATGCTTTACTAGTTCCTTCATAGAACCGAAGTGAAAGCTTATCATCATAATTTTTAGCCATTTTTAACGTAAGACCTACATCTTCTCCAGCCTTTAATTTTAATTTATATCGATTAATTTGATGTGGTTTTGTAATTGTTCCTTTATATGAAGCCTCTCCATTTTCAGAAAGTTGAACAGCAGCTGCACCATCTATAATCGCTGAAGCAGATGGCTTTTTATATGAAACTAGTTTTTTCATATCATATTTTAAAGCTTTTACTGGATCGACAAGACCATAACCATAATATATATCATATCCAGATGATCCTTTATCAGTGGCAGTTTCTTCAAGAATTTGTTCTATATCATAAGATGAAAGATTCGGATACTTAGTTTTTAATAGTGATGCGATTCCCGATACAATCGGTGTTGCCATTGATGTACCACTTAAATAATAGTATGTACTACCAATCGCTGGAGCATAAATCGTACTATAAATGAACTCTCCAGGTGCAACTACATCCACACCAGGACCGTATGTTGAAAATGAAGCAAGATGTTTTTCACTATCTGTTGCACCAACGGAAATAACTCCATCGTAAGATGCTGGGTAGCTATATTCATTTGTGCCACTATTTCCTGCAGCTGCAACAACAACAACGCCTTTGCTGATTGCATATTGAATTGTATCATCAAGTAACTGACTATACATTGTGCCACCAAGGCTCATATTTATTACTTTCGCACCTTTAGAAACAGCATAAAGAATCCCTTCTGAAATCGAATAGTCTGAAGTGTATTCATTCCCATTAAAAACATCTACAGAAAGAATTTTAGCATTAGGATTAATACCATATGCGCCTATTTTATTATCCTTTTTTGCAGCAATAATACCCGCAACATGGGTTCCGTGGAAGTCTCTTACAGCTTGTGTTGCTGGATCAACTACATTATATGAACTAAGCAGTTGACCTGACAAATCAGGATGACTTCTATCTACGCCTTGATCAATTACAGCAACAGTAATTGCTTTTTTAGCAACAAGTTTTTGTGCAGCTGAAATGTTTAGCTGACTTAAATGATACGCCTCATCTTCTTTAGGATTTGCTACACTTGACATTAATTTATATTGAACACTTGGAGAAACTGATTTAATCGTTCCGTATTGATTATAAACACTAAGAGCAGTTGATAATTTTTTACCATTTTTTAATTTAACGATATCATACCCTAGAGACGGAAAAGACTTTACAACACTCATTCCAGCACGATCATGTATCGAATTAGAAACAAAGCTATTATATTTTACAACATATGTAGAATCGCTAATTTGCTCTTTATTTGTAAGGAAAGGCAGTGGAGCATGTTGATTCAAAAATTTTGGTTTACTAGTATTCTTTACTGCAGCGTCAGTTGGGGTATGTGTTAGCATACTTGCTGCTAAAGAAAAAACTGCGCTAAATTTCATTATTTTTTTCAAGAAGAATCCTCATTTCTGTTTTTTTAATAGATTGGTAGAATAATCATTCTAAAAAAGGTAAAAAGATGAAATAGTATTTTATAGAAAAGAAGCTAAAATCTATGTTTAATTTCATTATACCGTTATGTAATTATAGAAATTTGTCATACTATGAAAAAAAGAGAAAAAGAAGAGAAAATTTAAAATATAATGACAAAAGATAACTCTGAATTACATATTGAAACAAACCACTTTCCCTTAGTTAAGTGATCATTTTTAATGTAAACGAAGGATGAAAAGCATCTTTAAATGTAAAATACAATTCTATCATTCTCTTTTTTCCATTTAATACGCATTTATATAATTTATTCACTAAAATAATAATACTATTAATTTGTAACATTAGGGCATTAGTTGCTAACATTAAATAATTTAAATTTAATCTAATTGACTATCTTAAGCTTTTAAGCCAGTTCTTATAGTAATTTCGTTGTTCAAGAATGGTAACAAACTTTAAAGTATCATCACAATCAAAAATATCAACTAAATCCCAAGATAAGGCTTGTTTTCCAAAACTTAATTTATATGCTAAACGTCCACTCCCCATTGATCGTGTCATTGGAGATGGGTATACATTTAAAGCGGATCCATTGCAAAGAATTTGGATGCTCTTTTCTTCCAAATACAGTCTGAGATTTTCTAATGCCTCAAAAAAGCTATCGCCAATATAACTTCTTTCCTGTTGTTCAAAATTAATTTTCAGCATAACCATCTCTTCATCATTTGGTGCTTCTTCAAATAATTCAATTAGAACATCTTCTATTTTGTTTTCTTTCCAAACTAACTTAACAAATTTCTCCTCTTTTAGCGTTGAGAACACCTCATTTATAACTAACTCCAGAATATCTATTAGACTAATTATATCATTCGTTGTACTACTAATCTCTCATTCTTTTTTGTTAATTACTTCATAAATTTTTTTCTATAAACGCTATTTGGTAGGAGAAGGTTGCGAAATATAAACAATCTCGTTTTTATCTAAACGATCTTTATAGTATTTAATCTTTAAATATTGTCCATTATGTCTAATCACCCCACCGTGTGAAGCAGCATTATTATATCCACCAACTGATATCACACCTTCTGAATATTCAAAATAAACACCATTTATAGTAAAATTCTCCATATTCCCACCCTTATATTCGGAATCTGGATGATATTTTTCAACATACCCCTCTACAACTTTAACATTGTTAGTATCAATCAAATGTTTCACATGATAAAAAATATATACTTGATTGATCGTTAGAAAAATGAACATTAATAGGCAGAAAGTACCACCAATCCGACCGAATAACCTTGCAAAATTATAACTCCTAAATCCTGGATTTCCTTTGAACTCACAGCCTGGATGCATTTTCAGATTAATTTTCCAGAAAAAGAAAGAACACAAACCAAATATTAACGTTACGAAACAAGGTAACAACCATAAAAATTCATAATGGTATTGATATAGAATTTTCTCCAAGAACACTCCCCCCAATATCATGAAATATAAATTAGAACCAAAAATATGAAAGTTATATAAATGACAAATTAGATGATGACATTTCATTGGTGCAGTTAATTTTAGCAAAAATTTTATTTTCTGTAATTTGGGGTAATTTTACCTTTTAATCTAGAATTTTATTATATTTTTATTTAACTAATGTTTTGCTCCATAAAAAAAATCGACTATTTAGCCGATTTTTTTGTTCATTGTCATCCTAACTAACAGTTTTTATTTCTTTTTTATTTAATAAATATAAGACGATCGAAATCACTAGTAAGAGCAACGGAATTCCCTGTACAACTAAAAAACCTTTGCAAAAGTCTAAAATAGTACTATCAGGTGCATCTGTTGCCATCCCACCAATAAATAGGGACAAAGGAATGGCGAATACATTTATCGCTAAACTAATGAAAAAAAAGTATAATTTTTTATTTTTCTTTTCTATTTTTTCTGCTTTTCTAAAAAGATTAACCCCACTTAAAATGAAAATTGCAGGAATACCGTAAAATATTATATATCCAAACATGAAAATACCCACCTTTAAAATATCCTATCGACATAATTTTGCCATGCTTTTGTTAGCTACCGATCGCAATTGATGAGATGCCCAAATGAAATTCATTTGTTGAAATACTCCCGCAATGGAACGAACCTTATGATTTCATAGTTCTTATGTAATACTGGTCTCCTCTCCTTTTACATTCCTTCTAAAAAAGATAATGACTAGTGCAATCGTGGAGACTAAAAGTGATCCAAACGGAAAAACTATTGGAAAAAATATCGACGGCCAACCTTCTAAAATATCCGAATGATACCCCATGCCCATCAAACTCGTACCTGAATTATTGATCATTTCTACATTATAAGAGGATTCCCCGCGATCATTCGCTTCAAATGTTTCTTCTTTAATCTGCTGATGCTGATCAATCGTGATAATTTTCCATTTTCGGTCACCATCTAGTACCTCATCTTTTGACAAGCGTTGGACGATTTTGATGCTATTCGTTTTCGTCTCTCGATCTTTGACCGTCATAATGCCAATCCAGGAATTGTATCGCACCTCTTCTGATTCTTTATTTCGGTATGTATCAACATTGATTGCATCTGGTTTCGTGATTTCATGCCCATTTACAAAAAGATGCAATTTTACCACTTCTTTTCGTTTGATGTCACTAATAATATCCGAATCGCTTAATGGTTCGGTTTTCCCAGTATTATCTTCCTTAAATGATATTTTGTTTCCTTGGACAGTAATTGTGGGATTTATTGCTTTCCCATTTTCTTCAAGCGGATAAACATCATTTATTTGATATCGTTTTTCCATCTGATTCCCAATGACTGTTTCACGCACAATGTTAAAGGTTGGAATCGCAGATAGAATAAAGATCATGCTCATGAATATTGTAATCGGTTTCATTTTTTTCATAATGCTCTCCTTTTACCAAACAAATCTTATTTTAATAACAATTACAGTCCAAGCTTAAAATAATTGAGTAAACAATCTAATGTATGTCCCTCACACATAGAATAAGGAGAACTAAAAATGATAATCAATTGATTAATATTTTATACTTTCTTTTTAAACTAAAATGACATATTGCTGCTACTTTAATGGAATATCAAAATTAATTTTCTATTAAAAAGAAAAATAAAAAAAGAGCTTAAATACCTCTTTTATTAAAAAGATACTTAAAACTCTAATTTTAATATTTACGAAGATCCACCAACAGTCAATGAAACCTCAATTATCTCATTCTCAACTACTTCATTAGAAATTAACTTCAATAAATTTGTAGCGGCTAATGAACCCCAGTCAAAAGTTGAATATGATATGGTACTTAATCTTGGTGATACATATTGCGCTAATTCAATATTATCAAATCCTACGATAAATACATCTTTGCCTACTTGGTAATCTGTATCTTGAAGATAGTTATAGATTCCTACTGCCATCTCATCATTTAAACAAAAGATTGCACTTGGCTCGTTATAATTTGTAAAAATTTGTTTCGCTGCTTGTTCACCAGAATCCTTCATGAAATTTCCAGCGATTTCAATAAACTCAATATCTTGATAGTTAGATAATTCTTCTCTTACACCTTCCATACGTTTTGTTGAATCGTATGAACCTTCTGGACCTGTTAATGCATATACTTTTTTTACATCGTTTTTAAGAAGTTCTTTTATAGCTAATTGTGCACCACTTTTATTATTTATTAAGACACCTTTAATATTTTTGTGTTGTAATTCTCGATCCATCACGACCATTTTATAATTTTTTTCTGCATAATCTAAAAGCTCTTTATCTGAAAACGCCTGATCTAATATAATTCCACCATCTATTACTTTTTCAAGTAATAATCGATGTGATTGTACGCCAGAACATGCTATTAATTCATAGCCTTTATCGTTTAATGCTTGTCTCATTCCTCTTAATAATGGCCCGTAAAAATATCCACCATAATCAGCTAAAAATACCCCAATAATTTTTGTTTCTTTAACCTTTAACATTCTTGCAGCTGCATTTGGAACATATCCTAATCTATTTGCAATCTTTAAAATTCTGCTTCGTGTTTCTTCAGTTACCTTTGGGCTACCATTTAACGCATATGATACTGTTGAAATGGAAACTCCAGCTTCTTTGGCAATATCTTTTATTCCTGCCATCCCATATCCTCCATTCTATTGATACCAAAAAGCAAATTTCGTCTTTATTGTTTCGTTTATTACGATTCATTTAAATATTGTTTAAATTATAATGCTTAAATTAATATTATCAAAATTAAGTAAACTTTTCCTACTTTTTTTTCATTCTTTTTACCTATCCTTTGAATGGGTTATTTTTACTCACAAAAGGTGAGCACAGAAGTATTTTTGACTTCTTTTGCCCACCTTTTAATTCACTTTAGCTTGTCTATTTAGTTATTATGAAGTAACTAATTTGCTATTTTTCCAGCCCAACATTTTTGATCCTTTTTTTATGTATTCGTTTTTTAAGTATAAATCCCAAATTAATCCGGTTTCATAGTTTTCAATCATTAGTAATGTTGCACCTTTATCAATACCAATTACTCTGTCCGACACCCAATTTGAAGCGACATCGCGATTATATGAATCTAGAAAACCATATTTACTCCATAATTCAGGTACATTTTCATAGAAATAATTTAAAGCATTAATTGATTCTTTAGGTGTAAAGACAATAGATCCAGCAGCGGCTGCAGGTGCAATCGTACCATCATTCATAAATTCGTCACAGTTTGGATGAAATGGTCCAGCTCCATATGCTTTATATCCGTGTGGACCATCACATGCCGTTAATCCCCATGCATGTTCACTGTCTGCAAAGGTTTTAAAACCTTGGGCATTATCATTACAATATTGTTTTGCCGCTAAAGATGCTTTTACAGAGTTATCAAACCAATTGATCCCATCTTCATCAACAATATTTTCAAAATTAAACCAAGCATGTGAATATTGATGTGTAAATAACGCTCCTCCAGGTGAATGATAAAATTCATTCTCACCATATTTTACTAAATCTCTTCTAAATCCTTTGTAGATTTCCTTTGGAACTGGGTGAGTCGGAGAAGCAACTCCAAATATGTATTGCATTAACTGCTCCGCATACATATCCCAGTGACCAAATCCACCTGTTTCAGGATGATACCCCATAAAATACATATTATGTTCTTGATCGTAATACTTTTGCCAATTGACACGTTTAAAGATTAATTCAAAAACAATTTTAATTTCTCCACCAAAGTATTCTGCAGATGTTACTGCACCATTCAGAAAAAGAGATGTATCAATAATTGATGCACAATCATAAAATGCTTCAAACTTTTTTGCCGTTTCCATATGAAGGAAGTGAAAGAAAAATCCTTCAGATTCCTCTACGTTATTTAAAAATGTATTTAATGTACCTAACGTTCTTTCATACCCTTCTTCGTATGAAATCCACTTCTTTTCAATCCCGATAATGATGGCACTTAGCCCAAAACCAACGGAGGCGATGCTAGCCATATCTCTATTTGATTCAGCTGTGTTATCACGAACTAAACCATATCCTGGACTGTTTTTATCAGTATTAGCTTCGTTCCAGAAAAAATCAAAACATCCTTTAGCTTCCAAGTCTAAAATTCTTTTATCCATTTTCTACACCTCTAAATCTGATTTTTTATTAAAACACTAAAATAGTGTTAAATCCAATTAAGCTGTTTAAATTCTTATTCACCTGTTATACCTGAGCGATCAACACTTTCAACAAACCATCTTTGTGTAATAAAGTAGATAACTAGTAAAGGAATTATAGTAAGCAATGTACCTGCTAATTCAATTCCTTCATTAATACTTGTGCCACTTGCTCCACCTTGAGCAGGGAATAATTTGCTGTAAGTCGCTACGAACTTTTGTAGCTGAAGTGGTAAAGTTGATAAATTTTCACCGAAATAGATTGATGCTAAGTAAGTTTCGTTCCAATACCATACAAGTGAAAATAAAAACGAAATAATATAGCCAGCGGATGCCATTGGTACAGCAATCTTAAAGAAAATCTTGAAATGTCCCGCTCCATCAAGTTGAGCAGCTTCTTCTAATGATGTAGGAATCGATCTAAATATTTGATAAAAAATCAAAATAAAAATCGCGCTATTTAAACCTTGACCAAATATTGCTGGTAATACATAGGCAGAAATACTATCTAAAATATGAATTTTATTAAACAAAATATATCTTGGTATGACGGTAACCTGTGGCGGAATTACAAAAGTTGCAAGAACTAAAATAAATAAAATATTTTTACCTTTAAATTGAAATCTAGCAAATCCATAACCGATTATTGAAGCAACAAATGCTTGTAAAATTGACGGCAATACAGTTACATAGATAGTTTGTAGTAATATTGGCCAATAATCTAATACATCTAATGCTCGCTTATAGTTATCTGTATACAACTTTGTTGGGATCCAGTTCACTAGCGAATTTAGTAGATCATTAATATCCTTAAAGCTATACGAAAGCATATATAATATAGGGTATAAGAATACAAAACCTATTCCGATCAACAAAGCATACATTAGAATTTTTACAAGTAATCCATCATTCCCCTGCATGCCTAGTAAGATTCTTCTTACTTTCGGTGCAATGTCCTTTTTAAGTCGTTGACTCACTTTACTCCCCCCTATATTATTTTTTTCTTTCAAGTAAAACCACAGTCCATACCATAATTAATAGAATAATAGTGATGATCACGAAATAAACCCAAGAAAGTGCTGAAGCATATCCAAATCCAGTTTCAATTTTAAACATGTTTTTCTTAATAAGGTCTATAATCGGATTCATTGTGGAAATAGAATACATAACGGTCGTATAGATAATATTTACTAGAATCATAGGAAATAAAGTTGGCAACGTAATTTTCCAAAAGATTTCCCATGTTGATGCACCATCAATTTTTGCAGCTTCATATATTTGCGTATCAACTTTTTGGAGGGCTGCTATAAAAATTAAAATTTGAACGCCGGTAAACCACAATAACAAAACCATATTATCCATAATGTATAAAAATAAATTACTAAAAAAATTAGGATTTGCAGCAGCTATTTTATAAAAAGCATATTGTTTTATTTCAGGAATTGCTGTTACTCCTTGCTCTGTTAACTTAGTCAATACAGGACCACTACTAATAATAACTGGCAAGAAAAAGATTGTTCGAAAGAATCCCCGAAATTTAATCTGTTGATTTAATAGAATCGCGATTATTAAAGCTATAATTACTATGATTGGAACTGACACAACAACATGTGCTGCAAAATCCCCTATTTGCTTTAAAAACTCTACGTCAGTTGTAAATGCATCCTGGTAGTTTGACCATTTAGCAAATTTTGTTTGAATACCATCAGTTGTAATAATGACATGAAAGAAACTTAAATAGAGTGAATAGAAAATTGGATAGGCTGTAAAAACAGCAAATCCAATCACCCATGGCAAAATAAAGACGTAGCCTACTGTCTTTTTGTTGTTAAATTTTGAGAAAATGTTATTCATTGCTAAATTCCCCCTTCATTACAGCAAAATCCTTTGCTGCAACTGTAAGGCCACCATTTTTATAAGGAGTATTTGTATAATTAATGATAAAACTTATATTATTTGAATAAGTAACTTTTACGACACCTTCACTCAAAACATCTCTACTTACAATTGAATCGTCTTTTACTAGCTTCAAACTTTTTTGAATAACATCATATTGTTTAATAACTTCTTTTTTCCAAGCTTTAAATTCTGAAGTATATAAATCTCGTGAAGGTGTTTCAGAAAGTAAATACGATTTTTTTTCAGTTAAGTAAAAAGATGGATATGCACCATAATCGATTAATTTCAAAAGCTCTTCTTCTTGATTTGACCAAAAATTAGAAAACGGAGCATAGTAGTCAACATATCCTTTTAATGCGATTTGCAAAAATGGAACTGTATCTGAAACGTACAAGTAGTTTGATGAGCCCATTGGAATATCCAAATATTTATCTGTCATACCCCATGCATAAGCATTTGGTTCATAAAGTGCCGTCTTATCTACATCACCACTATTTAGAACATTAAGGACCTTTTTTATCGATTTTTTACTTTTTTCTCTTGTTGATGTGTGTCGATCATTAAACGCTGAATATAGTTCGTTTCCTACCCCATCAACAGCCAAGTTTTCCATCTCATATTTCTTGTATTTCTTTTTATCTTTTTTTGCATAGTCAATCGATTTTTCAGGATGTAAATAATAGTAGTTATATCCATTCTCGACGCCCATGATTGCTTTTGTATTTACTTGTTTAGCTATATTACTACCACCAAACAGACTTGATGAGCCTTCATATGCTTTCGTGTAATCTGTATAAAAGTATAAAGGTATATCCTTTTTCTTTAGCTCTTTAACAGTATCTTTTACTTCGCCTTTACTACCAAGTTTTCGTTCAAATGGAAACTTTTTTGGAAATGTACCAGTCAGTCCGTTTTTATTCCAGCCTTTATAGACGATAAAAAAATCATCTACTCCCTTTTTCTCTAGCTCATTTACGTATTTTGGAAGCTTGCTAATTGGAGTCATTGATACAACTGAATCCCAAAATAATCCTTCTTTTTTCTCACCACCCAAAAATTCTAAGCGTAGCATTGGATGATTAGATGACTTGTCTTTTAAAATCCCTGTTTTTATTAGGTAAGATTGATAACTTTTAGCCATTCCTACATAATTAGCATTTTTATAAACTAGTATTTTATAATGTAATTTAATATCGAATTTGTTCCGCTTCTTTTGGATTAAATCCATTGCTTTACCACTTTTTTGATTTTTACTAGTCGGTTGTTTATAAGCATAACGGTATGTGAAATGGGAAGTAACCCAATTAAACTCAGTAGATAGACCTGCTTTATACGCATCAATTCTCGCATAGTTATCTCCTTTTTCGATAATTCCGAGTAGAGCATTTTGATTATCTCCATGAACAACTCCAAATACCGGTATGCTTGCTTTATAACTTTCATTTGTATCTTCAGATGGAATCGTTGAAGTGATTCCTTTGTCTTCACCGTATATAGTTGCACTATAAGGTGACTCCATTTTTACGCCGCTCTTTTCATATCGTATTAACGCTCCGGATCCATCTGGTATAAACATATAACCAGGAATGTCATCTTCTTTTGAAGCTCCCAAAAAAGGATAAACATTTGCTGAAACAATTTTCACTTTACCCATTTCGATAATATTTGTTTCAGGTATAGTAACTACAATATCATTCTCAGTTAACTGTACTGAAAGTTTCATTTTTATTTTTGCTTGTCTAAAAGATATATTTGCATCAAACCCGTCTGCTTTCTTTTTAAGGTTTATATTTGCAGAATTCGTTGTAATACTTTCTTTTCTTAGCTTGCCTTGCATGTTTAAGTATTCAATCGTTATGGCAGATTCTACGAATTGCTTCCAAGTACTATTTAACTTGTAATTTTCCATGTGATCGAGTGTAGAACTCCATACATAACCGTTCGATTTATTCTTAACTTTAATCGCTAAAGATTCACTATTCACATATAATGCTAGTTTTTCATTTTCCGCTATCTTTTCAAAACCAGTTAATGAACCATTTAAACTTTTAATATTATTTTTATGTACTTCCATTTGTGTAAACTGATTGGAGGTAAACTTCTGCGTATTTTCGTTGGCAGATTTATTTTGGTCATTATCTTTTTCGGCATATGCATTTGGTTGTATTGATAACAGTAACAATGAACCACACAGTATAATTTTCTTATACACGAATCATTACCTCCTGGATTACTGAATAAACGAAATCGATCACTTGATTTAATAAAATATAAAGAACAAATAGAACAACAATTGTAATAACACAACTAAATAATGTGAGTAGGATATTTTTTATTGTTTCTCCTATTGTAAAATTATGGATTTCTTTGATCATGATAAACAAGATTAAAAGTGACCAACAAATCATAATTTGAGTTGTAAATGTAAAAAGGAAAGATTCATTTATTGTTATCATTCTTGATAGTAGTGTAACTGGAATACTAAACACTAAATACGGAGCAAGCGAATAGATTGTCCCGATATAGACATTTTTAAAGCTTCCTTCACCATCATTAATCGTACTAATTAAATAGTTCATAATGACGAATAGCGCCAGTGCACCGAAAAAAATCGAGATGATTAAAAATAAACTAAAACGTTCTAATAGTTCGGTGTTGAAAATGAAGCCAGTAAATTTAAGTGAAATTAAATATTCAATGAAGAATAGTAAATAAAAAATTGTAGCTGAAATTACAGAAGCTTTTTTCAATTTTTTAATTTCATAAAATGTGTCGATAGGATGTCTAAATAGTTTAAATAGAAGAAATAATTCACTTACAAGTTTGATATTTTTAAATCTATTAAATGCTATTTTAATTCCTTTAAAATAGTCTTTTTTGCGATTTAAATACCGAACTATGTAATATACGAAAATACCTAAAATGACAAAGGTTAATAATGTACCGGTATGTTTCTCCATAAGTTTATGGCGAATCTCCCAGAATGACTGTGAATATCCTTCTTTATTTTTTGCTAATTTAAACTCATTTAACGATTCACTATACTCTTGTTGTTTATAATAAGCTTGTCCCATCGCTATATGTGCTAATGAAAATGATGAATTTAATTGAAGTACATCTTGCCAGTACTTTTGACTTTTCACATATAGACCTTCTTCAAAGTAAGATAAGCCTTGGTGTAACTTATTAGTAAATTCGGTAGGTTCAAATATGTGAATGATCCCTTGCTCGGCATCAGCAACATATAGATAACCTTTTGTATCAACACTAATTCCTGATGGCTGCTTAAAAATCCCTTGACGTTGTGCGTTTGATTCCTTACTTCCGAATTTAAATAACAAGTTCCCTGTGCTGTCATATTCGTAAATATAACCATTTGAACTCAGGACGTAAAAGTTGCCTTGATTGCCTACCACTATATCAATTGCAGAATTTGATGCATAAACACCATCTGAAAGCATATTTGAACCTGCTACATTTAGCTTTTTTATTGCTTCACTATCTAAACCATTTGTAACGGTATAAACAATTCCTCTTGAATCAATGTCAATACCGGTAGAAGCAATTGGTACATTCATAAAGCCTTTTCTTACACCAGTTTTTGACATAATGTAATTTTTAAAAGTTTGATAAAAAGAAGTGGAGGCTCTATTTGCACCAAAATAGCCTAGAAATTCACCGTCTTTATTTAGCTGAATAATCCCATTGGCAGCTCCTTCGCCAATAATATACATATTGCCTCTAACATCCACAGACAATTTTAGTGGTTTAAAAGGTTGACCTTTTCCAAATAGCGGTGAATCAGGTTTTCCATACTCCGCAAGCAATTTACCTTCTGAAGAAAAACAATAAACCTTTTCTTTAATTACATCGGCAACATAAAGTTTATTGCCAACTCCAACTGAAATACCAACAGGCTTCTCTAAGATCCCTTTTCCAATCGTTCTAACTAATTTTCCATATTTGTTAAATACAATAATCTCTTTACTTCCAGAATCTGCAACATATATATTGTCATTTAGATCAATAAATAGATTCTCTGGTTTAATCATTTGATCATTCGAAAGGATTCCAACAGCCTCATACGCAGTTTGTGTTTTAATTTCTTCTCCATCAATCGAGATTGTATATGTTTTATAGGCATCAGCTGCATAAGTATTTGCTGGAAACATCATGATCATCGCTATCATAATTAATAGTAATTTAAAATGATTTTTATAATTTTTCATTTACTATCTCGCTCCTAGCATTTACTTAATACCTGAATGAGCCATCGTATCCATTACTTGTTTTTGCATAAATATAAAAATAACTAAATTAGGAATAAACATGATTAATGACGCTGCTGCAGTTAAACCTGTTCCGGCAACTGTATTCCCACTAGCTGTTGATAACGAACTCATATAAAATGCAAATGTTTTAATTCCTTCATTATTTACATATAGATCTGACGTTTCAATGTTATTCCACACTACTTGGAATGCTAAAATTGCAACGGTAGCAATTGCGGGTTTAATATTTGGAATAATAATTCGAAAAAATATTTGAAAATCCGATGCACCGTCCATCCTTGCTGCTTCAAGTAATTCATTTGGAATTTGATCGATAAATTGCTTTACAAGAAACAATCCTACTGGCAGAGCAAGTAATGGTAGAATATGAACCGTAAAAGTATTAATTAAATGTAATTTTTCAATAATTATGTATCGAGGTATTGCCACCGCTGCTGGAACAAACATAAGAGCTAATGTATTAACCTCGAAAATTGTATTTTTCAGCTTGAATTGTTTCTTTGACAATGCATATCCAGCCATAGCGCTTATTAGGATAATTAGCACTACAACTACGATCGTTACGACAATACTATTAAATAAATATCTTGTAATTGGTGTTCCACCTACATTTCCACTATCTAATAAATTAAGGAAGTTTTGCATTGTTGGCTTTTGTACAAAAAAACGTGGTGGAAAAGCAAATAACTCATCGATTGGTTTAAACGCATGATTAACTATATAAACGATTGGTGAACCCATTAAAATTGCCATTGGAATTAAAATGAGATAAAACTTTATTTGACTTTTATGAAATTTCTTAGGATTAATTTGTGTCCCTTGAAAAGAAGCCATCTGATCCCTCCTTATCTACGTAGTTTAATTAATCTCTCTCCTCAAATAATCTTCTTGCTACCTTTGAAAACAAGTAAACTACTAATAATAAAACAACAGAAATTGCTGCAGCATAACCCATTTCATAACGTATAAATCCATAGTCATCAATATGATTGACCATCAACTGGCCTGCATTTTGAGGTGTTGGATTTGTTCCTGAAAGTGCGACACCGATTGCTCCTGCCTGAAATGTATTAACTACTGCCATTACAGCACCAAATAACATTTGAGGTTTCATAGATGGGATTGTGATGTAGATTATTTCTTGAAAACGGTTTTTGACCCCATCGATATAACCTGCTTCATATATTTCAGGATTAATATTTAAGATTCCTGACAACATCGCTAAAAATCCTACGCCCATACTTGTCCATAGCGTTACAATAATCATGATTGTCATTAAATACTCTGGTGATTGTAACCATTGAATTGGTTCAGTTATTAAATTTAAGTTTAGTAGTATTCCATTTAGATAGCCTGATGCATCTCCACTAAAAATAACTGTCCACAAAACGGTCATCGCAACACCGGCAGTCATTGACGGTGAATAAAGTATTAGCGCCAAAACTGTTCTAGGCTTATGCGGAATTTGTGCTAGCATCCACGCCATTAAAAAAGATAAAATATATCCTCCTGGACCAACAATTAGAGAAAACTTAAGCGTATTCGGTACTACGTTTTGCATAAAAACCGCATCTTGCGTTAATAAACTTACATAATTTTTTAATCCGATAAATTTTGGAAATTCGATCGAGTTAAAATAAGTAAAAGATAATCCAATGGCGATTAAAACAGGCACGATAATAAATATTAAAAATAGAAGAATATATGGGCCAAGAAAGACCCATGTGTTATAATCAATTTTTTTCTTATTCATTATTCGTACCTACCCATTTTTTGACAGTTTCTAATCTTGGAAGAATATATGGTTTGACAACTTTACCATCTTTCATATAGCCAAACTCCTCCATTTTCCTTCTAATTTCCCGATCAACGATGATGGTGGAATCATCTATAGAAGCCCGTAAATTTGCACCGTTAAACACCACTTTATTCCAAGAATTACTAATCTCGCGTTCAATCATATATGCTCCAGGTGTTTTTGGAACTTCCATTAAGTATTTCCATTGCTCTAGAATGACTTTTTTATGACCTGCTGGTAATGGAGCATTTTTAAACGCTTCCAAATTAGCAGAATTCCACATATATTCTGTTCCATAAATTGTTTGAAGGTTCGTTGCGAAATCGGTCTGAGTCTTTGTAGACATCCACCATTTTAAAAGTTTCCAAGATTGCTCTTGTTTTTTGCTTTTTTCAAACATCATTGCTGATTGAGCAGACCCTGTTGCCCATCTAGAAACTGATCCATCTTTTTGCTCAACACCCGGGTATAATGCAATATCCCAAGAGCCTGCAATTTCTGGAGCAGCAGATGTTAATTTTACATATGTCTCAAAATTTGATATTCCAATCGGTATTGAACCATAACGGAATGAATTATAAAAATTAGGTACTTGTAGAGGTAAGCTATACATTGTGTACAAATCGGTCATTAATTTCAGACCTTCAATCGATTCCTCCGAATCAATTGCTGTACTCATTCCATCCTTTGCATATAGATCTCCACCTTGCTGATAAATAAATGGAGCAGTAAACATAAATGCTTTATTAGCCGAAGTACCTGATAAAGGAACAAAGAAATTTAGTCCATATCTTTGTAATTCGGGTAACATTTCTTTCACATCAGTCCACGTATTTGGAATTGGAATATTTAGTTTATTTAATATGTCTTTGCGATAATATAGTACGTAAAAATCCTGTGTTTCTGGTAAAGCATATACTTTGTTGTCAATCATCATAGGCATAAATGCACCTGGAGAAAACTTTTGGATATACTCTTTAAAATCTTTGAATTTACTCAAATCAGCTGCCGCCCCGCGCATCGCTAATTCATATGGAGTCCCAACACTAATACCTAATGCAACATCAGGCTGTAGATTTCCAGCATTCGCAAGTATTAATTTTTGCTCGTTTGGCATTACTGAAAACTTAACTTTGATACCGGTTTCTGCTGTAAAAGTACTATCAGCCATATTTTGCATTAATTCCACATATTGTTGATTCCGATTTACCCAAACCTCTACGGTATCTTTATCAACTGAAGAAGTGTCGTATGTTTTTTTAGTAAAAGAATAATAGAATTCCTTAACTTTGCTTGTAAATTTATTGAAAAAACTAGTAGTAGCTTTAGGTAGTTTAGTATCACCGTTTACATATACTCGATCAATTAATAATGGTTGTGTTTGAAGCGAACTTTGAATATTACCTAAAATTTGTGTCGCTGAATTCGATCCGTCTGTTAAGTCCGTTAACCGCTTTGGAATTTTATCTGGATCATTTTTCAGTTTATTTAATTTTGAAATAATTAAATACAAATCAACTTCTTCTAATGATTTTGAATCATTTGTAACTCCGTATATTTTTTGCAACTCTTTTTTATTTTCATTTAACTTTTTAGTCCATGAAGTTAATTGATCTTTTATATCTGGTAAGTATTCAGTAATTTTCCAATCACGATTACTATCAGTTGAATTACCTGTTAATTTTTTAATTGATAAGCTTAAATCATTTATTTCATCCATAATGTCTTTTAAATTATGTATTACTGGTTCAACCGGAGATGCGTCTGCTACTAATGTAACCTCATGCTCTCCTTTATCTAAAAAGAAGTTATATGGTTTATTTTTCTCATCAGTTAATGTTTTGTTTTGCCACTTTTCTGAAAAATCAAACTTGTAATGTTCTACTTCTTTAAATGGAATTTTGCCGTCTATTAATACACTTCTAAATACCGGTGAACCGGATTTAGCATTTTGTAATGTTTTGAATGAAAGTGCATATTTCCCGTCTTTTTTCACATTTACTTTCCATGTAACACTTTCTCCAGCAGATTCTCCTCCATATAGTGAATTCAGTAACAATTCATTACTTTTATATGGTATTACATCTGGACTTTTGATTGTAACAGGCCGAATTCTTGAAGTGTTTTTAATGTATGGATGCTCAGCCTCTATTGTTATCACATCTGATTGTACTTTTTCGTTAAAATATTTTTCTTTATATTTTTCATACGAAAATAACTTTTTCGGTGATTGTACGTAAACTCTCCCGAGTAGCATACTTCCACTTGTATTTGTTAGCGTTATAACATTTTTTCCCTTTTTCAAAAGAAAACGCAATGGTTCTGGTTGTAAATTACTAGGATCTTGAGCCATGATGTGATTCCATTCCTTAATTTGAACTTGCTCAGGAATGAGTTCATTACCATAGTTGTTTTTTTTAAATTTTTTATCTTTATCTTTCCAATTAATTGGGGCTACTATCCTTCTACTCTCATAAAATTGAAATTGTCCATTTATTTTAATAGAAAGTTCTGGATTCGCAATCTCCTTACTTAAACCATAATAATCGAACCCAATTTCATAAAGTGCATCTTTAGGTATATTTAGCTCGATATTGACCGACTTGTGATTCGAAAAATTAATAACGCTTTCATTATAGTCCCGACTATTATTTGCTGAAATGTAATCACTCTCATTTACATTTTTAAATAAATTAGGAGAAACAGCACTTTCAAATGAAGTGCTGTTTTTAACTTTTTTCTCCCATTTTTTCAGGACTTGATGAAATTGTTTTTCTACTAAATTCTGTTCACTTGATTTTAGATCAGTAGCAGAATTGGTTTTTTTTGTTCCTTCTGCACGAACAGTTGAAACATATAAAAAATTGATACTACTAACTAATAATACAACTGATAACCATTTACTTAGTTTAGATACCAATGTCATCGATCCTTCCAAGCTATTTATGCAATTATTTTTTCATTGCATTAACTGCATCATCGTATTGTTGTTGTGCTAAATTATTTAATTGCTTCGCATAGTCTTGATAATTAACTGATCCGTAAACACTATCCTTTAACAAATCAACAATTTTTGCATTATCATTGTCTCCAATTTTAATTCCTGTTGCTGCTTCCCAACGTGATGCTGCGTAGCCTGGTACGATTTTAATTGGATCAATCATTGCATGATCTAAATTTTCATATGCTTTTTGAACTCCTGGTACACTAATCATATCCCAGTATTTTGCTAAAACTTCTGAGTCAGTAGTAATTGGTAATGTATTAATCTCTGTACCACTTTCATTACTTATATCCATTCTTTTTAAGAAACCTTCTTTTCCAAATGACATAAATTTGGCAAAATCATAAGCTTCTTTTGTATGTTTCGTACTCTTAGCTACACCTAAGTAGTCAACAGCAATCGCAGTTCTACCACCGGGAATCCCAACAAAATCCCAATCAAAATCTACATTTTTTGAAAAATCACTATTCATCCATGTGCCATTCCAAAAATAAGCTAGTTGTCCTGCTTTAAAAGCGGCCCCCATATCATCGCCACTTAATTGATCTTTTTGTTCTTTGTTTAAACCTTCATATGCATAACCATTTGTTCCTAAATCTTTTGCTAATTTTACACCTTCAAACATTTCAGGTGAATCTAAGTGATATTTACCATTTCCATATGTAAACCAATTTACGTTTTGATTTTTAGCTCCTGAGAACCAATCAACGAATTCTGTCGTTGAATTGATCCCTACAATTCCTTTACCTAAGTCAGTTGTTTCTTTTACCCCATTAATAAAATCAGGTAAAGAAATGCCATATTCTGGTGCGTCTATGTTTGCATTATTAAAAATATCTTTGTTTACGTAATACCCCATAAAATGTTGTGCAAATGGAATTGCAAACGTTTTGTCACTGCTTTTCGTTGATTCTTTAATTGATTCTGGTAAACTAGTAAACTCTTTATCTTTATTTACTAAATCAGATAAATCAAGCAACCAATCATTTGTTACACCAGATGGAATATCTGATAACATAAACACATCCGGCAGTTTACCAGCACTTGCAGCTGTTGATAACGAGCCCTTCCAATCGTCGGTTGTAATATTCTCATCAATTTTTATATCGATGTTTTTGTGTGTTTTTTCATAAGCTTCGATCATTAAACGTTCTAGATTTTTTTCAGATTCAGTACCAAGATTCCAGTTTGCATAATTTAAAACTATTTTTTTATCTGCTGAGGTTGAAGAAGTTTTATTGTTACAGGCTGCCATCGTTAATGCGACTGACGTTGCGGCGACAATTTTCAGAATTTTTTTCATTTTTCTATTTCCTCCTAAATCTAGTCATATAATCAGGGTTATCGAAACGTTTCTATGAAATTATTATACATAATACAGTAATCGCTTTCAATCGAATTTCATATTTTTTGTAAATATTTTTTAATATTGTCGAATTTTTTTAACAATTTATTAATAACTTTATTTTTATATAAAAGAAACCACTTGAACTGGGGCTCTCAAATGGTTTCTTTATACTACATACAATTAACGAATTTTAATTCTGCAACTTTTTCTGCCTTGTTTATGTTTACAATGTATTGGATTTCATCAATTTTTTCTACTTTAATACAATTACTTTCTTGTGGAGCCCATTTAGACGAGGTAAATAAAAATTCTTCATCTTGTATAACTTTTACATTTACTTTAATCTCATTTTCTCGTTTTTCAATTTCAAAGATTTCACCAGATCCGTATTCTATAAAAATATCATCTGTAAGTTTGACTTGAATTGGAAGCATTAATCCACTTCTAGGCGGAATCGTAAGCTTCTTACCTTTGAATAACAATTTATCTTCAAATGAAATACTTGTCTCTTTTTCATATTCATCAAAGTTGTGCAAAAATATGAATTTGCCATTTTTTTCTGAAATACGAGCAAATGCGTCTACAGCTTCTATCTTTTCATCAAATTCAAAGTTACTATAGATCCCTAGCTTATTTGCAATCTTTTTAATAGCCTTTAATTGATAATCAAACTGTAATTCCATACCTAATCCAATCACAACAACTTTACCGTTACCATAATCTTTTTCAAAGGCAACTACATCTTTTTCACCATCCTCTGTCCAAGCAAACGCTCCCTCAGTTTGGCCATAGGTCTGCATCATTGCTGCAATGTTTTCCATATCTTCAACAATAGCAAAACCATGTTTGATTTCTCTTTGTTCTACTTCTATAAAATCTTTCAAAATCGTACATGGAATACGTTTCATAGTTTCAGTCGGTATAGTTGGAAAAATAATTAGATTTCCACCATTATTAACATAGTTTACTAGTTTTTGCTGGATATTAGCATCCATCCACTTTGTAGAAAATACCCACAATGATGGGATTTTTATCACTTCAATTTCACTAGTTTCAAGTAAATTATAGCCATTATATGCAATATTGTTTATAGTTAAACCTTTAGCAATTCCATTAAATAAAAACGCTTCTCTCCATTGCTCTATTTCTCTCATCATTCCTTCTGTATACTCATTATGAAATTCTGTCATAAAATAATCTGGATAAAACGCTAAGTGGGTATTATATTCAGGTTTTGTCTTTAAAAGTTCATCATTAAATACTTGAAACATTTTCCCTAAATGTTGAATTGGCTTATAATGTGCTCTCTCTTTTCCATTTGCTGAAAGTGGTGCCTGCCATTCATGCCTTTTTCCAAACAATCCTATCTCTTCATAATTTTCACCACTTACAAACATATAATAATTAACAGCATTCATACCATTGGCAAAACTGAGTCTTGTAATTAAATCAAATGCTGATGGTTGTAGCCTTGGTTTATCAGTAATACAACCACCTTGGAACTCTGCTGAAAATAATGGCTGATCCTTCGTTTGAACTGATCTTGTAAATGCATTTGCTATTATAACATCTGAATAATTATCGTATTCTAAGTTACCAATATAGTAATCTCCGGCAATTATTACATTTTCTATTTTTGTCGTCTCAATTAATTGTGATATGCCAATTGGATATTTCATTCCGCGCTTTAAAATACCGCCAACTGTATCAAATCCATGGATATTAACAACAAACGGAACGGAAATATGATTTTTCTCAGCAATTTCCTTTAATTTTTCAATATATGTACGATAATGTTCGCGCATAAATAAGCTATATTCATTTTGTAAAGCGAATGAAAAACCTTCTTCAACTTTTTTAACCTTTTTCTGTACAAATTCTTCGATACTCAACACTTCATCAGTTAATATTTTTTGAAACTCATTTAAAGTGTATTTTTGTTCTAAATACTCTTGAAAGTATTTAAGAGTTACATCATTATAGTCACCTTGATTTGTAACCCAGTGGAACATTCCTACTTCATTATCAAGCTGGAACATGGTAACCGGACCACCATTCGTCACTTGAAGTGGGGCTATAATTTCACATACATGTTTATACCATTTTTGTGTTTTTTCTAAATAAATAGGGTGCATATAGCTGACTAAACGTACTGGATGACTTTCTCCTTTTTCATTTTTAGCTAATGCTTCATCATAATTGTCAATCAGCCATGACGGTACACCATGATCAACTATTTCCGCCATTACATATGGACCTGGTCGAACTAAACAGTACATATTTTCATCTTGTATCATTTGAAGAAAAGCTCTTATATCTTTTTCAGGCCTTGATTTTCCAGTTAAATCAATTTCACCTTCTGTTTTTTCATGAAACTGCCAAGGAATATATGTACTTACCATATTTGCTCCGGCTGCTTTTATTTGTTTAATTCGATTTTTCCATTCGCTTTTTGGTAGTCGAAAATAATGCAACTCCCCACCAAATAAAATGACTTCTTTTCCATTTATTATGACTTTTTCATTTTTAATTTCTATCATTTTATAAGTCAGCTCCACTTTAATAGGTTAAATTTTGCCTTATTAATAGAAGAAACAGGAATTTCTAGAGAAGTCCTGTTTCTTTTGCTTATTGAAAATAAATTTTTAATTGATCATCTACCTTACCGTGTTTTTTAGATTTAATTAGAATTGATTCCCCTTGTTTTTCTAATTCATATTCATCACTTGGTAAAATTTCTTTTTTTGTACTAAGTTTAATGACATCTTCCGCTTGTGTTAATCGGAATAATATTGATTGATCTTCAATGCTTTGAATTTCTGCAGTCGAATACTCAATAAGTAGACCATTTATCTTTACATTAATTGGAAGCATCACACCGTCTTTACTATTAAGAGTAAATAGTCGACCGTCGAATAACTGTGTATCATGATCGTTTATATGGAATTGTTTATCAAAATCATCCAAGTTTAGAATATGAATAAATCGTTCACTTTCTTCATTAGCAGTTGACGTCATAAAAATCCCGTGATGTACAAAGTCATGCGTAAGTTTAGGCGACGATCCAAGTTCTTCAAGTGCAGTTTTAAACAAGTCAATATCACATCGATAGGACATTGTAAAAGCTATTACTCTACCTTTACCAACATTTACGTCAAAGCCACAGACTGCATCTGTTCCGTATACATGAAACACTGGTTGTCCTTTAGTCAGTTTAAAAGTTTGTGCTCTATTTGAACGAACTTCTGGTCGAGGCTTTGCCCAATTATTCGGATAGATTGATAGATAATGATATCGTTCTTCATAAACATCACCATTAGGCTCTGTTTCTAAAGCATCAATTAATATCGTACATTCATTACCTTCAATATCGAATAAAGGTAGTTGACCATAAATAAGTAATGAACCACCAGCTTTTACATAATCGGCTAATTTCTGTTGAATATGCTTGTGTAAATATTTAGCAGATGGTAGTACAATCACATTAATTTTTTCTGGATTTATTGACCTATTTTGAATGTCAATTGAACCGAATCGGTAACCAGCTAATAACATTGCTCTACCCATTATTTCCCATGCACCATATGAACGGTTCATTTCAATATTTGAATAGATTTCTTTCATCTTTTCACTATTAGGATAACGAGACTCTGTCATGTAATAATCTGGAATGAAAGCAAAAGCTACATTATCTAGTTCTTCATTCATCGTTGCCACTTTATCTGCAACTGCCATTACCGTCTTGATTCCTCTAGACATACGAGGGTACGTATAATTTAGTTCGCCTTCAGGACTAATTGGTGCAGCAAATCCATGTCTTTCACCTGTAAATGCAACTCGATCGTTTCCATCATTCACTTTTTGATCTAATCGATAGTTCCTACCACCTGTCATTAAGTAATAGTTGATTAGTCTATTTCCTTGAGCAATGCACATTCTATGTTTAAAGTCCGCAGCTGAAACATCTAATCGTCCTCCAAATGTCTCACCATAGTTTGCGTCACCACAAGCAAATTCAACTGATGTAAGTGGTTGATCTTCGTTATGGACCGCATCCATAAACCCATTAATTAAATACAAATCTTGGAAACTATCCATATTTAAATTGCCGAAATAAATATCTGAACCAGAAATATAACCAGGTGCTTGAGTATAAGTTTCATATAATTGACTAATACCAATTGGATAAGTAAATCCACGACCGCCACCAGTACCATGTATATTAACAACAAATGGAATATCCTTTACTCCGAATTCTTCACAATAACTACGTAATTCATGAACATATCTTGCAAAACGATTTCTCATATAATAGCCTAAATCAAAATGCAGTTCACTAGCGTATTCTTCTTTTGGAGAACGTATAAACTGAGTTCGATTATGATAATCTTCAAAATCAAACGGATAACGATTAGTTAATGTTTTATCGTCGTATTTTTCTTTTAACCACTTAACAAAATCTTCTATTAAACCATCAGTTAAATCTGGTGTATTTGAAACCCAAGACAACATACCAATTTCATTATCAAGCTGAACCCCGATAATATTCCCGCCATTTGTTTGTAGACGCGGCTTAACTTCTTTCATAATTACTTCATACCATTTCTTAGTTGCAAGAAGGAAATTAGGAGCTAAATAATCCAATGTTTTCGTTTCTGCCGGTTTATTGTCCCATCCAACTGGTATCACTTCAGGATATTTCTCGTATACCCAAAAAGGAATCCCTTCATTTTTCATTTCCGCCATTATGAATGGACCCGGACGAACAAAAAAATACAAATCGTTTTCCTGACACAAATCAATGAATGCACCGATGTTCAATTCAGGGCGAGTTCTCCCATCAACATCGAATTCTCCCTCTATGGGCTCGTGACAAATCCAAGGTACATATGATGCTACTGCATTACAACCAGTTTGCTTTAATTTATCAATTCGATCTTGCCAATCTTCTTTATCCAATCGATAATAATGTATTTCTCCACAAGATATGATGACTGGCTTTCCATCAATTAGAATTTGTTTATTTTGTACATCTACCATCTAATCACTCCTTAAAAATTCTAAAAAGGCGAATGAACCACCTTTCTAGAAACGTTTCGATTTTTAGTAAAATTTTTTTGATAAAAACAGTTTACTAGATTTTAACTATTATTTAATTGCTTTCGTAATCACATCTACTGCATCTTTATGGCTTTTATTAGCCAGTTCATTTAATTGCTTCGCATAATCTTGATATTGCACTAAACCTTGTGATGCGAAATTGAATAAGTCCCACACATTTGGATCGTCTTTATCAGCGATTTTCACACCAATTTTAGCTTCCCAACGGGCTGGTATATATCCAGGTAATGTTTTCATTGGATCTACTAATGCATTATTTAAGTGATTGTAAGTATCTTGAATACCAGGAATGCTATAAATTTCCCAGTACTTATCTAATATTTCTTTGTCAGAAGAAATAGGTAATGTTGTTAAATCTTGTCCATTTTTTACACTTAAATTCATACGTTCTTTGAAGCCCTCTTTACCAAATGACATAAACTTTGCAAAATCATACGCTTCTTTAGGATGTTTCGTATTTTTAGAAATCCCTAAAAAGTCATTAACAATCGCTGCTCTTCCGCCTGGAATTCCGATATAATCCCAATCAAAGTTTAATTTTTTCATAAAATTAGGAATATTGTATGTACTACTATAGTAGAGTGCAATTTGTCCAGATTCAAATGCTAGTCCCGCATCTTCTCCACTTAGTCCTTCTTGCTGATCCTTATTTAATTGAGAGTATGCATATCCATTTGATGCTAACTCTTTCATTTTATTCATTCCATCAATCATTTCTTTTGAATCTAAATGAAATGAACCATCTGCATAAGTATACCATCCTAGTTTTGGATTTGCAGCACCAGGGTACCACTCTACTAAACCTTGAGTACTATCAATACCGACTGTTTTGTTTTCAAGATTCGTTGCCTTTTTTGCGATATTTAAAAAATTGTCAATTGAATAGCCACTTTTTGGTATGTCTAAATTTAAACTATCAAGAATATTCTTATTCACAAAGTAGCCCATAAAAAATTGAGCAAATGGAATTCCAAATACTTTCCCCTCTACTGTGGAAGCATTTCGTACTGTATCAGTAATCTTAGAAAATTCTACGTCTTCATTAGCATATTTAGAAATATCTAATAGCCAGTTATTTCCTAAACCAGTTGGAATATTATTTTGCATGAATACATCTGGTAATTTTCCAGCACTTGCTAATGTACCTAATGCCTGGTTCCAATCACCGTCTAGTACATCAACTTGAATATCAACATTCTTATGTTTTTTCTCGTATGCACTGATCATCATTCGTTCAAGATTTTTTTCATTCTCTGGACCGTTATTCCAGTTCGCGTATTTAATAATAATCTTTTCTTTGTTTTTTGCTGTACCAGATGATTTTTCTTTCCCGCACGCTGCTAAAGTAAACACTAGAGTTGTAGCCATTGCAACTTTCATAAACTTGCTCATAAATCTACCTCCTCATATTATTAATTACCTTTTCGAAACGTTTCACTTAGCAAAAAAATATAAGTGCATCTTAATCGAAACGTTTTTATAAGTAAAATTGTACACACTTATGTATGCGTTTTCAATACTTTTTCAAAAAGAATTTAATATCTTTTTTGTCGAGATTTATTTAAAGTTTTAAAATTTTCTTAGATTATGATACTGCTAAACTAAATATTGATTTTTAAATAAAAAAGAAGCTGTCTAATTAATTAGACAACCTTCAGGTATTTTTTATTAATTTAAATATAAATAAATAGCATTTTCATTTATATTTAAATTTCCCTTTATCTCTCCTATACCCTCGACTGCAATAGAATCCGTTTTTACAATGGGACTATCTTTTACTATTAGATGTAATCTAACAATATTTTGAATTCTATCTTTCCAATTGGTAATAACAGGTTGCTGAATAAGGTAGTCTTCATTATTCATTCTTACTTTTAAAAAGTTTTTGTGTAAAAGTTTATCTTGATATGGAATGACATTCATCGGATCAAAGGATTTTGAAGTTATTTCACCTTCAATAAATAGATGAATTCCTTTTTGTTGCTCAAATTCTTCAACTGTATTTTTTCTATTTTGAGATACATAATTTATTACAGCATCTGTTTCAGGAGTTATTTCAAGATTACTTACTTCTTTCGTTCCATCGGAAAGCTTTTTTATTAACTCATAAAGTGTTTCTTCTTTTTCTAAAAAGCTTTCTTTCCAACTAGGTGAAAACTCATCAAGTAATAAACACATAAACAAACCAGAACTATAACAACTCTTTCGAATATCTGAGGTGGATTCGTAATTGTCCATAAGTTGTTGTCCATATTTTTCTATAATCGAATTATATGAATTTGAGCTTTTTTCCGAATAAGCATTTAGTTCAACAAACCATGCCGGCCCTTCAATCGTTTCAATTAAATGTTCGTACACTAAATGTTCCTTTATTATAGAAGCTCTTTTTTCTCTAAGTGCTATGAAACTATTAAGATATTGTTTCTTTTTAAGAACATTGTTTTCTAACACTGCACTAAAAAGGCTAGCTCTTTCCTGTTTTCTTAATTCCACATTTTCTTTTAATAAGGGATATGTAATTCCCATCGTTTCATTCGCAAACCTTTTTTCACCCTTAATATATTGAAAACCGTGAAATAATTCGTGTACAAGAATCGAAAATAAACTTCCATAATCCTCGTAAAATTCGAGATCTACGATTGCTGTTGGATACTCATCATAAAGAATAAGTGTACAACCATTAAATTGATCGTCCCGCTGTAAAATTTGATATTGATTTTGCTCTGTTTTCGTCATTCTAGGATGATTGAAAAGATATACATAACTTTTATCATATAATGCGTATGCAACTGATTCAAAACCTGGCCAATAATTATTAAAATTTGTATTTAATAGGTCTTGGGCAATTTCATTAAAATTTTTACTCATCTGCTTCATCCTTTTTATTAAAAATCCATTGTAATTAGATTCTCTTTAAAATAAAAAATTCCTTTTTTAGACGGACTTATGCTATTTATCTATCAACTTCAAGGCAGTTTGGTTGTATTAGATTTACTTGCATCCAGCTTCCCACTTAAAGCATCGCTTAGTACAATTGAAATTTTAGCATAATTGGAATATAAACTTAAAAGTAATAACGTTTTATTTGTTTTCTGACTGCTCCAATCAAAATTATAGGGCTACATAACTTTTTTCAATTGTTATATATAATCTATAACCTTATGAACTTCAAAAAGTTCACTTTCATTTATAAATTGATTAAGTAAATGAATATGTCCTGCACCGTATAAAACAAAAATTCTTTCAGCATCTGACTCGATTAGTTCAACTATGTTCTTATAGATAAGTAAATTTCTATAATACCAATATTTAGCTGTCCACATAGCACCAACTGGATTGCTTTTATTACCCATAAGAGCAAAATTCATATAAAATTTTTGGTTTGCCTTATTGAAATCATTATGATTCAAATATAGTAAGAAATCTCTAATTGAATGGCTACGTAAAAAATCTTCTGTTTTTGCAATTGTATTTTCCAATTCTTTTGCAATGTCATTATACTTTTCTGAAGCGTGCTCTTTAGTCCATAATTCTATATCAGGAATATCCGGCTCAGAGTTATTCCAATCAACACAAAATACTTCTTTGTGATTCATTTCTTTTGCTAGTCGAAAACCAATTTGATGATATTCATTTCTAGTTAATTCGTATTCTCCTACTAAAAAGTCATTATAAGTTTTATTTGTATATACATGATCATCTGTTAAGATTTCTAGTGCAATCTTTGTTGGTTCAAACTTCTTTAAAGAATCAACTACTCCTTTTATTTCTAATTGCTTATGTTCACTCAGAATATCATCTGTTTTTATTTTAAATAGATCTCCATTATCAGGATTATTTAAATGTGCAGTTCCTAGAACAAGAATACTCGGTTTGACCATTGTTATTTCCCCTCAATTCTATTTACTTAAATAGATTCTACTAAACTCCATATTATCCTTTTCTATCATTAAATCTCTAAGCATACTGAATATAGTTCAACAAAAAAATCGACTAAACAGCCGATTAGATTCTAAAATAATTCAATTTTTTCTTAATTAAATTTAACTGGTCAATACCCCTATTTTTTCATTGCACTTATAACAGGTTGGGCACCTTTTTCAGAAATAATGGTTACAAGTAAACTAGTAACCATATCAGCTTTTTGACTTTCTGTTGCGGTTAATAATCCTTTTTCTTCGAGCATTTTTAAAGCATCTTCTACCATACCGACTGCGCCTTCTACAATTTCTCTTTTAGCTTGAACAACTGCTTTCGCTTGTTGTCTTTGTAACATACTACTTGCTATCTCAGGTGCATAAGCAAGATGACTTAATCGAGCTTCATGAACTTTTACACCACTTTTTTGAAGTCGGTCCTGTAGCTCAATTTGTAATTCATCAGCTATCTCTTCTGCATTCCCTCTTAAAGAAAATTCATCTTTATTTGTTGTGTCATAAGCGTACTTCGTTGCAATATGACGGATTGCTGTTTCGCTTTGAATCATTACAAATTTTTGATAATCTGTAACTTCAAACATGGCTTTTTCAACATCAACTACACTGTATACTACAACTGCAGCAATCTCAATCGGATTCCCGTCGATATCATTAACTTTCAATACATCGCTATTGAAGTTAACAGCTTTTAGATTAACTTTTGATTTACTTGTAAATGGAATCGTACAATAGAATCCATCTTCATAGATTGTCCCTAAATATTTCCCCATAAATACCATAGCAACTGCTACATTAGGTTGATTAATGACAAATCCAGTTGAAATCAAACAGACGAATAAAAATGAAGCAATTATGAAAAATAGATTATCACTAGCTAATGAAGTAACTGCGCTAATTAGTAATAATAATATTATTAATGCCAAAACGATGTAACCGTTAATTCGAAATGCTTCTTTTTTCATATTTTTCTCCTCTTCTGAAGTAAATAACTTCGCTAAATTAATTATTCATTTATCCCTAAAGTAGAAATTTATTAAAAGGATATTTAACCTTATTAAAAGATTAATCAATTAAAATTAAACTACGGCCATAAAAGTTTTTTTAACCATCTATCTCCTTCAAAGCAATATTTTAATCGTATATGCCTTCGATTTTCATCAGCCTGCCAAAACTCCACTTCTTTTGCAGCTACTCGATACAAAGTCCACGATGGAAACACTAAATTTGGATTTTGTTGTAAAATTTCAATTTGTTTATTTAGCGCCTCATCGAACTCAGAATGCACCTTTAAAATTGAACTTTGTTTGCCAATCAACGCTACTGCCCGCGCTTCGGTACCTCTGGCTAAAAAGTCTTGGGCACTTAATTCTTTTTCCATTTTTATTGCTCTACCACGTATTCTGACTTGTCTTCCGATTAGTGACCAATAAAAAGTCATAGCAACATTGGGATTAAAATCGATCTGTTTACCTTTTTCACTTTGTGAACTTGTTGCAAAATACCACCCATGCTGATCCACATCTTTAATAATTAGAACCCTAGCATCAGGAAATCCATTATGATCAGTTGTTGAAAGAGTCATTGAGTGTGGTTCATGTACACCATAATCAATTGCTTCTTGGAACCATTCTAAAAAAAGCTCATTTGGATATTCTGACACATTGTAAATATTAAACTCAGGAAAGGGGCCATTAAGTGTTTTACTTTTTCTTATCGCTTTCCTAGTGTCGTCCATCTAATTCCTCCGAATAATTAATCAAATAGTATAATTAAGACATTCTCCATTTTTTTTAACTAACCTGCTAGAATTAAAAAAAGAGCCGATTAACAGCTCCCAGTTCTAATAGATTAGTATACCTTCTTTATATAAACTCTTTTATCTAGTATTTTTTATAATGTTTTTTATTTTATCTGTATATATTTTATCTAGATCTTCAGTGCAGTATTTAAAATTTTGCATGCTTGATTCTTTAGGAATGCCCATGTGCACTAATTTAATATCAATTTTCTCTATAATAAAACGCTCGTCAATATCATTTTTAACTCCGCCAACGTCTGTTAAATCTATTTTAGTTCCATTTTTTAATTCTAATATGTAAAAAAAATCACCTTTCGTATGTCTAAATAGGATATTTCGTTTTTTACCGTACACTCCTGTTTGAATCTTTGCAATGTCATTGTAACTATATTCCTTACCATTAGGATAAAGAAATGAATAGTTTATAATTTTATTATTTGTGATTACTGTAACAGCAGTAATGATGGTATAAAGCAGTACTATATTGAAGGTCACGAAAGTAATGAGAACTAATTTTTTATTCCATTTCAAGAAACTATTATTTTTACTCGTATCCTTTATTTCTTTCGTTTCCCTTAAATTCTTACTAAAAATTGATAGAAAACCTAAAATTATAAAAAACTCATAAATAAAAATTAGCCTTGATACAGGATATCTAAATATCCACATTATATAATCTTTCGGCACTAATAACTTTTCTTGAAGAACACTTATTAATATAAAAATTCCAATCGTTAAAATGACTATAAAGATAATTGAAAGAATCCACAAAATTATTGATTTTAGCTTTCTCAAAATTACAACTCCAGTTCCATTTCGCCACTTTATTAAATTTTCATCTATTTCATTTATACCTTTTGACATACATAATGATTATATCTTAGTTGCTTAAAAATATAAAATTGGTTAATTTATTGAGTTACTTTTCCTACTTGATCTACTTTCAAACCAAGGTGATTTCTAATTGCTGATGAAATATCTTCTACGCTTTTTGGCTCAGCTACATAATAATAGATTCCATTAATTTTTTCATTTTCACCATCATAATTTAATGGCTCAATATGAGAAGTTATATCTTTTGGCAAGCTACTATATAATGAAAGAGCATCTCTGATTCCTATATTTGTATGAATGTTTTTACTGAACTCTTTCGCATATGTATCAGTTTTTAAAATCGACTTTGGAGATTTTAATTCTTTTATAATTGCGGTAAGAACCTGTCTTTGTCGTTCTTGTCGCCCGAAATCATTGTTAATATCTCGCTTTCTCATACGTGAATATGCAAGTGCCTCTAAACCATTTAAGTGTTGTTCCCCTTTAGTAAAATAGATCTTTTTTCTTGGTTTAGTATCAGTGTTTTCCCAAAAATCGAAAGGAACATTGACATTCACTCCACCAACTTCATCGACTATATTTTTAAATCCATCAAAATTTACAGTTACATAATAATCAATTGGAACTTTCAAGAAATTTTCAACAGTTTGGATCGTAGTTTGAATTCCTCCTCGAGCATATGCACCATTAATTTTGGAAGTAACATTAAAATTAGCGATATTTACATATGTATCTCTTGGGATACTTAAAGTTTTAAACGATTTATCTTTAGGATTATATGTTACAAGGATAATCGCATCAGTTCGTCCATTAACTCCTTTTGTAGCATAATCTTCAAGTCCTAAAAATAGAATAGACACCGGATCTTTTTGGATTTCAACTTTAGTAGTTCTAAGTTTTGATTCAATTTCAACACCATTAGTCATCTTATGTAATTCAGAATAAGTAACGAATCCTTTGTACCCAATAACTATACAAAGAACAATAATAAATAATAAGGAAAGATACTTCAGCAGTCTTTTCTTTTTAGTTTTTTTGTAGTTTTTTGGTTTTTCCATTTTACTTTCTCCTTATGTTCTACAAATTAGATTAAATTGCATTAATTAGCCCAAAGATTATCTAGCAAAATTATACAATATTTTTAAGAGAATTTCCTATATTTTAAATATTCCGCTACAATACCGATTTAATAAATCTGCCATTTAAGTAAATAAGAAATTAAATGGAAAATAAAAAACAAATCGGATGATGGGCAATTATACATGCTGCCCATCATCCGATTAAAATTAAATATAAATATCAATATTGTTTATACCATCATGTAAATGCGGAATTAGATCATCCAACTGAATGACAAACCCACCTTCACGGTATCGATTCCCCGTTCTTTTAAAATCTACTAACTTATTATTTATTACTACCTTTTTCTCAACTTGATCATTTATAAAATAATTAAAGGTTATTTTATAGCCATCTATTTCAAATTCAAATTGGAGACCATTTAGTTCATTAGGGAGCACTGGATCAATCACTAAATTCTTATCAAAACGGCGAATACCTAAGCTATTAGAAATTAGTTGATTTAAATAAATGCCAGGTCCGCTAGAATAAATTCGCCATCCACCTTTAACAGCAACTGTTCCATTTTTCAGACTTGTAAATTGCTCTTGCGCTTCATAACGATTATTAAATTTACCATCGGAACTACTAAAATAAGTATTACTTTGGCGGTATTCAGCATTCGGAACTACTTCTTTTAGATTAATTGGATTAATGACAGAAAGCGCGTGCCATACTTCATTTTCTTTCCCCAATTTTGCCATGGCTTCAATGAACCTGATATGTGCATGAACATATTGTAATCCGATTTCTCGTCCGAAGTTTGAAGCTTGCTCTGCACGTTTAAAGTTTTTACTCACTCCACCAGCATAAGTTGCAGGTTTATTCATAAGACGGACACCATCTGGATGCTGTAAATGCTCTTTAATAATTTCATAATGATAATTTGCTTCTTCTAATGTAAATAATTCTGCAATCATACTGCGCGTCATTGGCAATAATCGATATTGAATGCCAGTTTTTTGGTCTGATGGATGAATCATCATCTCTGCACTATTTGGATCCTCTAAATAGATAAAACCAGGAATCACTTCAGTATTTAATATAAATGTTTTAAAGTCCGCTGCGATTCCATTTACTAAATGAGTTATCTCTTCAAACTCTGTTTCATCAATTTCTTTTATAACAGCTGCGAACTGTTTTAATGTTTGGTACGTAAGAGCAACGGTCCAGCTACTTACCATATATTTTTTTAATTGGGCGTTTGCTGGCTGTAGCGTATCATCCCAATCCCCATCACCATATGAAGATAAGAACGTATCATGTAAGAAATGATCTTTTATATAGTTTATTTCTTTCTTTACATGTTCTAGTAAGCTAGTTTTTCTTTCAGTTAACCTAAATGAATCACGTTCGGTAAATGAAATTTCTTCATTTAAAATGCTAAAATCCTTCGTAGCTAGTAGATAATCACTCAATGCTTTTAATGGCCAAACAATGATATCTCCGTGGCTTTCACTAGCTTGAATACTAAAATATTTATCAAACATAAACCATTGTGGCCAATTTCCATCATCTTCATATTGATGAGAGAATACAGTCAGTAAGATCTGTCTTACTATTCCATATTTACCTGTAGCCATAAAGTATTCTGTTGGACCTTGGCAAACATCTCGTGTCCCCCAGGCCGCACCACCATATTGTTCTAATCCATGTGGTACTAGATAATGAATAAGCATATTGTGAGTATACCACCAAGTTAATGTGTTTAATTTACCTAATTCTGTTGGAATATTGTTATTTATTGAAAGTTTAAAACCATTCATTACATTATGATAGAAATTTCGGTACTTACTAATCTCCGCTTCTAGTTTTCGATCAGCTTGAATGAATTCTCCACCATTAATATGACCTTGTATTGTTATTGTAAATTCGTTCGTTTCTTCCAAATCTAGTACTACTAATGAAGCAGGTAAAGGCGCGGCACCATTAATGAGCATACGTTCATCAGTTACGACCATTTTTGCTCCTTCGAGATCCATATGGTAACAAAGATTTGGATAAGTATTCGCTACAAAACAAGATTCGTCTACATAGAACGATAATAATTGTCCTTCTTGTTTCATTCCAAATGGGACTTCATATTCATTTCCGTTCATTGTAATTTGATTTGTAACAATGAATCGATATTTTTTTCCACTTGCAGTTTGTGCATGTAGACGAATTTCTGGCAGTTCTGTTGTCGTGAAGTTTGAAATGATAAATAGTTCATCATCCGTTTTATAGTACCAACGTGCATAATTAAAACCCATTTCATACATCGATGGCATTGTGAGTAAATGGTATTGATCATCAATTTCAACATAAATACGCTGTCCAGACGTTTTCATTATGTTTAAACTATTTCTGGCATTTGACATCATTTTATTCATTGATGTATTACCTACTACAACTTGCGCATTAAATAATCCATACATATACGATGTTGACGTAATAATTTCTTCATTAATTTTTAAATTTTCGCCACTTAAAATAATATGACCATGTGATCTTTCTACTAATCTTTCTTTTTCCTTTAAAACGATGTGCTCATGTGTATCTGTAAAAAATGATAGTAATGTATCGTCTTCTAATTCTTCATGACATCGGTTTGGAAAGTATTGATCTATCTCTTCTTTACTCATTGATAATGTTTGAAGTGGAGTGCTAAGTTTTGGATTTTTACTTAATTTTTCAACTTCATCGAATTCATTCGAATTTATAACTTCATTCCAAGCCTCATAAATTTCATTCTTATATTCTAGCTCCGTTATAGAAGCTTCGTGATTTTCCTTTGATAAACCATAAAATACTAGATTTACTTTTTTATTTAATAGCATTTTCTCGGATTGCAATCCAATATAAGCAAATTCATACTGATATACTTCATTTGCAAGTGTTTCTGTAAATAGAGCTTCAGGTAAATCTGTTTCCTTATAAGATAATCCAAAAAATTGATATCCATCAGTAGAAAAACTTCTTACTTTAGAAAGTGATCCCAGTTGTAAGTACGGGAACTTTCCATCTTGTGGCTGATTTTGCCTTGAACATACAATGTATCCCATATCTTCAGTCTCAAATACTGCATGATCTATATACTGACTAACATAAGCCTCATTCGATTGGATCATCCCTCGATTAGCTAGTCCAATATCTTGACCGTAAATAACATCAAACTCAACTTGTGGACCTTCAAAGGATATATCCCAAAACCAAACTGATTGAGTTGTTAATGTGAAAGTAACTGTATAGTCAATATTTGCTACTTTACCTTCCCAAATAACTTGAGTTTTGGAAAATTTAACTTTACTATTCGATTGAATTCCTAATAATGGATATACTTCTTTACCTTCCTTCGTAAAAATACGTAGGTATAAATTACTAAGTGCTCCATCAATCGGATTTGCTCGAAGTTGATTAATCATCGTTGTGCCATGTGTCAGTTCATACAAATCACCAGAGTTTAAAAAAGTCACTGTTGTTTGACCAGATTTCAAATAATACTTTTCTTTATTTTTCAAATTAAGCATGTTGGATCCTCCTCTATTTAGAGCTAAACTTACTCATTTTATTACCATTTAGATTTTCGAATCTTCTTTCAGTAAATGAAATTTCGATGTTAATACTTCAACACTATTTGTTCCAACGTATATTTCAAAAGAACCTTTATCACTTTCAAATTCTAAATTTGAATGATAGTAACGTAATTGTTCTTCCTTTAAAATAAACGTAACTTTCTTTGTTTCACCTGCTTCTAATCTTACTTTCTGGAAGTCTTTTAATTCTTTTACAGGACGAACAACATCACCAGCAAGATCACGAACGTAAAGTTGTACAGTCTCATCACCAGTAAATTTCCCTGTATTCTTTACATTTATTGAAATTTCTATTGGATTTTCTGTCGTCATGCATTCGGATGATAGATTCATCTCACTATAGTAGAAGTTTGTGTAGCTTAATCCAAAGCCAAATGGTAAAAGCGCTTCATTAGGAATATCTAAATATTTAGAAACATAATGATCAGGACTAAACTCATTAAATGGGCGACCTGTATTAAATGAATTGTAATAGATTGGTATTTGACCAACTGAATATGGGAAAGACATTGTCAGTTTTCCAGAAGGATTGACTTCTCCGAAAAGAATATTTGAAACTGCAGCAGCCCCTTCTGTCCCTGGAAACCATGCTTCTAATACAGCATCCGCTTCATCTAGCACCCCATGTAAATCAAGTGGACGACCATTAAATAAAACAACTACTAAAGGTTTATTTAATTTCTTAATATGCGAAATTAATTCTAACTGAGCTTTTGGCAAATGAATGTCTGAACGGCAACAAGCTTCTCCACTCATTGAAGCGTATTCACCAACTGCTAACACAACAACATCCGAGTTTTCGGCAGTTTTTATCGCTTCAGTAATTTGATCTTCAGTAATTTCTTCAATATCACTACCTTTTGCAACCGTTAGATTTGGAGTTTTTAACTTCATTGCATCGTATAAATGCACTGTATTTTCTATTTGTCCTTTCCATGACCAGGCACCTAACAAGTCACCACTTTGAGCGAGGGGACCAATTAATGCAATTTTTTGATTAGCATCAAGAGGAAGAACATTTTCATTTTTTAGTAAAACGCAAGATTTTTCTGCTAGTTTTCTAGAGACCGTTCTATGATCCTCTGAAAGAATCACTTTTTTCTCTTTCTGAACATCCGCACCACGGTAAGGGTTTTCAAATAATCCTAGCTTAGATTTTAGTTTTAATATTCGAAGTACAGCCTCATCAATTAAAGCTTCCTGTACTTCTCGATTTTCTACTAAAGATTTTAATTCATGAACATAACATGGAGTCATCATTTCTAAATCTACTCCAGCATGAATGGCCTTTAAAGCTGCTTCTGCTTCATCCTCGGCAACTCCATGAGGAATCATTTCTTTCACAGAACCCCAATCGGATATAAGTACTCCTTCAAAACCCCATTCGTTTCGAAGCACATCTCTCATTAGCCATTTATTCCCTGTAGCTGGAATGCCGTCAATCGTATTAAAGGAAGTCATCACCATCTCACAACCTTCATCCAATGCTGCTTTATAAGCTGGAAGATACGATTCTCGAAGTTGACGTTCCGACATATTTACAGTGTTATAATCTCGTCCACCTTCAGGAGCACCATATGCTGCAAAGTGCTTAACGCATGCTGCAACTCTTTCCAAATCATTCGTTAAGTCATTTCCCTGGAATCCACGCACAAAAGCTTTCGCAAACAAACTATTTAAATAAGGATCTTCACCAGTAGTCTCTAAAACGCGTCCCCATCTCGGATCGCGTACTAAATCAACCATCGGAGCAAAAGTAACATGAACACCTGAAACTGAAGCTTCCCTGGCAGCGACTTCTGCACTTTTTTCTGCCAATTCCATGTCCCATGAGCATCCAATTGCTAATGGAATTGGGAAAATCGTTTTATATCCGTGGACGACATCTGCCATAAAAACTAAAGGAATTCCATGGCGATTGTTTTTTAAGTACTCTTTTTGGATTTTGATAACATCCTCTGCACCAGATACACCTAGTACAGAACCACTATTATTTATTACATTTTCACTAATACCCATCTCTGCGAATGGACCAGTAATTTCACCTGCTAATCCGTAATAGAAATTTCCTGCTAACTGCATTAATTGTGATATTTTTTCATCTAAAGTCATTTCTTTAATGATGGACTCCATTTGAGCAATATCCATTGTGATTTCCTCCCCGAATTCTATTTGGTCAATTAAAATAGCATAAAAACACTTATCGAAACGTTTCACCTGATTATATTTAAAATTATATGCGTTTTCATATTGAGGGTCAACCAATTTCATCTATAAAATTAAATTCTTCTAATATTTCAAATTAGTCAGTGATTACTCTAAGAAAATAAAAAAAGTAAACAACATGGAACATTTAGCTCCACGTCATTTACTTTTTAATAAGTCTAATGATTAAATTTTTGGGGAAATTTAATCAATTATAAATAAATTCTCTCTTTTTTCTTACCTGAATCATATACAGCACAAATCATTTTTTGAGTCTTCATCGCTTCTTCACCAGTTATATGAATCTCACATTTATTTTCTAATGCTTCGTAGAAATTATTAATCTGTTTAACATGGCTTACACCCCAGTACCCTTTTGCTCCATTTCCGTAGTCAAAAGTTTCATTTGGGTTGTTATCAGCAGTAAACTCTCTACCATCATTTAAGATAACAATACCACGGTCAGCGATCATTTTAGCAATGCCATTTTCACAATGAAGTTCAATCGTAACTGGTGCATCATAAGAATAATAATTTATTGTATGAAATGCTGTTACTACTCCATTTCTATATTTAATAACGCCTTCAGCACAATCCTCCACTTCAATGATTTCATGCGCTCGATTGCTTATCGTAGCGTCAACGTATTCAATCTCATCGTCAACAAACCAACGCATTAAATCCATCGTATGTATCGCCTGGTCGATGACTACACCGCCGCCTTCTTTTTCCCATGTACCTTTCCAATCACTTTTCAAATAGTACTCATCCGAACGGTCCCAAGTAACTGAAAGTTTTCCAGATTTCACTTTACCTAACGTACCATTTTGTAGCATTTCTTTAATTAATACCGATCCTGGATTATACCTATTTTGGAAAATGACACCTAATGCCACTCCATTGTTTTTAGCCGTTTCCACCATTTCTTGTGCATCAGAATAATGAATAGACATTGGCTTTTCAGTAAGAACATGTATTTTTCGTTTAGCCGCTTCGATTGCAACAGGTGCATGTAGATAATGCGGTAAACATATATGGATTACATCTAAATTTTCTTTCTCAAATAGTTCAAGATAATTCATATAATAAGCGCAATTGAATTGTCCAGCCTTCTCTTTTGCTCTTTCTTCCTTATTATCACAAACCGCAACCAATTCTACATTTTCTCTTATAAAAGCAGGTTGGGCGTGCATTAAGAAAATATTTCCGCAGCCAATAATCGCAACTCTTAATTTCCTCATTTTTACACCAACTTTTTTTGGATTGTTTAGCTAACTATTAAGTCCACCACATTTGCGATGGTTCTTCATTTATCAATACAGTCTGTAAATTCCTAACGGCACGAGTAAATCCTTCTTCAATTGACATGATTGGATCTTCATGCTCAATACTAACGACATAATCATATCCAAAAGTACGAAGTGCGCTCATCATATCTGACCACTCTTTTAAACTATGACCACAGCCTACAGAACGGAATGTCCACGCTCTAGTTTGAACTTCACCATATGGCTGCATATCGGTTAAACCATACATATTTACATTATCTTGATCGATATATGTATCCTTCGCATGGAAATGATGGATTGCATTTTCTTTACCAAGTATTTTAATAGCAGCTACCGGATCGATACCTTGCCACCAAAGATGGCTAGGATCTAAGTTCGCGCCAATCGCATCACATGTTTCATTGCGTAACTTTAATAATGTATAAGGTGTATGAACTAAAAATCCTCCATGCAGCTCTATGCCAATTTTTACGTGATGGTCTTTTGCAAATTTACCCATTTCTTTCCAATAAGGTATTAGCTTTTCTTCCCATTGCCAGTTCAGTACATCTCCATATTCATTTGGCCAAGCAGTTACAGGCCAACTAGGATATTTAGCGCCCTCATGGTCACCACTTGTACCAGAAAAGCAGTTTACAACTGGAACTTCTAATAGCGATGCCAGTTTAATTGTTTTAGCAAGAACATCATGAGATTCTTTCGCAAATGCTTTATCAGGTGAAATTGGGTTTCCGTGACAGCTAAACGCACTAATGATTAATCCACGTTTTTCAACTTTTTCAATATATTCTTTTCTAAGTTGCTCATTTTCTAATAAATCATCTAAAGGACAATGAGCATTACCAGGATAACAGCCTGTTCCGATTTCTACAGCCTTTAATCCCGCGTCTGCAACTTTATCAAGCATTTCTTCAAACGATTTTTCTGCAAATAATACTGTAAATACGCCTAGTTTCATCGTTTTTCCGCCCCAATCTATTAATCTTTTAATGACTCAATTGGCTCATGATGTCCATATGAAGGATAATTTCGTTTGGATCTGTTTGCCCAACTTACGGCATTTGTAATGATTTTTTGAACCTCTTTTTGATGATATGTTGGATAAGTTTCATGGCCTGGTCTAAAGTAAAAGATTTTCCCGTTTCCTCTTTTAAATGTACAACCACTTCTAAATACCTCTCCGCCTTTAAACCAACTTACAAGTACTAGTTCATCTGGTGTTGGTATATCAAAATGTTCACCATACATTTCTTCTTGATCAATTTCAATATATTCACCAATTCCCTCTACTATTGGATGAGTTGGATCTACAACCCAAAGTCTCTCGGTTTCCGCTGCTTCACGCCATTTTAAATCACAGCTAGTGCCCATTAACTTTTTGAAAATCTTCGAAAAATGTCCGGAATGAAGAACAATTAACCCCATGCCTTGCAATACTTTTTCATAAACTTTTTGAACAATTTCATCTTCTACTTCGTTATGAGCAAGATGCCCCCACCAAATTAATACATCCGTATTTTCTAACACTTCGTATGTTAAACCATGTTCAGGTTGTTCTAATGTAGCAGTTAATGTGTCATATCCTGCTCCTTCTAAAAAACTCGCAATTGTTGAGTGTATACCGTTTGGATAAATACTTTTTACAACTGGATTTTTTTGTTCATGTCTATTTTCATTCCAAACCGTTACTTTTACCATATGACTCACCCATCTCGATAAATTTTCTTATTTTACTAGCAACTTAAGCTTCAGCTAAAATTTTCTTTAAGTTATTCAATCCGATTTCAACACTTACCAATTGCGGTTTCGTAAACGCTTCTTGCTCAACAATTAACCATTCGACTGAATTTAGCTTTGCTTGTTGTACAATGCCTTTTATATTCATGATTCCATTTCCTATTTCAGTACTTTCCTCTTTGGATTGAGCCATATCCTTCACATGAATTAATGGCGTTCTTCCCTTATACTTACTCATAAATTCAACGGCATCAACACCTGCAAATTCTAACCAATAAGTATCCAATTCTGCTTTTAAGAGATTACTTGGTACAGCGTTTAACAGAATATCGAGAATATATTCATTCTCTACAGCAACTAATTCATGAGCGTGATTGTGATAAACTAATGATAGTCCAGCTTCCGAAAGTTTCTTACCAGAATGTTGTAATTGTTCTGCAAATTCCTTCCATTCTTCTAAACTATTAAAATTTGCCCATGGACAAACTATATATTTATTTCCTAATTCTGTTTCAAAAGCGATTACATCATCAATCTGATGAAGGATCTGATCTGCACTTACATGAGCTCCGGCAGCTTTTAATCCTAACTTATTTAATACAGCTTTTATTTCAGATGCACTTTTACCATAATATCCAGCAAATTCAACACCGTCGTATCCCATTTTTGCTACTTTTTCTAATGTACCGAAAAAGTCTAATTCTGCGTCTTCTTTCACACTCCATAATTGTAGTGCAATTGGTAGAGTCATTTATTTCATCTCCAATTCTAATTAGTTAAAGAATACTGGTTTCTTTGATTTTGAAGATTCGTAGATTGCTTCTAAAATTTGAGTTACAACTAATGCTTGCTCAGGTTTAACAACCGGTTCCGTATCATTAATAATACAGTCAATCCATTGTCTTGCTTCCAGTACTTCAGCAGTATCTGTTGCGCCTTCATAAAAAGCTACGCCGCCCGTATGTATATCAACTTTTTTATCATATAGTCTTCCATAAGCTTCTCCATTAATTCGAAGGCCATCTTTCATATCAGCTCCACCTTCAGTTCCACAAAGCGTAGCTTGAGCTTCTCCAACTTCAAGAGTATTTAATGCCCAGCTTGATTCTAGGAAAACGGTTGCACCATTCTCCATCGTAACAAATCCAAAAGCAGAGTCTTCCACTTTAAACTCCTTTGGATCCCATGGTCCAAATGCATTCGCAGCATTTTCATTTTGCGATAATTCATGGTAAACGTTTCCAACAACAAATTTAGGTTTATAATTATCCATTAACCATAACGTTAAATCTAATGCATGTGTACCTATATCAATTAATGGACCTCCACCTTGTTCATCCTCATTTAAAAATACTCCCCAAGTTGGAACCGCTCTTCTTCTAATTGCGTGTGCTTTCGCAAAGTATATTTCACCTAATTCATTACTTTGGCAAACTTGACTTAAATACTGTGAATCGCTTCGAAAACGATTTTGATATCCAATCGTTAATTTTTTACCAGTGCGTTTTGAAGCTTCTACCATTGCTTTTGCTTCTGCAGAGGTTTTTGCCATCGGCTTTTCACACATGACATGTTTATCTGCTTCTAAAGAATCAATTGTAATAAAAGAATGAGATTTATTTGGTGTACAAACGTGAATTACATCAATCGATTGATCTTTTAATAATTCCTTATAATCTGTATAAGTTTTAGCTTCTTCAGTACCAAATTGCTTCTTCGCTTTAATAGCGCGTTCTTCAATAATGTCACAAAAAGCTACCATTTCTACATTATCTAATGCTGCTAAACTTGGCATATGTTTACCATTTGCAATTCCGCCACAACCGATAATTCCAACTTTTAATTTCAATATGAAAACCTCCAGAAATGTTATTTACATTTCCAGTTTATAGAAAAATTCCGTTCGAATCTTCCATACTCCTTGCCTAAAACTTCTCAAATATTGTCTTTTTTTTATATTGAGTCGGAGATAAACCAACCTCATTTTTAAATAATCTGTTAAACGTTTTCACATTCATGAAACCAACATTATACGCAATTTCAGTAATTGGCAGATCTTCATTAAATAAATACCATTGTGCTTTCGTAATTCTGTATTGATTAACAAAATGACAAAAAGTCGAACCTGTGTATTTTTTAAAAAACTTAGCAAAATACGTATTCGTAAACCCAATATAATTTGCAATATCATTTAGAGTAATGTCATTCATATAATTTTCTTCTATATAATGAAATATTTTTTCTAATTTTAATAAACTAGCTTTCTTATTAGGATAGTTCAGCTTATTGTTTTCTGTATGAGGTAGTTCGCGATAGATTAGTAGTAAAATATCATAAAGTCTAGCTCTAATCGCTAATTCATAACCTTCATTTTTAGTGATAAATTCACTCTCAAGTTCATTAAGATATATAATCATTTTCTGTTTAACTTCTTCATTCCAAAGTACACTAGATTTTTGAATGCAATTAAACAGTTCAATTAATTCTAAATTATGTTTCTTTAAAAACTGTACATCTTCGAAAATTGTAAAATCAAATTGCACGACTAATCTCATACTATTTGGTGAAGATAAAAAATAATGAATGTCTCCACTATTAATAATGTAAAATTCCCCTTCTTCTAAATGAAGCAATTCATCATTTACTCCAATTTTTAAAATACCTTTTTGAACATAAATAATTTCTACCTCTTTATGCCAATGATGACTGACTAAAGTAGCTCCGTCATTTGAAAATAAACAAAAAGGAAAATTCCGATCTAATCGTCGGATTTCAAGAGTAGCTCCCATATCTATTCCCCCAATACAACTATTAGTTCTTTTGTACTTTATTTTACATTAACACTAATTTAAATTTTTTTCCTAGATTTAACATCTTCATGCATTCGATTCATATTGCTATCCGGCAAAAAATAAAAGATGTTTATACTATTCTATTAGTACAAACATCAAACATAATCGTTCATATTTTCACAAACTTAATTCCAAAAAATCAATTGTTTCTCTATATTATCCTTATTAATATAATTTTTTTGCATTGAAAAAGGACAGCCTAAGTTATATTTTTTAATATCATCATTTACTTCTGAAATCATTTTTGTTACATCTTTACTTTTAGAATCTGTTTTTAATTTTTCTAAAATAGATTGTAGCTTCTTATATATTTTCTTCTGCTGATCTACCCAATCTGGTTTATAACCCGACTTTTTAATGACTGTTGTTAATAAATCATCTTTTAGTAGCTCTTTAGGTAACGGCTTACCTAATCCAGGTAAATCTTCAAACCCACCTTCTTCTTCATGACGTTTAACAATTTCGCTTAACCAATCTACATATTTTCCATTATTCGTCATATTTTTGCCACCTTTTTAGTTTGTCCTACACTACTTAATTCGTTAATTTTTAACAATTTCCTTTCTTTATCTTATGCATTGGAATGATTTATGTAAGAGTATAACTTTAACCAAATTGTGAACTTTTTTAAATAATTTGTTCACTATGGATATAGAAAATAAACCTCGACCATATTACGGAAGAGGTTTATTTGAATTCGTTTATATGTAATTCATATCTCTTAAATACTTAAGCTACCAAAAAGCATAAGTGCGAAAATAATATAAGGAAAGAGTATTAAAAACCATATAAAAGGCTTTTTCCACGAATCAAGCTTGTCATAGATTGCTATAGTCATTAATAAGAAAACTCCAAATGGAATTAATAAGAAACTATACGTACTAGTGTAAGGGATTTTCTGTAAAATTACGTATAAAAAAAACACTCCAATACAGCTAATAAGCTTAAAATTTGTACTTTTATTGATTATGATTCTTGTAATAATACAAATAATCAATAAGATCGAAACAAAATAGCCTAATAAATACATTGTAAAGTAAAAAGATCCTGATAATTCTCCACCAGCACCGGTACCATCGGAGTCAGTAGACATCACAAATAAAAAAAACAACATTGGAAAGATAATGGGACTTGGAACTAGCATTGTAAAACTAATTGCAGCAGACACTTTCTTTAATAATACTTTCAAAATGAACACTCCTAATTTAATTCTCTAGTTTTATCTTACGAGAAGGAACTAAAATAATATATAGGAGAAAATGGTTGAATATTTGATATTATTAATTGTTTTCTAGGTATAGTTAAACCTTTATCCTTATGTAAAAATTGTACTACTAGGAATACTCAATTCTCATTTATGTATGAAACCCTCTGTTAGAGATAAATTCTTCAGTTAAATTCTATTATTTCTCCTTCAAAATCATCCCAATTTGAACAAATGCATTCAGTCATCATCAAGTTTAAATTGTATTTGTTCAAGCAACTCCTCAGGTCTCCAGTCATTCCCAACTAAACTTTCCCCACTTAAATTGGCTGCAATATATAGTCCATCTTTATCAAGGCGAGGTAACCAAACATTTTTGAAAGTTTCGAAAGACATCTCTAGAACTTGATAATCATGATATACGGGTACACTTTTAATAACATTCTCAGTTCTTAATTTTGACGACCAAAACGGCATTGATTCTTCCCTGTCACTTGAAGTGGTCGGAATACCTTCATTGTTTTGAATCGTCCATACTTTTTGCCGTTCAATTATCTCGTTTATGAAGTCATAACCATAAAACTCATCCACTAATTTTATACTACCGCTATCAGCTTCAACTTCTGCCATTTCAACATCAAAGTTAGGATCTTTAAGCCATTGTAGATAGTGAATAATTTCGTGAGCCATACAATTTAGAATTGCATAAATAGCATTCTCTTCTCCAATTTCTAAAACTAGTTCTTCATAGTCTCCTGTTGCAACTCTTATAAATGGTTCTACATTTTTATCATACGGTCCAAAAAAAGTTGCACTAACCATTTCTTTATCAATTGCTTTTATTTGATAAGCTTTTTTCAGATAAACAACAACTCTAATCGGAAATTTCATTTTTAAACGTAACCACGCAGCAAAATCTAAACAAGATTGTCTAACACTTGGTTCTACGCCTTTTTCGCATCTAACTCTTAAACCTGTACGCGGGGATTGTATATTTTTCATAGCATCTTTACCCTTTTTATTTTTATTGGTAAATTCGTTAATTTATCACCTTAAACCTTCTTCGACTGTGACAAACGAAAAAAGAAGATTCATCCTGTATTTATTCTACAACAAACGCAGGCATTAGTTGTACAACATGATCATCAATTAAGTCGCACATTTTTTAAAAAGTAAATGGCAGTTTAAGTGCATAAGTGATTGTTATAATAAGTGAAGCTGAATGTGATACCTGTTTAGATAAAAATTAAAATATTGAAGGAATGGAGCTTCCATTATTAGAATTATAAAGTAAATGATAGTAGAAAGATTGTAACTATCTAACACATTTGAAAGCTTAATATAAAAAAAGAAGGTGATTCTAAAATGGCAAATAAAGCAAAGATTAAAGATATTATTGAAGAAATGGAAATGCAAAATGATGGTTATCGTTCTTTCGTTAATATAAGAACTGGAGAAGTAATTTCAGTATCTGAAGATGATCTTATAGATGCTGAAGATGAAAAACCAATAAATAATTTACATGATTGGCAAATAGAAAATTTAGAAATTGCGAATGAAATTGTTGAAAATTTTGAGGATTACAAGGAACTGCCAACAAAATATGAAATTAATGAATATCAAATAATAGAAGATTTTTGTTTGACGATTCCTGATGAGAAAATTCAAAGAATACTACTAAGAACAATCGGCGGAAAAGGAGCGTTTAGAAGATTTAAAGATACGATCAAAGATTTTGAAATTGAAATGGATTGGTATAAATATCGTGACAATCGCTATAAAGAGTTAGCGATAGCGTGGTGTCAAAATAATGAAGTTGAATACATAGAGTAGCTTGGGTTCGAGATGAAAAGTTACAGGTAGTACTAATTTAATAGGACGATGGGATTACTGGAAAATAAATTACTTTTAGTATTGGAGCTGTATTTTTTGAATTACTTTTTGAAACTTAACGCAGTGAGTGCTCTTTATGGGTTACTTGTGTGCCTATTTATTTATTCACTATTCAGCAGCGAACAAATCCATGATTTAACAGGATTGAATTCAAATTTAATATGGAACATTTTATTAGGAGTAGCATTAATATTCTTGATTGTATCGTTTATTATAGTTCCTTTGCTAACAAAAAAATGGTTAGAATCTAGACTTTGGTCTTTATTTTCTTCTGTTATATGGCTTCCATATTTCGTTTTGTTTATTATATTAACAGGTTTTTTATTTCCAAATAATGATCTAAATGATGATAATTTCGGAGCTGGATTAATACTGTTGTTCTTTTTAATTTTCTATCCTGTTTCTTTATTCATTACAACGTTTATTGGAACTAGACTAAAAAAATCCACATGAAATTCTTATTGAATAAAATCATACTTTTGTTCTTTAAAATTAAGGGCTGTCTAATTTGATAGCCTCTTTTTTAGTTTATAAATTAAAGAAAAGAGATACCGTTAAAACCACCAGTTTCACTTTTCGATAATTCGATTATATAAATCAATATTGATCGTTGAAATATGTATGATTAATATTTAAGCTCGGTGTCTTTGAATAAACACATTTTCTTTATAATTTTTTAACATTCCTCTTTCTCTCAAATACTCCTTAAAGTACAAGCTCGCTTCTTTTCGCTCATCATAAGGGTTCTTAGATAATACAAATCCTAGTTTATCTTCCTTTTGAAGTTCCACACCAGACAAGTATAAATGTATTTTATGTTGATGATAAATTTCTTTTAACGGCTCCATGAAATTAATAGCGAACGCAGAAAGCATTTTCATTTCCGTCTCGAATGTAAACCTTGTAACATAAGATAGATCCACGAATATTACCCCAATAAATCCTGTATTAGAAATTTCAGCCCTTACTGTTTTTTCATTTTTCAAATGGCCAATTTCACGAAGATATTCAATAAAATAACGAATGCCCTCTTCTTTCTCGAATGGCTTTTTTGATAAAATTAATCCAATTTTCTTTTCCGTACGTAAATATTCACAAGTTATATATGCTGGAATATTTTGCTTTTGAAACAATGTACACGCTGCTTGTAATAGGCCGTTTAATACTTCATGTATAATTAATGGATGTTTCCTTGTGAAATAATATGTATTTTCTTGCAATTCTTCCGTATCAATGAAACTTGCCCCGATAAAACCTGTATTGGATATAATAGGCGTTTTAGAATTCCTTTTAGTTGCTCCAGTTTTTTTCATCATGCAAGTTCCTTTCATACTAAAATATATATAGTAGAACATTAGTTCGTGTTTTATATTTTAATCATACACAATATAATTTAAAATGTAAATCTTAAAAATGAAAAAAGGATACGAAATTTTTCGCATCCTTGAAATTACGCTTATTTGATCGATTTCTTAAGAAACAGTTTCTTCCTCAACATCTACATAACAATCCATTGTATGTACTTCTTTATCTTCATGATTCCCAAAGTAAATAGTGAAATTCATTGTTTAACACCCTTTCACAAAGGATCTAAGTTTAATTATTATTTTATATAATTATATTATTTTTCCCAAGAAATAACAACAGTTAGCTTGTTTTTGAAAGGAGATGTTTAGGTTAGTAGAAAATTATTTTAGTTAATTCCTATAAATGTTAATTAACTCCAACAACAAACACCTTACTTCTTCAAAGTCATTAAACTCTCGGCTAAACTTTTTATAGTCACCAATCTTAAATTCAATAAATTTATATTGTGCAAACCGCTCAAAGAATGAAAAGTGTAAAATTACACCTGATCCATAGGAACTATTAAATGGCTATGTTAAACCAAAATGTTGATTTTCGCATATTAATGCAATGCTTTAGTTGCATATGAAAATTTTATCAAAACTTTTGCTATTTCCTTTTAACATAAATATCGTATTGGGTATTATCGTTAAATCGATCACTTCGAGCATTTACTGGTAATTCTACTTTATACTTTACACCTTCATCTTTCAATTTAGAAATGGTCTTAAAATAGTCTTCATATCCGTACGCTGTATATATTAATTCCCATTTTCTATTTAATATTAATTGAACAATTGAAATAAGCCCTATAATCAATACTAATAAAATGCCCCCTACCCACATGGTTTCTCCCCCATATAAAACTCCATAACTAATTATATTCATATTACTATGAGGGATTCCTTTACACATACTTTTATTTAACTATCTGCCATTTTGTCGAATAAGAAAAAGCCACCTGAATTGGCAGCTTTTATTCAACTCATGCACTGCATTAGTTGCAAAACATCCATTACTTTTCTACCCATATTTTATATATCATTTTTCCGTTAATTTTTTCTTCTTGTAAACAAATTCTGCCTTTTGTATTATTGTGCATTAACCATTCAGGTAAAAGATTTGCCAAACACTTTACCACCTTTTCATCAGGTGTAGAGTATCCCACATTTGTATTAGAACGTAAATACAGACCAAAATCTGGATATAATGCATCAGCCCACATTTCTGCTTGCCGATGTGTTTCGAAAATATAATTATCTTCTTTGTAGCTACCGTTAATCCATATTACATTCATAGGACCACTCGCCTTCGAAGGGTTTAATTCATGTTTATAACTGAATTTATTTATTCAGTTGAACTATCGCAGAGCGTTAGTTGTAAAACGATAATGATTAATTGAGTACTAATTTAATTTCTAGTTTAAATAGAGAAACAAATTCTTTTTTATTTGTCAAAAATAGTTAGAAATAAAATTAATATCAAAAATCCACCAGTTATTGTCGAAAGAATAATCCCAGCAATAAAATTTTTCTTTAGTTTGTTTTTATAAGAAGTGAAAATTGTAATAAATGAAATTATGAATGAAATTATTAATAAAATTAAATAAAAAGAATCGCTTGTTGGCAAATATATCACCCCTTTTTGAATCACACTTTTCATACAATTTATCTATATTTAACTACCATTATTTATTCTATATTAATGATAAATAGTCCTTTCCTTGTTCAACTAAACTGCCATTAGCTGCATAAGAAAAACGATACTTCGTTATTGAAGAATCGCACCCGTTAGTTGCATAACTTTTTAAAATTATAGAATCACGCTAAGTGTTGATACTCCCTGTTAAGCTAACGGGGAGTATCAACAGGTTAATATGACGAATTATAGTTGAAATAGACAAAGTTAACGTTATAGGAGGTAACAACAATGTTGAAACTATTCGAATATAACTGGCAAGTCCGCAATGACTGGTTCGACTGGTGTGAAAATGTGAGCGTAGAAGAGTTGATGAAAAGACACAATGGTGGTGTAGGGTACATCCTTCCAACGCTCTATCACATTGTGGCAGTCGAGTATGGTTGGATATGTGGTGGGATTCTAGAAAAATCGATTAATATCCCTTTGTTCGAGGAAGTGGCCAGCCTACAAAAAATAAAGGATTTTTCCAACAGTCGTCACGTGGAACTTGCTCCATTTATCTACGATTGGAACGATGGCCTTGAAGATCACATAATGATTGATATCTTGGATGATGGTAAACAGGAAGCACATAGATACGGTGAAGTAATGCGGCATGTTATCGTCCATGAGATCCACCACATTGGTCAATTATCTATATGGTCACGAGAAATTGGAAAAAAGCCAGTTACTGCAAACTTGATTGGTAGGAGTTTATTCGATATTTAACAATTGGACTTTCAGAGGAATTTTAACCATATTTAAAAGAGGTGGTTTTCTTTTTTTATTCAACTAAAACATTAGTTAGTTGAACAAGAAGAATCCTTTATTTGCTATACGAACCTAAAATTCGTTACAAGAAACTCAAAAAGGCAACTTCTTTAAGGAAGTTACCTTTTGCTAGAAATTGTTTTGATAAACACTTCACACGTTCTACATATGCCCTTCCAATTTTTAGATTCACATCAAATTTAATTACTTTCTTTTCAACGTAATCAAATTCGAAAGAAGCATAAATTTGGTGCCAGTATTATTAAAAATTTATATTTAATCACTTTGATCCATCTTCAGTTCCCCTGAGTCAGCCTCTTTTCTACTAAAGCTTTGTACGCAAACTCAAAAGCTCCGGGAAAAATTGTTGATCTAGAACTCTTTTTAAATAACTAACTCCTGAAGATCCGCCTGTTCCCATCTTATTGCCGATAATTCTTTCAACCGTCGACATGTGATTAAAGCGCCACAGCTGCTGCTGGTTGCCAATATCGACTAGCTTCTCTGCCAACTCATATAGATCCCAATATTGTTCGGGATTGCGATAGACTGTCAGCCATGCATTTTCAACACTCTCATTTGGTTCATAGCTTTGTGACCAGTCACGTTCAAGAGCTTCTTTATCAACCGATAAACCATGCGCCACAAGTGCAGATATGGCAGCATCATAAATACTCGGTTCATGAAGAGCATTTAGCAACATCGAATGTAACTCCTTCTGATGTTGATAAACAGCCAGCGTATGTGCATTTTTGTTTCCTAGCGCAAATTCAATCAAGCGATTCTGATAGGATTGGAATCCAGAGGAATGGCCCAGTTTGTCACGGAATTGCATATATTCAGATGGTGTCAACGTCGAAAGGACGCTCCATGACTGGATTAACTGTTGTTGAATGCGGGAAACACGTGCCAGCATTTTAATTGATGGTTCTAAATCATTGCGGCGAATACAAGCAATCGCCGAATTCATTTCATGTAAAATTAGCTTCATCCAAAGCTCGCTTGTTTGATGAATGATGATAAAAAGCATCTCATCATGGTGGTTCGAAAGTCGATGTTGGCTTGATAAAATCTGATCAAGGCTGAGATAATCACCGTATGACATTTCTTTTTGAAAGTCTAATTGAATACTATTTTCGAGATTTTTATTATCTATGTTTCCCATTCTATAAGCCCCCTCATAATCAATCTATTTTATTTTAATACATTTTCTTATTGCTTAGTTAAAATAAATCACTTTTTTTAAAATTGTATGTACAAAACGACAACTCAATTATTAATTTTATGGATCTCAAATCTGTTTTTAAAGTCTCTTTTATTTTTACAAATTTATAGCAGATAAGTGGCTTTATATTAGTGATAATAAAAATGATGTCCAACTGACGCATCCGCTAGTTACGTAAGAATATTGATCTCTTTGTAATGTTTAAAAGGAGCGTTTACTACGAATTTTGACGGATTATCGAAAGTACAATTGGATAAATCAATTTAAATATGTAAGAAGGTCTTGAAGCGGTATCTTATTATAGTTTGATAGACCTCCATCTTCTTCTTGAACATACAGTCTAACGTCTAAACCTTCTATACGGTCTACAATTGTATAAGAACCTTTATATTTAATTTCTGTACCATAAAGACCAATTTTCCGCTTCCTATTTGCTCAATATAAAGTGCTTTTAAATACTGGGTTTAATTCTATTTCTTATATCTACATTTCCTTGTTCAACTAATGCAGTAGTTAGTTACATAAAGTTAAGTAAAAATGGAACTATGATAATAAAAAAACAAAACACAAGTACTAATGATGCCGTTAATCTTTTCATTAGAAATAGTTGGGTTTATCTTTTCTATTTTAAATATAGTTAATCCCGCCAAAACACCTAGAATTATAGGATAGAATACATTTTCGGATTGGAAATGATAATGCAATTTATCTTTAATAAATCCTTCAATTTCAACTAACAGGATTGTTAGGCTTATTCCAATTAGTCTACCTAATTTCAAAATACTCCTCCTAAATAAAATCTTTTTCTTATTGAAGAGCTGAAATGCAAACTCTTAATTATTATTATTATATGGTAAATTGATATAATTCTAATTTTGCAAAAATATATCATTTTTTATTTTTCACCTTATTCAACTATACTGCCATTTACTTTAATAAGAAAAAGCTACCGAAGTAGCTTTTAGGTTGTTCAACTAACGCATGAGTTAGTTGATTTACCTTCCAAATATTACAATAACGACTATAAAAATATAAGAGCAATTTATTAATCGCAAATATTTTCTTTTTCTTTTTTGCTCTAATACATCTTCTAATAGATTTAGTTTTAATAATAATTTATTTATTAACTTAGCTATTATGAAAAAGACTAAAAAGATAATTAAAACAATCACTAAAGATTTGTTCTCTCTTCTCTCTAATACACCTGTGTATCTCAATATAAGTGAAATTATTAATGTTATATTAAATGTTACGTTGAAAGTTTGTTCTTTAATAAATTCTCTGGTAGTCAATTTTTTATCCCCCTATCTTTTATAATACTAATTTGATTTTAACATCAAAGTAAGTATTATAATTTGGGGGATTTTCACCTTTTTTACTTAGAATTTCAAATTATTCTTATGTAACTAAACTGCCATATAGTTGAATGAAAAAAGAGCTGCCGAAGCAACCCATCTTTTTCAACTTTTGCAGTGCGTTAGTTCTATAAGTACTAACTAATCAATAATAAAAAAGTCATCAAAACATTCGCCATTTAGCTTGAAAAGCATTTTATAGACTCCAATTTTCTTATCTTTATAAACGATTGGAACATAAGAAGTAACGTAATCAAAACCGTACTGCATATATGCATCTTTATTCCAAGCATCTATAAAAAGACCTAGTCCTTCCATATTAATAAACAACTGCTCTTTATCAAAACCCTCGCCAAAATTTTCCTGAAATTCATCATTTTCTTCCTGTTGATAATATTCAAACGTTTCCCAAAAACTTTCAATTGTATAATTTTCAATAGAATGTTTTTCTGCCCATTTTCTTAGTTCATTTGTATCCATTTATAATTCCACCTTTCATGAAAAAACGGAATTTACATCTTGAAAAATTATATCATAGGTTTCCTTTTCCTTATTGAACTAAACTGCCATTTAGTTCAACAAGAATAAAAAAAGAGAAACTCACAGGATAAAGAGTTTCCCTAAAAAATAGGTGATATTGGTAAATTAGAAAAATGTAACTGTACTTTATTATATAAAAATTATTATTAATGGTATTAGTTATTCGTCTTTCTTAATGGAAATCTTTTCCATTGTTATATAAATAAAGCATTGCGTTATTTACAAAAGAAAAGCCTTAGTTAGCCTTGTATAGGCAATTTCATATTCTGATTTCTCGTTCCAAAACCTTAAGCAATCGTTGCTCCAATACAGCAAAAAAAGCAACCAGCAAACTAACACTGATGGATCAGACTCACCAATTAAAACAGAGGCCACTCCACCAATTGCCGAGAAAAGGGCGAACATTCAGGGATTTTCTTTTAAAAGGCTGGGTATTTTAGTTTCCTTTTTATTAGCACTATTAGTATTAAACAAATTGGGATAATAATTTGAAGAGGTATTTGTAGTAAAAAGGGAACAACTTCACTTGCTTCATTACGTAATGCAACATAATTCGTTGTCATCCACATTGAACAAACTAACATTATAACCGAAGTAGGATAAACTAACTGCTTACTTTCCTTAATGCCAAATAAATCTGCTGCTCCTGACACCGCACAATAGAAATATATAGTAATCTTCACGAAATAATTACATACCGAAATCACTATAATAAAGGTATCTAATCTTTGAACAAAATCAGCAATACTAATATAACTAACAGCTGTTAGAAGTGGATATATGGTTCTTTCTATTTCAGAAACACCCATTATGGAAGTATTTAACATTGAAAATAAAGTCAATATAAGCCCAGAAAATAGTAATGATGTTATTCCTACATTTATTGCTTTCTTTTGTTTATTTAAATATGGCAAAATCATAGAAAATGTAAATATCTCACCAAAAGGATTTGAAATTAATATCGGAGTTGCCTTTAACACTGGTTTCCATCCACTTTCTAATACAGGTCTTAAATTATCAATATTGATTAAGCCAGAAATAATCTCTAATCCAATAATTATAAAACTAATAAACATTATAAATAAAAAAATAAATTCATTTGCACGTGCAAATATTTCAAATCCTTTATGACATGCATATATTACAACAATCATCATTAATATTCCAATTGAAATTTGTGATGAAGCATTGTAAAGAGTAATAACCATTAACTCCTCAAAATTTCGCAAAACTCGTGCACCTATATAAATAAAATATAATATATAGATTAGTGCTAACAGTTTTCCAACATATTTACCTAAAATATTTTGTATATATTTTGTAAATGGTACATCAGGAAAAAATGAATATAACTTTATATATACAAGAAATAATAGACACCCCACAGTAAGTCCTAATAATAAACTCATCCATGCATCTTGCTTGGCTAAAGAATAGATTTCAATTGGAGGCGATGTACCATTAATAAACATAAAAATCATACATAATAATTGAAAACCACTTACTTTTAATTTACGATTCATGATAGTACCTTCATTTAATATTTATTTCCTCTATTTTCTTTTTTTAAATATGTTTATTTTCACCATTTAGAATCTAAATTATTATTTATATAACAAAAATACCCTGTATCGATACTGGATACAGAAATATTAATATACAAAGAAAAATAATGCTATTTACCTAGATTAAGATACGCAGCGTTATTATCTATAATTTAAAATTGTATCTCCACTAACTGTAACTTGAGGGAATCCAGCCTTTTCCACATTGATTTTCGGATAATCCTTATTGCACAAAACTGCCATTTTGTTGAATAAAAAAACCGGCTAAAAAGCCGATCTTATTGTTCAACTATTGCATGCGTTAGTTGAAGCAGAAGTATTTTAAAAATAAAAATCTTACTTAAATTTCTAATTGAATCATTGTTATTTTTTTCTCTCTATTTACCCATAAATACATATTCTTACATTTGTGAGCGAAATATCTAATCGCTACGGATTCTATTAAAGTTTCATCTAAAACAAGACTTAACCACGAAAATGATAAAAAGTGTTTATCTTTTTTTGCACTAATTAGATATTCGAATAATAGATCAAAATTTTGATCTTCGTATTTTTCTATTTTTTCTGGAACTACTTTGTAACTTAACGATGGACTCCATTCTGGTTCACTTTCACTAACATTACCATAAAGATCGCTAATAATAGGATTTATCCCTTGTTTATGAACCTCATTTAAAGACACCTTTTTAGGATTAGATAATATTACCTCAGTCGGTAAATCATTTTCATATACAACTCTACAATTATTAAAATGTAAAATAACTTCGGATATCAGCTTTTTATCCAACTTATTATTAACAAAAATGGAAATTTCACCGTTTTCAAATTGATTACCTAACATTAAATAAAATTCTGTTATTAATGAAAAGTGAGGCTCATGGTTTTTACTTGATATAAATTCTCTAATTCTAAAATCCGTGCTGACCTCATCATAATCTCCAACTACTTCAAGATTTTCATAAAGTTCTAGCCAATCTATATTTTTGAAACTTAAATTTTCTAAGTCAACTGGATATTCTGGTTCAATAGTTAACGTAGCATATGAAGTCCATCCTATATTTTTAGGTGTTGCTCCAAACAATCTTAATAACTTCTCCTTGTAATAATCATAAAGTTTACCCACTTATACCTCCAAAACTTATTCATCTCAATATTCATGATCCCCCTAGAAATTCTTCTTCCAATTCATTTAAACTTCCATACAAGTGAAACAGAGAATGATTGATTAATGATAATCCTTTTTTGTTTTCAAACTAAAGCATGCGTTAGTCGCATAAGGTTTATTGTTTAATAACCCTTTTATTTAGCTTACCATCCCTCGATTTCGGATATTTCGGAATCTAAATACTCCGCTGAATAGAAAGATCCTTTCCTATACACGATGAAATCCGTCTTATCATTCATCGGATTCGGCGTTACTATCGGATGATTAATCCGATACGCCTTCGCGTTGTGGAGATGTAAATACGGTTGAAAACCTTTGTTGGCTTCTACATGTAGCGAAATCTTCGACTTCAACGCACTATTTGGGTGAAGCGTGAAAAACAATTTTGTTCGAATTGCTAGTGAAGGCGTCGAATGTAATTTGATGTATAGTACACGGCATGCAGTTAATGTTGATAATATAAATAACGCACACTAGCCATTTTTTGCGGGTCAATTTGAACCCTCCTTCTGTTTGGATTCATGATATTTTTATCATACCAATAATAGGGAGGAGGTAACTTGAGAAAATTTTCCCTTTTTACATTAAATTTCAGACATTCTTATTCAACTAAACTGCCATTATCTTGAATAAGAAAAAAGCTACCGAAGCAGCTTAAAAGTTGTTCAACTAATGCATGCGTTAATTGAAAGTAGAAACGACATAAAAACGAAGACTCTATTACAGAGACCTTTTGCTATTTAAAACTTAGAACAAAAGGAATACCTTTCCAATAATACAAAACAAGTACTTATTAATAATATTACTGTTGGCCATATCTTTCTAAACAATTCGAATCACCTAACTTTATACTATCCCTAACACCCCAAGAATATAAATTTCACCAGCTAATTCAAAAAATAGATAAATTAAAATAAAAAAAGAGAAACCGGATTCTCTTTTTTTAGGTGATATTATTGAGCAATGGCAAACAAACTTCTTAATATAATTTATTAATTCAATAGCTAATGGTTTGTATTTTTTCACTAGTTACTTACTTTTAAGCAATAAAAACTATTCTATTACAACAAAACTGCCATTTAACTGCATAAAAAAGCGATCCTTCGTTATTGAAGAATCGCATGCATTGGTTGAATTTTATTTATGAAAATCTTAGTGGTTCTTTACTTAATTCGATTCCAATAAATATTACATCTTTCTGTTAAAGTTTAATCTAGAATTTCTCTCCAGTCATAACTGACATAAAATCCTGATAAAACCCTTCATAATTTAAGCCTACTGCAATATGTTGTAAAGGTCTCCCATCAAATTTCTCAGGAGTATCTGTTACTCGAAAATCTGCAATACTTTGACCTCTAGCCACATCGGTTGAATCAATTACAACAGCAGATTGATAAAATGTAAATAGATCGCTACGTATGACTGCCATGAGAGTTACAGCATCATGAACTGGACTTCCCTGTATGCCCGGTACCTTCTTTTGATAAAATTTAAAATAATAGTAATCTAATAGTGGTTTTATAAGATCAGTTTTCCCTTTATTATGAATATAATTGACCATTGAAGGGGTAACTAAGGCATTTTGCGTTACATTTAATGGAAAAATATATGCATCTTTTACATATTTCATAACGATATTAGCCGCTATCGGATCTCCATGAAAATTCGCTTCTGCAATTGGAGTAACATTTCCAGGATATAGAAAGGCCCCACCCATAATATAGTAAGAATTCACACTTTTCATCAGATCTCCGTATAAGATAAACAGAGTGGCTAGCGAAGTTAACCTTCCTGTATTCACAATAATTAGTTCATGCTTGTATTGTTCTATCAAATTAATAACTTCACAAAAGTTTTCTAAGTTCTCAAACTCTAAACCTGGATCGATTGGACCTAAACCAAACGGGCCATGTATATCAAGGTAATAGGTTGGGATCTCTCCCGTCATTGGATTCTCGGCACCCCCAAAGACTTTAACATATTCTTTCCCTGACCTTTTAAGTAAAAACCGAACATTCCTAGTTGTTTCTTTTTTAGATACGTTCCCATAATCCGCCACAATCCCAATTATATCAATATCTTCTGTTAAACGTGCATAAACCAAAGCGATTGCATCATCAATTCCAACATCGCCGAAGAATAACACTTTCTTCCCCACTGGCTTCGCTCCCTTTATAACAAAGCTTCAAAACAATTCTTTATTATTTATTCCTTTGATATAATGGTATGTTGTTTTCTATTTGAAAAGTATAAAAAAAACATCCTATTTTTCACTACAGGATGTTTCTTCACTTTATTATAAGGTGATTTTCGGAACTTTTTTCATAACAATTCAAAAAATATTTTATCATATTTAATTTAACTACAATGTCATGGTACTACAAAAAAATACCAACGAAATGTTCGATCACTTCGTTCAACTAACGCATGCTTTAGTTGTATAAGATTGAGTAATCTTTTTTTATATAACACCCTAAAACAATCCGTTACTCATAAATAAAATAACACAAACAAAATATACATAACCCCAAGAAAAGTAGTATCATTAATAGTTTTTTTAAATACCA